>NZ_CP113913.1:1929125-2250646 GCF_029395355.1 Bifidobacterium sp. ESL0800
TTGGCTTTGTCCTTGGTCATGCCGAGGACGTCGTAGCCGATGCCGCCATGGCGTTTGGCCACGCCGACCTCGATGCCGGTTTTGGTATCGCGCACCGGCTGCCCGTCGGCGGGGTAGGAGGCGACGACCGTGCCCTCCTTTGGGCCGTGATCGGAGACGACGATGCTGTAATAGTGCACCGAGACGCCCATCGATTCGAGGTTTTCGGTCACGTTTTGCACGGGTTGGCCGCTGGTGCCTTTGGGTACGCCGGGGCCGTTGGAGGAGAGGATGGTGATGGGGTTGTTGCCGGTGCTGTAGCGTTTGCCGGATTGGATGCCGCGGTAGTTGATGAAGCTGCCCTTGGGCTTGGCTGAGAACGTTTCGGTGACGGTGGTTTTGAAGCCTTTGGCGTGCAGGGATTGTTCGACGTCGGCGGCGGTGAATTCGTGGGTTTTCTTGGACTTGGCGATGCCGAGACTGGCCGGTGCCGGCACGGTTTTGCCGCCCCAGAGCTCCGCCTTGTAGGTGCCGAAGCCGGCGCCCGTGACGACGAGGATGGCCGCCACGATGGCGGCGATGATGATGACTAGCCGCTTTTTGGTGTGCTGGCGGACCGCGGTTGTTGTCGCGCTCGCCGCTCCTGCGATGGCGGTGCCTGCCGGCTCTGTGCCTGCGCCTGCGTTCGCTGCGGGAGCTGGAGCGGGGCTTGTAGCCGAGGAATTCGAGTAGACGGGTGCGGGTTGTGCCGTAGTCGCAGCCGGCGTTGGCATCGGAGCGGCGGCCGGAGCGGAAGTAGGGGTTGGCACAGGAGCTGTGGCCGGTGCCGGAACGGGAGCCGATGGCGTGCCGTTCACGCCGCTGCCGGGCAAAGGAATGGCCGGTGTGATGCCGCTGGCTGACGGGGTTCTGCCGGCAAAAGTGCCGCTGTTGTTTGCGAGCCCGTTGCCGCCGTTGTTTGCCGTGTCGTGCGTTGCGGGCTGGGCGGTGCCGCACGCCGTGCAGAATTGTGCGTTGTCATCGAGCTTGTTGCCGCAGTTGGTACAGAACCTCATTACCATCTTTCCCTCATGCCGATATTCTCTAAAAATATGATACGACCGACTTGCACCACGAAACCCGGCGGCGGGAAAGTTCGCGGCGCAAGTGGGTCTCGGCTTCGTCTGCCGTCATTGCTGCAGGTAGTAGACGGTGTCCTTCCTAGGCGGGTCCAACATGGAGGAGCTGTGGCTGTTCATGAAGAAGATGTATGGCATGGTGGTGGGTGCAGGCTTGCTTTTGTCGCCCTCGGCGTC
Organism: Bifidobacterium sp. ESL0800; assembly: GCF_029395355.1. NCBI lineage: Bacteria > Bacillati > Actinomycetota > Actinomycetes > Bifidobacteriales > Bifidobacteriaceae > Bifidobacterium > Bifidobacterium sp. ESL0800. The sequence continues at coordinate 1,930,400 of NZ_CP113913.1, forward strand.
CAGGAAGCCCGGGTTGTTCTCGCCGCTGTTGCCGTGTTGATACCAGCTTGAGGTGTCCGCGCCCTTGAAGACGTAGATCAGGTCGGTGGGCGTCGAGGTCATTTCGGGAATCGTGACGTCCGCGCACTGGTCGAGGCCCTTGCCGCCCTGGCAGCCGTATTCGCTGTCCGGGCCGCGCAGGTTGAGGTACGGCGTGCTGGATTTGGGCTTGTACGGGGTCCTCGTGCTGGCGACGTTTTCGGCGAGGGCGAGATGGCTGCCGTTGTGCACGGACAGCTCGTCCGCGCCGCTGATGCCGGTCAGGATTCCGGTGCGGCTGATGTGCACGCATTCCTTGGCGGTGTTGCAGTAATCGCCCGCGATTGGTCCGAAGTCGTTGTTTTCCAGCGCTTCGATGATCTGGTCCGGGGTGGAGTCCTTGGTGAGCAGACGGGGCTTATAGCCCTTGTTCGGCTTCTTGGCGGAGGAACCGGACTTGCCGGCAGCTTGCTTCTTGGGCGCCTTCGTGATGTCGAAATCGGGCAACGCGTCCCAATCCAGCGGGTCGTCGATCAGATAGTAGGCGGTCTCGTCGCTCGGGGCGGGCTTCATCGGCACGAGGGTGCCGTTGTCCTTTTTGTACATTTCGGGGATGAAGGGGTTTGGCGTGCGCATGTCGGGCACGTTGACGCTGGTGGTCTTGTAAAGGCTTTTGTCACGGCTGATCAGGAACGGCCGCGAGGTGTCCACTGCCTTCTGCTTCTTGGCCTTGGCCGTGGCGTCCTTGTCGAAGTAGCCGGAATCGACCACGCTCTTGACTTTCGAGCCGACCGGGAAGTAGACGTAGAGAGGGCCCATCTCGTAGGTGGCACCGCTCATCGAGGAGTCCGAGCCGTCGTACGGCACGACCTGGCCGGCCACGCAGCGCGAGCTTCTGGAGGTGCGGCCTACGTCATCGTGGTCGCCGCATTTGATCTGGTTCATGGCTGTTGCGCTCATCAGTTCGAAGGCGCCCAGGTGGCGGTAGTAGAGCTCGCCGTGCTCGCCGTATTCATTGCCCAGCGAACAGGCCGGGTCGCCGCCGGCGTGGCAGAAGGCGAGGTGGTCGTAAGGGTTCGCGATTTCAGAGCTGGATACGGTGACGTATGGTTGGTAAAGGATGCTGTCGACCTTGGTCTTGAGGGTGAGGCACTTGCCGGCGTTGGTGCAGTATTTGCCGCCGACGGGCGCGTTGAGGGACCAGAGGTCGATGACCTTGCCGTCGATCTTGTCGTATTCGTCCTTGACCGCGTCGTCCATGCCACTGGCGTCGATGCCGTAGAAGAGGATGAGGCCGCCGCCTTCCGAGGCCGTGCCCGGCTTGGGATAGGTGTCGACGATCTTGCCGATCATCTTCTTGCTGGAGAAGCGAGGCATGAGCTTGACGATCCAGGCCGGGGACGCGTATTCCTTCTGTGCCTTGTCTTTGTCCATGCCGAGGACGTCGTAGCTGATGCCGTGGCCGATGGTGGCGACGCCGACGTCGATGCCATGGTCGGTGTCGACCACGGGCTTGCCGTCGGCCGGGTATGTGGCCACGACCGTGCCTTCCTTGTGCCGGCTCGCCCGAGCTATCACTTTATGATAATGGACCGGAACGCCCATGGATTTGAGGCTGTCGGTGACGTCCTGCACCGGTTTGCCCTTGGTGCCTTTGGGCACGCCCGGGCCGGCGGATACGGTGAGGATGACCGGGTTGCGTTTCACGTTGTAGCGCTTGCCCACCGTGACGTTGCGGTATTTGAGGAAAGTGCCCTTGGGCTTGGGCGAGAAGACCTGCTCTGTGGCGGTTTTGAAGCCGCGTTCGTGCAGCGAGTATTCCACGTCGGCGGTGGTGAATTCGTGGGTTTTCGCGGATTTCTTCACGCCCAGATCGGCTATGCCGGGAATGGTCTTGCCGCCCCAGATTTCGGCTTTGTAGGTGCCGAAGCCGACGCCCGTGACCACCAGCACGACGGCGACGACGGCCGCGATGATGATGGTCAGCTTCTTTTTGGCCTGCGTTTTGGCGGCCGTCGTTACGGCGGCCGTTGCTGCGGGTGAGGCGGTGCCTGAGGCGACAGTCGAGGTAGACGGCGAAGTGTGCGGCAGCGGCACCTGGCCTCCGGCGGGTGCAGTGGGTGCAGGAACCGGTTGTGTGGAACCGGGGAGGGGCGGGATTGCGTTGTCTGCGGCCGCAGTGCTACCTGCAGTGCCCTTGCCGCTCGTGTTGGTATTACCGGCGGCGTTGCTCGTGGAACCAGCGCCTGCGGATTGCGCGGTGGGCGCCGGGGTGCCGCATTGCCCGCAGAACTCCTCGTCGTCGGCGAGCGGATGCCCGCAATTGGTGCAGAATCTCATGTCCTGTCTCTCTCCGTGTTCGTCATTGCTCTCGTAATGGCTCTTTTGGCTTTTCTCTGTGGTTTATCGTCTATGCCATTGCGTCATACCGTGTCATATCGCCGTCCGACTCGTCACCCCGCTACTGGTCGAGGTCGGGCAGCGAATCCCAGTCGAGCTGCGGCTGGTCGACGAGATAGTAGGCCGTCTCGTCGCTGGGCGCGGGTTTGACCGGTTCGAGGGAGCTCTCCGCTCCTCCGTACGTAGGCAGGAAGGGATTGGGGGTGTCTATTTTACTGATGCTCACGCTGGTCTTTTTGTATAGTGACTTGTCGCGCCGGATGAAGAACGGGCGCGAGGTGTCTGGGGTCTTCTGCTTTTTGGCCTTGGCGACATAAGCCTTGTCGAAATAGCCGGAATCCATCACTTTGGACACGTCGGAACCCACCGGGAAATAGATATATAGCGGGCCCATCTGATGGGTGGCGCCGGTCGGATGATCCGCATATTCCTGGTTGTATTCCTCGGGTATCTGCCCGTTGTGGCAGGAGCTGCCCGCATCGCCCTCGACGAAGGTGCTGCCGCAGAAGAAGCCCGTCGAGTAGTTATAGGGCGCCAGCTCGAAGGCGCCCGAACCCTGCTTGTAGAGCGGCTTCTTGGTTTCGTTCATGTCGTAGCAGAAAGGTTGTTGGATGGCCCCGCAGAACAGCAGGCCGTGGCCGTAGTCATTCGTGTCCTTGAGAGGGTATTCGGAGCTGACGGTCGCAGGCATCGACGTATGGTCGCTTATGTCTGTGAAGTCGATGCACTCACCGCCGTTGGTGCAGTAGCGGCCCTGAACCGGCGCCGCCGCGCCTACGGGGTCGTCCTGCGAGCCATACAGGTCGTCGTGCATGACGTTCTTGCCCTTTACCGCTTCGTCGAAGCCGCTGGCGTCAATACCGTAATACAATATGAGATTGCCGCCGTTCGCCTCACTGCCGGGCCTGGGGTAGGAGTCGACGATTTTGCCGAGCATCTTCTTGCTGGAGAACCGGGCCCTCAAGGTGACGTTGAAGCCGGCGCCCGCGTACTGCTGCTGGGCCTGGTCCTTGCCCATACCCACGACGTCGTAGCCCACGCCTTTGCCGGTTGTGGCGACACCGACCTCGATGCCGGTCTTGTCGTCGGTCACCGGCTGGCCGGGCGCGGGGTAGGAGGCGACGACGGTGTCTGGCTTGGTGCCCTGTCCGCCGACGATCACCTTATGGTAATGGACGGGGACCTTCATCGAGTCGAGGGATTTACGGACCTGTTGCACCGGTTTGCCCTGGGTGCCGCCGGGCACGCCCGGGCCGCCGGAAGCGACGAGGGTGATCGTGTCTTTGTGGGTGCTGTAGCGCTTGCTTGGGTCAATGTGGCGATAGCTGATGAAGCTGCCCTTGGGTTTGCCGGAGAATGCGTGCTTGGTGACCGTTTTGAAGCCGCGCTGGTGCAGCGAATATTCCACGTCGGCGGCCGAGAATTCGTGGGTGTCGGAGGCTTTCTGAAGGCCGAGGTCGGCCGGTGACGGCACGGTTTTGCCGCCCCAGAGCTGGGCCTTGTAAGTGCCGAAGCCCGCGCCGGCGATGACCAGCGCTGCGGCCACGATGGCGGCGATGAGGATGGTGAGGCGCTTCTTGCTGTTTGCCCCGGCCGCTGTGGTGATTGTCGAGGTTGCGGCTGTGGCTGCGGTTGCAGCAGTAGTTTGTCCGGTTCCCGAAGCCGCGTTGCTTTGCGGTTGTGGCGTATTGTGCGGCATCGGCGGTAGGGATGCCGCGGCAGAGGGTTGAGGCGCATTGCCATGTGAGGGTACAGCGCTGTTTGCGCTTGCCGAAGGAGCTGGGGCTCCGCAGTGCGTGCAGAATTTTTTGTCGTCGTCGAGCCGATGCCCGCATTGGTTGCAAAACTTCATCGTTCTCTCTTTTCTCTGCTTCTTGCGTCACTGCTCTTATATATATGGTACGACACAACGGGCCAAAATGTCGCCCTCGGTCAGCGCGGGTTCCCTATACTGGAACCATGACTTTACATACGGCTGAAAAAAGTGACGATTTGAACGCGCAAGCGAAGGCGATTGCACAGTTTCCGGGGCGCAGGGCGCGTTCGCTGCGGTTTACGGGCGGGGCTCCTCGGGCCGCGTCGGTGATCGGTGACGGGTCGCGGGCGCTGTTTCTGCGCTCGGATGGGGCGGAGGATCTGGTCACCTCGCTTTGGATGAGCGTGATTGACGCTGACGGCTCGCATCGCGAGGTGCTGCTGGCCGATCCGCGCGAACTGCTGGCCGACGCCGACAACGAGGACGTGCCGGCCGAGGAGAAAGCGCGGCGCGAGCGTGCGCGCGAAGGCGGGCAGGGCATTGTTTCGTATTCCGTGGATAGCGCGGGGCGTCGTGTCGCTTTCACCATCAACGGGCAGCTGTTCGTCAGCGAGATCGACAAGGACGGCGACGGCGCTCGCACGCGGCAAATCGCGATTGGAGGCGGCGATGCTGGCGATGGCGTCGATGATGCTGTGAATTCTAAAAATGACGATAGCTCAACTGCTGCCGAGAATCAGGAAACCGCATCGCCGGACAGCAAGTGGCTGCCGGTGCTGAACCCGCGGATTTCGCCGGACGGAAGGCATATCGCCTACACGACTGGTTCGCGTCTGGTGATGGTGGATATCGCCGATTGGGACGATGCCGGGCTCGACGGCGCCGACAGTGCTGACGGCAACGGGAATGGCGCTATACGTCATGCTCATACTTCGCATCCGCGCACTTGCGCGGCCGAGGCGCAGGAAGCCCGTACGGCTGGCGATGTCAACGAAACCAACGCTTCCGGCGACCGGTTCAGCACGGTGTGGAGCGTCGGCAACGACCCGAGCGGAACGCTGAAAATCGGGCTGGCCGAATTCGTGGCCGGCGAGGAGATGGACCGTTACGACGGCTTCTGGTGGGCACCTGATTCTCGTGGCCTGCTCTTCGAAATGTATGACAGCTCGCCCGAGCCGATGTGGTATATCAGCGATCCGGCCCATCCCGACAAGCCTGCGGCCGGCCGGCGTTACGCGCGTGCGCTCACCAAGAACGCCATCACGCGGCTGATGCTGGCTCATCTCGAGTTCGACGACGAGCGTGGCGGACGTTACGCGGGCAGCGACGTGCAGAACGTTTCGTGGAGCCGCGAGGATTACGAATATGTGGCAGCGGTGAGCTGGAAGGCCGGCCGCGAGCCGCTCGTGCTGGTGCAGAACCGTCGGCAGACGCGTGACCAAGTGCTGGAGGTCCAGCCCGACGGGCGTACTCGCGTTCTAGAAGAACATGCCAACGACCAGTGGATCGACCTCGTGCTCGGCACCCCGGCCTTCACGCCGGACGGGCGCTTGATCTGCGCATTGAACGATATGGACACCGACACCAACCGGCTGACCGTCGACGGCAAGCTGTTCACGCCCGTCGACTGGCAGGTGCGTGAGGTGCTGGATGTCGGCGACCAGAACGTGCTCGCGGTGGTGCAGCGCACGCCGCGCGAAAGTGATGTTTTGCTGCCGAAAGTTCCTCCGGCCTGGCAGAGCGATGCGGCACTGCATGACGCGCGCAGTTACGATGTGGTCACCATCGATTTCGACGGGAATATTGTGCCGGTCACCGCTGCGCCGGGTGTGTGGAGCGCAAGTCGTTGCGGCAATGGCGTCGTCGTCTCCGGCCATGATATGGCGCATCCCGGGGCGGTGATGGTGCACGGTCTGATTAATCAATCCGGTAATAAATGTACTGCCAACGTACTGACAAGCGACTCTGGTTATGCAACGGAAGTTTCTATTGCCAGCCACGCTGAAACCCCCGGCTTCACGCCGAATACCGAGTTCGCACGAATCGGCGAGCACCGCATGTTCACCGCCATCACCCGTCCGAGTGCTTCCAGCAAATTTGCCGGCGCGACCAAGCTGCCGGTGCTCATGAAGCCATACGGCGGCCCCGGAGTCCAGCAGGTCACCTTCTCGCAGGCCAACTATTGGGAGTCCCAGTGGTGGGCCGATCAGGGCTTCATCGTGGTCACCGCCGACAACCGCGGCACCACCGGGCGCGGCCCGAAATGGGATCGCGAGATGTTCGAGGACATGAAATACGTCTCGCTCGACGATCAGGTGGAGGCCGTGCACGCGTTGCCGGAAGTCGCGCCCGAAGCCGATCTCGACCGTGTGGTGATAATCGGTTGGTCCTTCGGTGGCTTCCTTTCGGCGCTTGCCGTGCTCGATGCCCCCGACGTCTTCCGCGCGGCCTGCGCCGGTGCGCCGCCGACGGAATGGACGCTCTACGATACGCATTACACCGAGCGCTACCTCGGCCTCGACTCGGCGGTCTACGAGCGCAACTCGATCGTCGCCGACGCCCCCAAGCTGCGCCGCCCGCTGATGCTTATCCACGGGTTCGCCGACGACAACGTGAGCATCGCCAACTCGCTGCGGCTTTCGAAGGCGTTGATGGAGGCCGGCCGCCCCCACACCTATCTGCCGCTCACGGGCATCACCCACATGACCAACGACCCGAAAGTCGCCGAAAACCTCCTGACCCTCCAGCGTGATTTCCTCTACGATGCGCTGGGAATCAAGCAGGAACTTGGAATCGGGGAATAGCCGGTAGGGGAGGCGGCCGGTTACTACTCCGAAAACGTGAGATAAGCGCTGCCGTTGAGCACCCTGAACTGCTTGGTGCTGATGCCGCCTTCCCCTCGGTAGATAACCGCGCGTTTTTCGGCGGGGACATTGAGCGCCTCGCCGATTTCGGTGAGGGTGGTGCCGTACTTGCCATGGTAGGTTTGGGAGGACTTGATTTCCGCCATGAACGGGAGTTCTGAGTCGGTGAGGTCGAGCAAGTCAACCTCACGCTTGTGCGTGTCGCGGTAGAAATAGAGTTCTGGTTCGACACCGTTGTTGAAATGGTGCTTTGCGGTTTCGGCTACGATAAGATTCTCGAAAATCGCGCCGAGCATGGGATGGGTGAGCAGTTGTGGCAGTGTTTTGATACCGAGTAGATGGCAAAGCAGGCCGGTGTCGTAAAAATACAGCTTTGGCGTTTTTGTCAGCCGTTTTCCTGCACTTTTGAAATAAGGCAGGAGCGGAAACGTGATATAGCTCGATTCGAGGATGGAGAGCCAACCTTTCACCGTGCGGAACGAGGTGCCGAGGTCGGAAGCCATGTGTGTGTAGTTGAGAAGGTTTCCGGCGTTCTGCGCGCAAAGGCGGAGGAAGGTGCGGAAAGTGGAAACGTCGCGTACGCCGAGGTAATCGGCCACGTCGCGTTCCAGATAGCTGCTGATATAGCTGGAAAAGTAGGCCGAGAGATCCATGCCGGTGTCGTAAGGGCGTGGGTAGCCGCCTCGGAGCATGAATTCATCTATCGTCGGCTTTTGCTCAGATTTCTGGGCTTCGGAAAATGAGAGCGGCAGGAGTTTGAGGATACCGACGCGACCGGCGAGGGATTGTTTGATGTTTTTGAGCAGCAGAAAATTCTGTGAGCCGGAAAGGATGTATTGGCCGGTTTCGTTGCGTTCGTCGGAAGCGACCTGAATCATCGAAAACAGGTCCGGTGCGTATTGTGCCTCGTCAAGGATGAGCCGGGAGGGGCGGTTTTGGATGAAACCTACCGGATCTTCGTTCGCGGTACGGCGGATGTCCGGGTTTTCGAGGTTGATGTATTCGTAATCGGGGAAGGTAGAGCGGATCAGGGTTGATTTGCCACTTTGCCGCGGGCCGGTGACCGAGACCACGGGAAACCAGCCCGCAAGCTTGTTTGCTTGATTGGTGAGAAGACGTGGAATCATGCTGTTCTGCCCCTTCCGGTTCGTATCCAGTGCTGCCGAGATTTTCGTAGGAGGTGTTTGTGCCGGGAACGGTTCTCTTTCGCCTCTTAGTTGGTTTTAGCCGGTACGTGAACAAATCATGACGTAGGGCTTGTGAAAATCCTGACGTAGATTCATTGTAAATCATGACTTAGGAATTTGTAAAATCATGACTTAGTGTTTGTGAAAATCATGACTTAGGACTCGGAGTGAAATAGCTGTGGCCTGTGCCAGCGGGTGCGGATAGACTTGGCCGTATGCAGATGCCGCTGATTGACGAGAACCGTTATACCGACGCGATGCGCGAGACCGTGCTGCCGGCGCTCGCGCAGTGCCGCGAGGAAGGGTGGATGTCGCCTGCCGGCGTATCTGACATCGATTCGGCTAACTTCACGGCGCAAAGTGGTGCGTCTCAAAGCATTTCGGGCGATATCGGTAATCCCGATGCTGCTGATAGTGGTAACGATGCCGACGCTAATTCGCAAACCGCAAATTCGGCTTCCTCCGATATTGCAAACGACGCTAACGGCACCACCCACATTGGCATGGGGGACGCGGGAATCGGCATCAGCGGCGGCGGCATCGACACCGGCTCGGACGAAGCAGACGAGCAGCGGATTATGCACAGCAAGTTTTTCGGTATCTCGTCGCTGGCTGCGCCGCCGACGCCCGGCAAATTGCATTACGTTTGTTTTGATGCGCACAAGTTCGACGCGCTGGGTGTGCCCGGTGCCAGCGCCAAGTTCCGCGGTTCGATCGTCTTTTCGTTCGGCTTCACCGAGTTCGCCGCGAAACATGCCGAGATGGCTTGGTATTTCCTGCTCGCGGGCTATTCCGTCTGCATCTTGGAGCACCGCGGCCACGGCTATTCGGTGCGCGACGTCAGCAATCCTTCGTTGGTTTGGATCGACGATTGGCGGCGGTATGTCGCCGATCTTGCCAAGTTTGCGCAGACCGTCGGGCGGCAGTACGCGGGCGATCAGCCGATGCACCTGTATTCGCACTCGATGGGTGGCGGCATCGCGGCGGCGACGCTCGAAAGCTTCCCGATGCTCTTCGACCGGGCCGTGCTTTCCTCGCCGATGATCGAGCCGATTACGGGCATGCCCAACTCCATCGCCGGCCCTGCCACCGCGCTTGCCAGCGCCGTCGGACTTTCGCGCCGTCGCGCACCCGGGCAGACCGAGTTCTCGCCGACCATGAAACTCAAGGGCTACGAGGGTGCCGCTCAAGCGCGCGTGCAATGGTATTTCAGCCTCCGCAGGCAAGACGAGCACTACCAGACCAACGCCGCCACGTTCGGCTGGGTCAACCAGGCGCTCAGAATGTCGCACGCGATTTTGCGGCGCGAGGCCTGCGCGCGTATCGAAACCCCGATTCTGCTCTTCCAGGCCGGCCGCGATACGTGGGTGCATAATGGGGCCCAAAACCGCTTCGTCGAGCGCGTCCGCGTCGAAAGCGGAGACGTGGTCTTGGAACGCGTTGAGCCCGCGGTCCACGAGATTTTCAGCATGCCCAACGCCGTCCTCGGCCCTTACGTCGATCGCATCATCGACTTCTACGCCGAATCCGTAGACGAAATGGTTGCCGAAGAGGAATAGCGGGAGTATGCCAAGTCGATACTACTGTGGGGCCGTGGCTGTTTGTTTCCCTGTGCGTAGCGGCACCGCAGGGTGTCGATGAATCCTCCTCAATGGATCATAAATGGGTTGTTTCCAGCACTAAGTGGGGTATAGGTGCAGGAAACGACTCATTTGGCGTTTCTGTTTGCGACGTTTCCAGCATAAATGTGTGTGGACTGCAGGAGACAACGCATTTTTGCAAGGGTTCCAGCTGCTGGTGCTGGAAATAACGCATTCTCCAGCATCAAGTTATCTCCACAATCCGATGCAGACAAACCTGAGTTATCCACAACACGCCGAGACCTTGGACGTTCGACCACATAACCCGTTTCGGCTGGACTTTTGACGAAAAGCCGTTTTGACTGGATGTATGGGAACTTACCGAGATGTCGCCGAAGTGCTTGACCGGGCCGAAACCGTGGGGTGTTGCGCAGTGCCGAATAGTCGGGCACAGCGAGATGCCATGCGCCGGCGAAGCAATTCCGGCGAATTGGTGAGACCATATTATCGTACGTATGCGAGGGCGGAGTATTGGCACGGGCTCAACCCGGAGCAACAATCGATGCATGTAATCAAAGCGCTGGCTCATATCAAGCCTAATTGGACTTTCGCTGGTGTGAGTGCGGCGGTGGTTTGGGGCCTTGATCACCCGTGGAGATTGCATTGCGATGGATTGGTCTGGATCGCGACTTCAGGGTCTGTCGATCTTGCCGGTGATTCGCATTTGCGGAGGATATTCGTAGCCTCCTTGAAGGCGTATACCGTGCAAGGTGTGAAGGTGACTAGCGTCGCAAGAACGTTGGTCGATTGCGCCCTCCGATACTCATTCGATGAAGTGCTGCCAATGTTTGATGCAGCGTTGCGCAAATGTTGCGTCAACGAGGAATCTGTGCTGGAAGCCTGCGATACGGTGCGCGCCGATGTCGGTCCGGTGCTCAAACTTCTGCATTATGCCGATGCCGCCAGCGAGAACGGCGGTGAGTCGCTTTGCAGGGCTGTGATAATCGAGCAGGGTTTTGCGATTCCGCAATTGCAGCGGGTTTTTGTTGATCCGGCAAATCCTCGGAATGAATACCGAGCCGATTTTACTTGGCGCTTTGCCGACGGGCGTATGGTCGTCCTTGAATTTGATGGCAACGAAAAGTATGTCAATCCTGCTATGACGCGGATGAGGAGTACCGAACAAGTTGTGTACGAGGAACGGTTACGAGAATCGGCTTTGCGCCGGGCCGGTGTCACGGATTTGATTCGTACGAACTATCGTGAAGTGCTTGGGAAAGCCGCTTTGGCGCATAAGCTTCTGGCCGCGGGCATACCGTTTGCAGATAGCAGGTCGCGTTTGCTTGAATCATGATTGCATCAATATGGATAGCAACTGAATCGTGAGTTCAGAGCCATGCCTGGCGTACCGCATTGTTGTGTATGCCTGAAGTTTGCTGGTATCGGAGCCCTTGCGCTCCTCTGTCCCAATTTCTGATGTGTGCCTTCCAACCGTCACGAAGGTCATTTCGCCGAAAGCCGGAAATGCGCCTTTTCTTGCAGTAAGTGGGGTTGATGTGCTGGTAACAACTCATTTAGCAAGTTCAAATGCGTTCTTTCCTGCACACATACCCTATTTACTGCTAGTAACAACTCATTCTGCGTACTCGCTAGATAAGAATGTTGACTGAGGTCTCATAAATACATGGCTTTGGCATTTCATCGTGATCAGCGGTTGTAAAGTGACGTCTTATGGATGCAACGGCTGATGGTATATGACGGGCTGACGCGATACCACGATAGGATGTTGCACAGAAGGAGAAGGATTATGAAGTACGATTTCACGTCGATTATGGACCGGCACGGCAAGGATGCCATCGCGGTGGACGGGCTGGGTTTACGGCCCGGGTTCACGCCTGAGGCGCCGAAGGACGGCTTCGACGTCATTCCGATGTGGATCGCCGACATGAATTTCGCCACGGCTCCTACGATCACCGACGCCATCATCGAGCGCGCGAAGCACCCGGCGTTCGGCTATTTCAATCCGAGCGACGAGTATTACAATTCCATCATCGATTGGCAGAAGACGCGCAACGGCGTGACTGGGCTGAAAGCTGAAGATATCGGCTACGAAAACGGCGTGCTCGGCGGGCTGGTCTCCACGCTGCACTCCTTCGCGACGCCCGGCGACTCGGTGCTCGTGCACCAGCCGACTTACGTAGGTTTTACCAACGCCATCGAATCCAACGGCTACCATATCGTCCACTCGGCGCTCAAGCGCGATGACAAGGGCGTGTGGCGCATGGACTTCGACGACATGGACAAGAAAATCAAGGAAAACAACATCCACGTTGCCGTCTTCTGCAGCCCGCACAACCCCTGCGGCCGCGTCTGGGAGCGCTGGGAGATCGAGAAGGCGATGGAGGTCTACCGCGCCAACGATTGCGTGGTCATCTCCGACGAGATCTGGTCCGACATCATCCTCGAGGGTCACAAGCACATCCCGACCCAGTCGGTGAGCGAGGACGCGCGCAACCGCACCGTCGCGCTCTACGCACCCAGCAAGACCTTCAACCTCGCCGGCCTGATCGGCTCGTACCACATCATCTACAACAAGTACCTGCGCGACCGCGTGACGGCCTACAGCTCGAAGGCCGTCTACAACGAGATGAACGTCCTGTCGATGCACGCGCTCATCGGCGCCTACAAGCCCGAAGGTCACGAGTGGCTGGACGAGCTGCGGCACGTACTCACCGGCAACGTCGACTACGTTTGCGACTACTTTGCCGAGCATTTCCCAGGTGTCACCTTCGCACACCCCGAGGGCACCTATATGCTCTTCCTCGACTGCACCGGTTGGTGCGAGGCGCACGACGTCACGCTCGACGAGCTCTTGAAGCGCGCGTGGAACGTCGGCGTCGCCGTGCAGGACGGCCGCCAGTTCAAGGCCCCGTGCGCCATCCGCATGAACGTCGCCCTGCCGCTTTCCCGCGTGCAGGAAGCGATGCAGCGGTTGAGCAAATACGTTTTCGTCGACTGAGGTTCTACGGTAATAGCCCGTTTACGCCGACGGCATTGTCTGTTATGCGTGAGCGAGGTGCCGTAATGGATGCTTTGATCGGCAGAAATAGCGGCACCTCGTAAAGCGGCTAGCATTCAAAGCGATACCTCTATATGCAATGGTGATGGAAGCGGATATGAACTGTCCGAACGCGATACCATGGAACGCATGGAATTGCTGAAACATATCCTCATCGTGCTCGACATCGTGATGAGCGTGGCCATCCTTTCGGTGCACGCCTACTGGGCTTGCGGCGGCACGAAGCTGACCGAATACGTGCTGCCTGCCTACAAACACGACTACAAGCCGCATCTGATGCACGTCAAGGCAGGGGATCAGCCGCCGGCTTGGGCCGCCTGGTGTGTGGTTTTCTGTTTCGTTGTGCAGATTGCGCTGCTCGTGATGGACTGGGTGAGCCCGAACATCGTCGTGCGCGTGCTGCTCGGCGTTGCGACGCTCGTGTTCTTTGTACGTTTCATCGGCGAAACCAACGTGGTCGGCCTCTTCAAGCGCGAACGCGACACGGTTTTTGCATACTGGGATACACGGCTATACACCCCGGTTTGCTTCGTTTTCGCGCTGAGCCTTGGCGCTTTGGTTTGGATAGGGTAGTGCCGCGGTTTGCTTATGTAATACAGAGCAAGGCGTTGTATAAGCTCGATATTTTTATACAAAAGTTTTTATATAAAAGCAATAGAAAGCGCATCAAAAAAGACGTTTTGAGAATTTCAATCGTCCCTTTTAACGCGCTGACGGATTACCGACCTTTAAGCGAGCCGGCTATCGTCTGCCGCCTAACCGAAACCGGCCGCGTTACTTGGCTGTTGCAGCGGCCTCCGCGGCTTCCTTCTTGTGGATCTGGAAGGCGAGCTCGGCGACGTGCAGGCAGTGGCGCAGGAACTCCTGCGTGCGGCATGGGCTGTCGACCCTGCGCCCGACCTCGGCGATGTAACCGTTGATGTAGTCCACCTCGGTCTTGCGGCCGTTGTGCATGTCCTGGTACATCGACGGGTAGTGCAGCGGGTTGGCGACGCGGCTGACGTAATCGACCTCCTTGACGGCGGCCTCGCGGTCCTGGATCGGCTTGAAACCGTCGCGTTCGAGCGCGTCGTAGGCCTCGTTGATCAGCTGGCGGGCCATGTCCATCGCGCCGGGGTAGGAGATGAACTGCCCCATCGTGATCTCGTACATCGTGCACAGCGAGTTGATCACGGAGTTGAAGATGACCTTCGCCAGGCAGGTGCCGCGGAAGTTCTGCGTGACCTGTGGGTTGAAGCCGGTCTTGTCGAGGTCGGCGACCATCTCCTTCTCGATGTCGGTGATCTCCTCGGTCATCGCGCAGATGTGCATGGTGCCGGCGCCGGGCTTGCCGATGAAGTCGACGTCGCCGGGGCCGTTGAAGACGGACGCGACCATCGCGGTGCCGCCGTAGATGCGCTCTTTCGGGAAATAATTGAGGATCTTGTCGAAGTGGCCCCAGCCGTTCATCGCCGAGAAGACGACCTGATGGTCCTTGAAGATGCCCGCGTCGGCGCAGCGCTTGAGCGCGTCCTCAAGTTGCATCTGCTTGAGCATGATGATCCAGACGTCAGGGTCGCCGCCCTCGCGCTTCAGCTTCTCGCCGTACTCCTCGGGGGAGTAAATGTCGGCCTTCACCAGATGGCGGTTCTCGTGGTCGCGCGAGACGTAGGCGCCGCCCTGCTCGCGGATCTTGTCGACGTTGGGCTGCCACGGCTCGACGTACTCCACGTCCTTGCCGGCCTTCTCCTGCAGCAGCACGCCGTATCGCAGGCCCATGGCCCCGGCGCCGATGATTCCGTACTTCATTTCGTTACTCCTCTTCTACTCTCACCTCCGGTTGCGGTGTTGTGGCCGCTACGGTTCGGCGACGATGTACGGCGCGATTGCGCGGATACGCTGTATAGCGCCGTCATCGGTATTCGTAGTATGCGCGATGTTGGCCAGCTCGGAGCGGCCAATTCCATATCGTGGACGAATAAAATGGGTATTTTATACATTTTTGTCTAGCGCCGGGCTGCCTGGTAACGCGTTGTATGACGTTGTGTAATGCCGTGTTGTGTTGTCGCATGACGTCGGCTGGGGGTGGAGTCGTATCTCCCTATCTTTCTGTCTGGTGTCGTTTCGTGCCATGTGGGTATTCGTGTTCCTTGCGATATGCCGGATTGCGCTGGGCTACGGTGAAACATTGGCTATGAGCGCGTGGAACGGTGACTGTGCCGGCGATCGCGGACGGCTTATAATTGGGTGAAATTGGCCGACCTGGTAATGGAATCGGCGACGAGTAAAGGGGAGAATGACAATGAAGATTACGGTGTATTGTGGCGCGGCGAGCGGGAATGACCCGAAGTATACGGCTGCGGCGAAGCGGCTTGGCAAGTGGATCGCCGGGCTTGACGACGGCGAGCTGGTCTACGGCGGTGGCGGTGTCGGGCTGATGGGCACGGTCGCGCAGGCGGTGCTCGACGGCGGCGGCAAGGTTCACGGCATCATGCCGCAGATGCTCATCGACCGCAACGCCGGTGCCACGGGCCTGACGACGATGGAAGTCGTCGACGACATGGACGTGCGCAAGCGCCGCATGATGGAGCTGGGCGATGTGCTCATCGCTTTCCCGGGCGGCCCCGGCACGCTTGAGGAGATCGCGGAGGCGTTTTCGTCATCGCGCATCGGGCTCAACGACAAGCCTTGCGTGCTCTTCGACCTCGACGGCTACTGGCAGCCGCTCGCGCAGATGTTCGACGGCATGGTTGCGGCCGGCTTCCTCACCGCCGCCGACCGCGCGAAGCTGCTGGTCACCGATTCGGTCGACGAAATCACCCGTTTCGCCGCCACCTACCAGCCCCCGCAAATCCGTACCTTCCCCGAGCGGAAGTAACCGGCTAACAACACGCTCGGGGAACTTGGATTGGAGCAATGGGCATGGACATCAATTTTAGCATAATTATGCTAAAATTATAGATCAGGAGGTGCTTTATGGTAGTACAGCAGATTCGTCCGGTTTCAGACCTGCGCAATCATTTCGCAGATATTTCTCGCAGTGTCCACGAGAGCGAAGAGCCCGTGTTTCTGACCAAAAACGGATTCGGGGACATGGTGGTCATGAGTATGGAGGCGTATGAGAACCGGCAATACGACAGCCAGGTCTATTCGGCACTGCTGGAAGCCGAGCGTGAAGAGGGGATGACCGATCAACGTTTTTCGCCGAAGGAGGCGTTGCGAGCCATGCGATCTGCGATTGGCCGCGCGTCTGAAGGTAATGAGACCGCTGCGAAGGCTTGATAATGAAGGCTAAGAATCAGAGTGGATCCTATAAAGTCGCAATTCTGCCGATAGCGTTACGAGATGTCGAGCAGGTTGTCGCTTATATTGCCGAGAGTCTTGAGAATCGGTCCGCTGCGTTGCGTTACGCCGATAATTTTTACGCTGCTTTTGAGAGTTTGGCGCAGTTGCCATATTCGAGGCCGTTATATGAAGCCCCAGGAACATTGACACACGAATATCGGCGTGAGTCTGTCGGTAATTATGAGATTTTCTACTGGATTGAGGAAGCTCGCAGACAAGTGACAGTTGCACGAGTTATTTATGCACGCAGGGACTTATCAAAGCAGCTGAAGTGAAGGGTGTATAAACTCCGGTGGGCAATGTACAGGCAAAACTGCTTGATGCTGAAAATCAAAAACTCCCGGAAACTTGGTGATCCAATGTTTCCGGGAGTTTGAAATCTGGTGCGAGTAGGGGGAGTTGAACCCCCACGAGCATACGCTCACTGCCACCTGAAGACAGCGCGTCTACCATTCCGCCATACTCGCAGACAAATAATAAGGTTACTGCTCAGTGCCGACGAGCGCAAGGGGACGGCTGCGTTGCGTGTTGTGAACGTGGCTGGGGGCAGACTAATTGCCGCCGTCGTCGTGTTCGGCTCGGTGCCTCCATCGTTGTAGATGCGAGGAAAATCAAGAAAATGGCGTAAAAAGGCTGATTTTCATCGCATGTTCGATTGAGCATGCGAGCAAACTCAGTAAATTCGGCTCATTATGCTGATTTTCATCGCAGCGGCTGAAGGGTGTGGTGTACAAGTGACGTGAGCGACTGCGTTCAAAAGCAGCTCTGGACGAGTCAGTTTCAGGCCCATGCGAAATTGCTGGTACCGGCGCCGATTTCGAAGTTGCGTTTGGCGCAGCCCAAGCCGACGTGGGCGAAGAGGCCGGGGGTGACGCATGCGCTGACGGTGGGTAGCGACTCGCCTTCTGTGGTTTCAAAATCGTTTGGCGCAGTCAAGGTTGTACGGCTGATATCGGTGTGGTGGGTGGCGTCTGGGATAACGCTGATTTGGCAGCCCTCGGCGGCGGATCGTGTCGGCTGTCGGCTGGCCGGGTCGGGGACTGTCGCTGGATTGGTCCATGTGTCTTCAAGCGTGAAATGGAAGGGCTGCTGGCTCAGTGAGGTCGGCGCGAGTGAGGCTGCCGCGATGCCGCGCTGGAACCATGCGGGCGCATCGGCGAGCGTCGGTGCCTCGCCGTTTTTGCCGAGACTGGAAGGCAGTGAGCACAGTGAATCCAGCGGTTTGCTGTGGTGCTTGGCGCCGGGGCGTGCCGCGTGGCCGAACGCAAGGATCCACACCATGCGCTCGCCAGGTTCCAGCTGCCACCAGCCTGTTGTAGCGTCATCGAGCACGGCCCATGAGCAATCCAGCCCAAGCCCAACCAACGTGAGCGCAAGCTGTTCGCCGTAATACCCGACCTTTTCCTCGGTTTCGGCTTCATCGGCAGGAACCGGGTCGCTAGGTTGCGTGGCTGAGTTTTGAGCGTGGTTCGACTGCGGTACCGAGTCGTTCGCTCGCACGCCTGCGGTCGCGGCAAAGGTCGATTTGGTGACGTTTGTGGTGAGATTTTCCTGTGCCGCCGAGGCTTTCTTCTTCGGATGCAAATCGTAGGGAACGTCGATTTTCGCGACCAGAGCGATGGCGTTGTGAACTCCGGCGAACCGTCCGTAATGGGTTTTGTAACCGCAAAACGCGTCGTCAAGCCCGGCGGCCATCTGAAAATGCAGGCCGGAAGCGGCGTTGCAGCGCTTGACTTCGACGGCGATGGTATCGAGCAGATCCTTGCTTACCGGTTCGTTGGTATACATACGTACGGAATGGCGCTCCGTCATCGCCTCGTTCAGATCCATTTTGCCCCTCTGCCTGTCGTCGGTGAACGTTTCCATCATACCGATTGACTTGGTATGCTGCGGCTTAGCGAGTTCGGTGCGTCGTAGAAAGTGACGAATGACACATTTTGCAGCAGTTCGGAGCCGTCGTAGCGGGCAGGGCATGGAACTTTGTCGTTCAAACTGTACGGATGGATGCGGCTGGTGCTGGAAAACTGCACATAAGTGGAGCTCAAAGTCCGTTTCCCGGCAGCAAGCAAGTTGCTACGCAGACTTATGCGTCTGAACGGGCTGGTAATGATGCCGGCAGTCCGTTCAAGCGCGTTGGCAATGAGGATGACAACGTACTGCTGGTAAACGGATTATTAGCAGATGCTAGAGTCCGCTTACCAGCAGTAGGAGGGTAATTTTGACGATAGTGCTGGTAAACGGTAGATAAGGGAGATCTAAAGTCCGTTTCCCCGCAGGTAAGTGTCGGCCGGGCAGATTGGTGCTGGTAAACGGACTTTTGGCGGCCATTAGAGTCCGTTTACCAGCACTAAGTATTGTTTTAGGCAGATTGGTGCGGGGAAACGGGCTTTTACCGGTGATTAGAGTCCGTTTGCCCGCACCAGAATTACGGTGGAGAAAGTTGAGGAATAAAGGAAGCAAGAGCTGCCGGAGCGCTATGCTCACCCCTTGGAACCGTGGGCGTAGTAGCGGGCGAGAGTCTCGTCGCGGAAGTCCTCGAAGTAGCCGCCGTCGATGGAGGCGCGGATGTCGTCCAGCAGGCGGATGAAGAAGCGCTCGTTGTGGATGGTCGCGAGCGTCGCGCCGTTGATCTCGTGGGAGCGCAGCAGGTGGTCGACGTAGGCGCGCGAGTAGTGCGTGCACGTATAGCAGTCACAGCCCTCCTCGAGCGGCCCGAAGTCGCGTTTGTTGGCGGCGCGCTTGATGTTGTAGCGGCCGTCGCGCGTGTAGATGGCGCCGTTGCGGGCGCAGCGGGCGGGGGCCACGCAGTCGAAGGTGTCGCCGCCGTTCTCCACGCACGCGAAGATGTCGTCCACCGCGGCGATGCCCAGCACGTGCCGGGGCCGCGATTCCGGCATCTCGTCGCAGATCCACGCGCAGGTGTTGCCGATGACGCGCTTCTCGATCGCGCCGCCGATGCCCACGCCGTCGAAGTCGAGCGAGGCGATCTCGGAGGCCGCGCGCCGTCGCAGATCCTCATAGTTCGCGCCCTGCACGACTCCGTAAAGCGCTTGGTACGGCTTGCCGACCCGCGCCTGCGTAAGCCGTTGGTGTTCGGCCACGCAACGCTTCGCCCAGCGGAACGTGCGCTCGATGGAGCGTTCCTGATAGCTGCGCGTGTTCATCAGCGTCGTGAGCTCGTCGAAGGCGAACATGATGTCGGCGCCGATCTTGTGCTGAATGCCCATCGAGATCTCGGCGCTGAACCGATGGCGAGACCCGTTGAGCGGCGACTTGAAGGTCACCCCGTCCTCGTCGACGAAGGCCTTGCGCTCGCGGCCGGGGGCGATCACGTCGTCGGACTTCATGCCGGTGACGTCCATCGCCAGCGTCTTCTTGAACCCGGCGCCCAGCGAGAGTACTTGGAAGCCGCCGGAATCGGTGAAGGTCGGCCCGTCCCAGTTCTCGAAGCGCGCCAACCCGCCAGCCTCGTCAAGCACATCCTCGCCGGGGCGCTCGAAAAGGTGGAAGGCGTTGGAAAGCAGGCATTGCGCACCGAGCGATTTCATGGTCTCCGGCAGCACGCCTTTCATCGCGGCCTGCGTGGCCACCGGCACGAAAGCGGGGGTGCGAATATCCCCGTGCGGGGTGTGGATCACACCGGTGCGGCCATAGCGCGCCCCGCCGCGCCCCAGTCCGTCAGCTGAATCCGAAAGCCGGGTCTTTTGCTCGAAGTAGAACTTGCTGCGGTCGCCGGGTTTGCCGGGCGTCGCTCCCAAAGGTCGTTCCAGAAGTCCGGAAGCGCTCGCGGCCAGCTGCGAAACCTCGGCGTGCGAACGGACCTGTGCGTATGAGGTGGCAACGGATGCAGGGTTGGGGTTAAAACCGTTTGCCGCCTCATGGGATTTTCCGGAAGATGAGGTCGTTTGCGCAGGTTGGGTCTCTTTGGTCTGGTCGCCGAGAGTTTCCACCCGTTCAGAAGATTCATTGAGATTGGTCATAGCACAATCTTATGTTCAACCATGGCACGAACGCATTTTGGAGAAATGTCCACTGTAAAAAATATAGACAATCAAAAGAGAATGGTCGAATATCACAAAGTTCGAAAATGTGCTCATTTTCCTCCTTGTATTTAGCTGTAAGATTAAAAAATAGGCTTTTCGTGCGCTTTTTGGCAAATGTTCTCGCGTTCTGAATGACGGCAAAATCGCAGCAAACGATGTTACGAAACGTTCGAATTGTCTGACAAATGGCGGTTTCCGGGATGTCGATTCATTGACGAAGGACGATAAAATCCGTTGAAATTCGGTAGTTTGAAGGAATAGTTTGCCTTACAACATGTTAATTTCGGGTAGAATATAAGTAGTGTGATTTAGGACACACAAAAGGTTATTAACTGTCTATTTTCTGCAGCCAAAGCCATCGATGCACCTTGCAAAAGGTGTATGTGCCGTGCGGTGTCGTGTTTGTAATACGTACGACGAAGGTGGGAGGTTGTAAAAATGGCCGTTACGTTGGCGCAGTTGGTTGCTGCCAGCTTGAGACGTTCTCGGTTGGAAGACACGTTGCCTGTCGGACCGCCTGGCCCGGTAGGTGGAAGGAGAAAGTACATATGAAAGTTGGGACTTCATTACGCAAGACACTGGGGGTGGCGATATCCGCTGCCACCTTGCTTGCCTTGATTCCGCTTGGGGCCGTAAGCGCGAATGCAGCCGACGAAGATGTGCCGGATGCCGCGCATATGGCGCTTTCGGCGGGGAACGACGCTACGTTGACGGTGAACGCGCCGAAGGCGAGTTACGTTGCCGGACGTTCCTTCTCCGCTCTGCGTATCGGCACCTACGATATGGCCGCCAAGGCCACTGATACCGCCCATAGCGGTCAGCTTGCCGGCCTGAGCGTCGGTACTGTGAACGATTCGGATATCAACAGCGCCGCGACCGCCGCGTATACGAAAGTTACGACGAAGGACTTGGCTAAGGAATATGCGGGCAATCCTGTCGGCCAGATCGCCGCCACCATGCTCGGCTATTCGGCCGCCGATACCCTCATTACCAATGGTGACACCACCTCGGCCGCCGCCCCGTACACCGGCAAGCTGCGCGACGTTGCCCAAGAGCTCGCAGGCAATAGCGGCTCGTTGAAGGCCAAGTTCGCGAGCAGCCCGTACACGGGAACCGTGACCGACAAAAAGGTGACGTTCAGCGGCCTTCCGCAAGGCTTGTACATCATCAGGGACATGTCCACTTCGATCCCGGCAAACTCTCAGGTTTCGGCTCCGATGATTGTCGGCACCGCTGTCTTTGAAAACGGCAACACGTCTGGGTATACCAAGTTCGCCAACGGCGACGGCACGGAGCTGGGTGTGGTCAATGTCAAGGACGATGAGGTGACCATCGGCAAGACGGCCGACCAGACCTCGATCCCCAATGGTTCTTGGGGCAAGTTCCATGTGACCACCACCGTGCCGGTGACCGGCGGGTTCAAGCATTACGTCTTCAAGGTCACTGATACCCCGAGCAAGGGCTTCACGCTTCCGAATCCCGATACGTCTGATGAGGCGGATAAGGCGAACTACGATGCGCACAAGCTCAAGGTGTATGTCAAGGAGAAGGCCGATGACCCGCTCTCCGACACCAACCTGCTGAACAACGGCACGAACGACAATACGTATTACACTGCTACGCTCACGCAGGGGGCTCCTGGCAGCTCCAGCAGCATCGTCGTCAACTTCGGCGACAATCTGCTCAACCACCCCGATGTGTACAAGCCCGGTTACACGATTGAGATCACGTATTCGCTCAAGAAGAACACCGATGCGAACAACCCGACCAACAGTGTCGGTCTGAACCACTCCACCGTAGACACCTGCTCGACGGCCGATGCCGGCGACTGCACGACTGCGGATGTGGACGGTCCTACCATCACCACGCACACCTATGGCTTCAAGCTCAAGAACGTGCTTCGTGACAAGACCACCGCGCTGAAGGGTGCCGTCTTCACCATCGCTCCGAAGGACACCCCCGATCAGCCGATCGAGTTCTTCGATGCGGGCAATGGCAAGTACACCACCGAGGCCGTTGCGGGCCAAACCGCTAAGAGTGGAATCACCGTGACCAGCGATGACGGCACCTTGGCTGTCGATGGCTTGGCCGAAGGCACCTACGACGTCAAGCAGACCGGCGCCGCCTCCAGCCCGCAGAAGCTCCGCGATGTCATGCTGCCGCACTTCCGGGTAACGTTGACCCCGACTACGACCGACACGTCGAAGAACACGGTCACGATCAGCGTCACGCAGGATATTTGGCATCTGGTGGAGAAGTCCGTCGACAAGAGCAGCGATGTCGTGGTCACCAACGTGCCGTCGGTCATCAACCTGCCGCTTACCGGTGGCGCGGGCATTGTGCTCGCGGTGATTGTCGTCGCGGTGCTCGCTCTGCTCTTCGTGGGTTCTGAAGTGCTCAAGCGCCGTCACGATCAGACCACCGCTCGCAGGAAGGCCTGAACGCTATAGGTCTTATCGCCGGGAGAGATTGGGTTTGGTCTCTTCCGGCGGTGAGGCCTCCTCGAATTTTCGGTACGGGTTACGTGCCGACAATCCCCAATAATTGAAACGCGCAGGAGTTGGATATGGCGAAAAGGACTGCGGTGACTACGAATGTAGTCGACGTGGACGTGGATTTCGATTCCCTTTTCGCCAACCACCACACGGTTGCCAAGCGCGATTGGTCCGGCATTGCCATACATGTCATGCACAATCTGCTGGCGCTGCTGCTTGCGGTGGCGGTGCTGTGGGTCCCCGTCATGCAGGCTTACAACGCGCAACGGGAGCAAGCGGCGGTGGACGGCATCAGCGGCACGGTCAACAACTGGCCGCCGGAGAGGATTCGCAGCGAGACTTTGGCTGCGCGTCAATACAACGTGGCCATCGCGCAATCGGGGCAATCGGATATGGGCGAGTTCCAGGATCCGTTCTCCGGCGACGGTGACAACGATGAGGACCAAAGCAAGGACGACGGAATCGAAGACGAATTGGTTCCGCCGATTCTGCGTAACGGAACCTATCGGCGTTTGTTGAATGTACAGGATGGGGCCATGGGCGTTGTGGAGATACCGAGGATTTCGGTGAAGTTGCCTATCTTCCATGGCACGTCGGACGAGGTGCTGGCCAAAGGAGTCGGCCATCTTCGCGGTACGAGCCTTCCGGTCGGCGGCAAGTCCACGAATGCCGTGCTGAGCGGGCACAGGGGGCTTCCTACCGCGTTGCTGTTCACCAGGCTGGACCGGTTGCGCAAGGGAAACGTCTTCTTCGTCAGCGTCCTGCAGCAGCGGATGGCGTACAAAATCGTCGCGATCCACATCATCGACCCGAGCGACACTCATCTCTACAAGGTGGTGCCTGGCAAGGACTTGGTGACGTTGATGACGTGCACGCCGTATGGCATCAACACCAGCCGTCTGATTCTCACGGGTCAGCGGACAACGCTTTCCGACGCGAAATCGGACCAGCGTGACGGGTTGCTCCAGGCGGTGCTGACCATGGTGGCGGTGCTGCTGGCCGGAGTGGCGGTGCTGAGAGTGAAGTATTACCACCATCGCATTTTCCCGTGGCCTTGGCACGCGAACGGAATATTCCGGGGTCGCAGCGCAGGCGCCGGGAAGCATACGAATTGAAATCTTTGATGTTTGACTAGGAAACGATTGAGGATGAGTCACATGAACAAGTCGAATCAGGCACAACGGTCGCCGCGTAGTCGTCGCCGCCTGTTTGAGGCGATAGGCATTGTGCTTACCATGGCGTTGATGGTCGCCCCATTCATGGCGCAGGCGGATAATTCGTCTTCGAACTCGGACGCCGATACCGCCGCGCAGTCGCAGCAGTCTACGCAACTGAACAATGGCTCCTCCAATCCTCAACTCTCGAACGGGCAGGCTTCCGGCCCTGCCGTGGGTAATCTCAAAACCGATAAATCGACGCCGGACACTTCTTCGGCCGGTCAGCCCGCTCCCGACGCTTCCACGGCAACCGCTCCGAAGCAGAACGCTCAGGGCGCTCAGGGCACTCAGGGCGACCAAGGCGACGCGTCCTCCCAAGGCAATGCCGACGGCGCCAAGCAAAACGACGATTCTCAGAACAAAGCGGATACGCAGAGTGCCGATCCGTCGGCAAAGCCGGCGTTGGCCGCCATTCTTGCCGACAACAGCCGCGTCTCGCCTTCGTACGTGAAGGGTAAAAGCGATAAGTATTATCAGTTGCGGATGGATCTCGTGCTTCAGGTCAAGCACGGCGCGGTCGATCCCAACAAGGTGCCTCTGGCTACCGCCGACGGAAAGGCCGGCAGGGACGGCGAAGGCGCCTGCGGCTTGCAGCTGTTCCATTCGACAGGCGATAAGGGAGACCAGTACAAGCGTTTCTCCTATATGAACACGTTGGGTTCGGGCAGCGACTCGAGCACGGCCAAGCAGGTGGCGGCCACCGAGTGGGCCAAGAACACCGCTTCCTTCTTCACCATTCACAGCGTCAAGACCTCGGACGACGGGAAATTCGATCTGTTGAGCATCTCCATACAGGGCGATGTGACGTATCCCGACAATCCCGCAGGTTCGTCGCAGCTCGGCGGCCTCAAGTATGACCGCCGGCTTTACGCGGTCGTGGGTTCCGGCAAAATCGATGTCGATGGCATCGGCAGCACCTGCAAATCCGCCGACGGAACATGCGTCGTTCCCGCCGGCAAAGCCAAGACGATATTCGCCGAAAGCGACACGATGACCAATATCGCCGCCGGTCATCCGGTGCAGCTGTACAGCGATGCAAATTGCGCCGGCTCGGGGACCTGCCCCGGACCCGCTGCCTATACCGGGCAAGGCAACACCGAAGGGCTGTGGAGCAACGGCCATGCCAACTGGGGCATGCACGCCGACAACGGCTTCGTCGATCCGAAGGACTCGAACAAGGTGATGACCAATCAGGGCGTCGCCCCGGCGAACTCCTTCTTCGCGACTTGGCAGAACGCTCAGTACGACGCGAATAATTCGAGCAATTGCGGCAAGACGACCGCGTTCTATTACCAGTGGTTCGGCCTGAAGGACGGCAATTGGCTGCCCGTCACCGCGCTTACCGACAAGGCGCTGGCCTCCGACGGGCAGGCGGCGTCGGCTCCGGTTTCGGCCACCAACGGCGGCCAGCAGATTCCGGTTTCCGACAGTATTTCCTATAACGGCAAGAAAAACAAGGCTTCAGGCCAGACCATTCGCGGCAAGGACCTGACGAGCAAGAACAAGAGCGCGCAGGCCGACGACGGTTCCATCGATTTCGCCGCAGCCAAGCAGCAGCAAGGGCTCGACGGCTACTTCAAGTTAGTGGCGTGGCCCACCACCACGGATGCCTCCGGCAATCTTGACGGTTGCGTTTCAACTGATCCCGAAGGGCCGAACAAGGTCAGCAAACACGACGTTTACAACCCTCTCTACGGCGGCTATGAAAGCGGCGTCTCCGAGGATATGGCCCAGAAGCATCAGGATCAGGCCCAATACCTGATGAATCTCGGCTGGACGGTCGACACGGCGTTCGACGGCTACGACTACCACAAACTGGCCGACGTGACGCCGATGGCACCGGGCAAGATTTCTGTGCAGGATAATTCGGATGATGTCGTTCCCGCGGACGACCCGGCTCATACTCCTGAACTGGTGAAGATGTTGTCATACAACGATAAGGTCCAGGTCGGTGGCGATGAGATGCGTGCTGATTTCATCATGAAGGTGGCGCACGGTGACGTGAATCCCAATTGCGTGGCGACCGGCGCTGTGGACAGGGACAATAAATGCGGGTTGAAGGTGCACTATCCGTATGGTGGCGAAAGAGGCGACACGGCGGATTACGGCGTGCATTATATGAACACCTTGGATGGCCCCAACGCCGCCAGCAATAATGATAGAGCCAGGGCCTACGGCGCCGAGCAGTGGGCCAAAGACATCGGTGCCGGTGGGTTCTACTTCACCATCCGGGACGTCCAGACGAGCGGGCTCTGCGATTACCTGACTATTTCCCTGGAAGGCGACGCGAATTATTACCACGGCTACAGCAAGAAGGCGGGAGGCACCGAGGAGGCTCTGACCATCACAGCCCAAGTGAAGAACAAGGCCACGGGCCGGTGGGGTCCCGAGGTTAATTTGACGCCGGACTACAAGATTCATCTTTACAGCGACAACGGCTCGGGTTCCTTGACGAGTTCTGCGCAGGCCGATGGTCCTGTTGCGTTCGTCGGCTACGACGAGACGCATCCGAAGCTGTGGAGCGTCGGCGAGGCGAACTGGGGTCTCATTGTAGACAACGGCTTCTGGACGCAAAACACGGCGAAAGAGGTCGCTCCTCCGAATTCGTTCATCCTGCGGTGGCTTAATCGAGATCTGGGCTCCGCCAGGAATGGGGTGTGCAGCAAGGTCGACAAGTATTATTACCAGTGGTTCGGCTTGGTCAATGGTCGGTATTGGATGCCGGTGGATTCGTTGACGCCCAAGGCAGAAAAAGGTTCGGAAGGCGCGATTGACACGAACACGCCAACCGACATTATGGTGAATACGAAAGGGGATAATAAATCAAGGAATTCAGTGGGAGGCCTGATGCCCAAACAGGCGGATTCCAGGGTCCAGAATGCTGACGGTTCTGTCGATTTCGCCAAAGTCAGGGAGTTGAATCCCGCCTTCGACGGTTATTTCAAGATGGTGACATGGCCGATTTCCACGGATTCAAATGGGAATATGAATTCCTGCTCGACCGGATATTTGAAGGATATCTATAATCCGCTTACCGGTCATGAAGATGGCATTACAGATGATTTGGTAGAGGACGACTTCCAAATGTCCCAGGATCTGATCGACAAAGGCTGGACCATCAACACCGTTTACGACAGGTTCAGCTACAAAACCGCTTTCGAAAAGTCTTCCGCAACCATCGACAGCGCCGACAAGCCTCATACGGTCAAGCAGACCGGCGAGCTTCCCGCCAATTCCACGGTGAAGTTGAAGGGCACCGCGAACAAACTCAATATCGGCGTGCCCATGAACGTGGATCTGTATATGGCGTTCAACGGCGACGGACAGGCGTCGAGTCCCGAAGCCATCGCCGCGAATCCGGCCAATAAAATCGGTTCGGTTCCGGTAACGAAGCTCAACAGCAATGAGTGGAGCCTGAATGTTCCGGTGGGCAGATTCTCGGGGGATCCCGCCAAAGGCGACACCTACCGGATCGTGGCGGTTCCCCATAACGGGGAAGACGGGGACCTGGCGTACAAAGACCTTGAGGTCGATCTGACGCCTGACGTGATTGGGAAAGCCAGCAAGGTGAGCTATCGCGAGGTCTCCGGCAAGCTGGATTCGCAGGATACGCACAAGGATTTCGCGAACACCAAGGTCATCGTTACCTGGGCGAATGGCAAATCGACTGTCGGAACCGTTGACGCCGAAAAGGGCATTTGGTCGGTGGATCCCGGCAAGCTTGCGACGGGTGGCGAATTCAAGGTCGACGTCACCGATCAGGCTCAAAACGAGTCGTTGACGCTCACCGGGCAGATGCCGAAGCCGATCAGGCATTTGCCGCTTACCGGGTCGCAGCTTATCTGGCTGGTGCTGGCGGCTGTGCTGATTTTGACCGCGGACATTGCGTACCGAAAGTATCGGAGCTGTGCCAAAGACAAGCTGGCCGTTGCGCGACGGGCGGCGAAGGGCCCCAGACACAAGTCCCGATAGATAGTTGCTGACGTTGTTGTCGGTACGTGGTGGGGAGAGCGTTTCAGGCGTTCTCCCCACCACGCTTTTTGATGTGGCCGGAGCATGATCGCGAACGGGATGCGCGCGCTTATGTCGGCTTCTGCATGCGATCAGTGGCATGAGCTGATCGAGGCATGGCTGGCGATGAGACGTTCCGGTGTCAGACTAGCTAGGGCGTGCGTGCGTTGGGCGCCGATGCGAATCCGAGTGCGTGGCGCGGCAGGTATCTGGGTTGAGTGTTGTGATGGTTTGCTTTCGGCATCGTTATTGGGCCGTCGGCTCTTCGCAGGGAAACGCTTCGGTTGAGAGCGGGTTTGCGTGGGTGCAAGGAGTTGCTGCTTCATGACTTATTATGACTTATTAGTACTTATCGATACTTGTTCATTGGTCAGTGAACCGCGCCCTGGCGAGCGGTTTGTTGCTGAAGCTGAAACTGAAGCGGGCTGCTACCAAGCGGGCTACATACAAAAGCTAGATAAAACGAACCCCGCCTGTCGAATCCTTATGTAAGGTCGGATTCGGACCGGCGGGGCCTGCGGCGGAAAGGCCTCAGCTGCCTACGCGTAGATTTCAGGCGACTTGTGCTGCCCGATGTCCGGCATGCGGTTGTTGTCGCGGATCAGCGGGATGAGCAACAGCAGGAGCAGCAGCAACAGCCAGAGCCAGTTGAGATTGTGGTGTGCGCTCGCCTGGCTGACGGTGGCCACAGGCTCGTTGGCGCACTGCGGATCGTAGCTGGCGATGTTGTTGACACTGCCGAGCCTGCCGTCCAGCATATTGTCGCTCGGCGATCCCGTGGCTCCGGCGGTATTCGTTCTGCAGACCTTGCGCTGTTCCTTCTTCTTTTGCTCGGGCTGGGATTGCTGCTGCTGAGGATTGGCGCCCAAAGCCCTTGGCAGCACCCCGAGCCTGGTGGCGGCAATCGTGGTCGGAGGGGCCGCGACGCCGGCATTGCCCCGCCCCTGCGGACCTTGCGGACCTTGCGGTCCTTGCGGGCCGATCAGCGGCGGTATGGTTTGCGGTGCGTTATCGGCTTTCCATTGCGCGTACACAATGGTGTCCTTGTTGATGGGCGTAGTGCTGAAGGCAAACGGTTTGCCGCCTTCAGACGAATCGAACCAACCGGTGAACGTATAGTCGTTTCTGGAGGGCGCCTTGTCGGGCTGGGTGGCGAAATCGCCCATTTTCACGTGCTGGGTCGTGGCTAGCTCGCCGTTCTGCGTCTCGACGAACACCGTGAAGTACACCGGGTCCGGAACGGCTTCCCAGTGGGCGTGCAGGGTGATGTCTTGGGTGACTTTGGCGTTGAAATCGTAAGGCTTGTCGCCATTCGGAGTGGTGAGGAACCATCCCTTGAAATCGTGCTTGTCGTAACTCGGCTTGTTGGGCTCGGCCAGGGTATCCCCGTCATCGACCTTGACCGTCCAGACCGCATCGTCCGTTTTGTTTTCGGCATTGAATATCACGGTATGGGCATCGTCGCTCTTCCAGTGCGCGTAGAGCGTGGTGTCGTCGGTTATCGCCTGCTTGTCGATGTGGAAAGTGGTGGCGTTCGCAAAGCTGCAGGTGCTGGCGTCGGAATTCGTGGTTCCGGTGACGCAGGCCTTCCAGCCCAGGAACGTGTCGTCCTTGGTATGGTTTTCGTCGATCTGGATGGTCCTTGAAGGCTTGCCCGGGTTGCCCATCATTTGGCCGGAAACAACCTGCCGTACTCCAAGGTTGGTCTCGCCGTTGATGTTGCCGCCACGGAGGTCGATGAGCACCTGCGGGGCGCGTACGTACGGATTGAGCTCGCCTTCGAACGTGCCGATTTGCTGGCCCGAGACCGGGTTTTTGATACCGGCGGAGAACGGAATGCTGATCAGGCCGTTGCGCACCTGTCCGGCGACCAGGTCGTTTTTCATGTTGTCGGGCATGTCGCTTTTCCACTCCACATGCGGATCCGTGAGCGTTATCGAGTCCGGCCCGACCTGGACGCTTTGCGCTGCAAGATCGGCTTGAGCCATATATTGGCCGGCGGTACTGATATAGCGGTAAAACGCCTTGCTGCTGAAGCTGGCCTTGTCGGAAGCCGTGGTGTTGGTCAATTCGGTGTTGTGCAGGGTGACGTTTGGATTGGCGACGCTTTCATTGCCCCGTATCAACTGGTTGCTCGCGTCCAGCTCCTGAAGCTGCGTGAGATTCGAGAGCGGGCTGATGTTCTGGAGCGCGTTGCTGCTGATGTCGAGTTTGGTCAGGTTCGTCAGATTGCCGAGCGCGGACACGTCTTCAAGCAGGTCGTCACTCATGATAAGGGTGCGCAGTGAGGTCATGTGCGAGAAGGCTTCCGGCATCTTGCCGTCGATGCCGTAGCCGATGCCGCTGGCGTTCAATTCGGTCAGCGCGGGCATGCGTGTGAGCGGACTGAAATCGGTGTCTTCGTGCAATGCCTCGCAGGCGTTGACGTCGAGGGCTTTGAGGTTCGGGAATGCCGTGTCGAAATCGCTGAAGACCGCGCGGTTGTCGGTGTCGTCGGATGCGCCTTTGCCGAAGTCGCTATACGAAAAATCAAGGTCGGTAAGCCCCGAAAGTCCCTTGAGCTGCGAGACGTCCCAGAATGGCGTGTAGGAAAAATCGAGGGTGCGCAGGTTCGGCATGCCCTCCGAGGTCCAGGATTGCAGGTTGGCCTGGTTGATGCCTTTGTTGGTGACTCCGCTGAAATTGACCGTCATCAGACTTGCCAGATGTGCCATGGGGGAGTAGTCGGCGACCGGGGAGAAGCCGGAGCCGACCGTGAAACGTTTGAGGCCGGAGAGGATCTGGATGCCTTGGATATTGCTGACGGTTTTGCCGCCCATCGCAAACGGCCCGAAGCCGTCGCCGTCGATGGTGTCGACGCTGCCGGCCCAGGCCGTCGTGACCACGGTGTTGTCGAACTTGGTGGCCGGGTCGCCGCCTTGCACGGAGGTGTCAAGCGGGTATTTCTTGGCCAGATACTCGCGGAAGACGGGGTCGGGGAAGCATTGCGCGAGCGTGCTCTCGTCCAGATCACATCCGCTGCCCCCGGCCTCGGTGCGTGGTTGCGCACCTGTCTTCGGCGTTTGCTCCGGTTTGGCAGACTGCTGTGTCTTGGCCTTGTCGCCTTCGCCGTCACCGGCCGTTTTATTGGTGCTGTTGACCTGGCTATTGTCGTTATCGGGCGTCTGCTGTGTCGTCTGCGGCGCGTTTGGTGCTGAGGAATCCGCAGTGCTGGCCATTGCCATCCCCGGTGCCAATGCCAAAGAAATTGCTGTTGCGGCAGCGGTGAGATGCAGCAGAAGTCGCTTGGAATTGTTCCGAATTCGCATTGCTCTTGCTCTCTTACGATTATCCAAATATAACGTAAACTTGTATGATATATATCATATCACGTGTAGTACAAATTATCGGTATACAACTACGGGCCTTTTGTTGAGTAGATGATTGTCCTTTTTGGGGAAACGCGTTCGTTCGAACTGTAATGCTTGGAATCGTTGGGTTGAAACACAAATTATCGAGCTCGGCAAAGGATTTATTGTTGCGAAAATCGGCGAGAATAGTTGAGAAATATGGCGATTCGCCTATTTGTTCTTCTGTCAGCTTAATCGTGTGACGGCCGAATCTTTCTCCGCTTGTTGGTAATGAATGGATGATGAGGCATTGAGTATCATTGCTATGTATAGGGACTTGCGAGAGCGAAAAGACGAGTTGGGAACCGTTGGGATTAATCTTTCAATGAACGTTCAGGAAACGTTCAGACCGCTTGTCTTTACTCATTATTAGCGGTTCACGAGTGGTGGTACGACAGGACTTGCTCAACGCCGCGGCCATCCGGGAAAATGTAAGGAGCAGCAATGGCTGAAGACAATAAAGATGAGTGGGGCAGCGGTCAGCCTGCACATCCGGATAATGATACGAACGCTTCGTCAAGCTTTACTACCAATAGTGGTTACGTCGGCAATGACGGAAATACGGAAAGCGGCAACGTCGGTTACTCTGGTTCGCAAGCCGCCAACACGGCCGATTCCGAGCCGGGCGATACGCAATCTGCTGCGACGCAGGAGACCCGAAATATCAACACCACTCCGACGGAAGTGTTCACCACGGGCTACCGTCCAGACGGCGCGAATTCAACGAATACTTCTTCGGACAATCCCTATCAGACTTCCGCTTCCGATGATTCCGGCAACGGCTCCGTCGGCGGCTCGGGCCCATACCGTCCGGCTCCGGAATATGGGGCCTATGGCCCGTTGCCCGATCACATCGGCAACAACGGCGATGCCGGCAGCAACTACGGCAATGCCAATGCGCCGTTCGGTTCCGGCAATGCCCCGCAGCCGAACACACCGGGCAACAACGGTGCGGCCAACACCCCAAGCATGCCGTGGAACGGTATCTTCGGCAACGCCGGCCGGAACCCGAACGCCGGACAGAACGGCAACGCGGGCGGCGAGAACAATAACGGTTTTGGCAATTCCTACAATTCCTACAACCCCGGTCCCGGCCAGGGAGAAGGGCCGAACGGCGGCAATTTCGGCGGCCCGAATACGCCTAACGGCGGTTACGGCTACGGCAACGGCTACGCGAAGCCCAAATCCAGCAGCAACGTCGTCACGGCCATCGTCGCGGCCGTGGTCACCGCGGCACTGTGCTTGGGGCTCGGTTTTCTTGGCATTTCCAAAGGTTGGGTGACCGTTCCGACTTCCAGCTCGATGTCTGGCATCACGTCCAACAAATCCGGTTCCGGCACCGCTAACGTCAAAGGCGGGCAGGCTCCGGACTGGGCCGGCGTCTCCTCGCAGGTGTCCAATTCCGTGGTCTCGATCACCACGCAGGTCAGCCAGGGCATCGCCAAGGGCTCCGGCGCGATTCTCGACACCAAGGGCCATGTCGTCACCAACAACCACGTGGTGAGCGGCGGGCAGAACATCCAGGTCACGCTTTCCAACGGCCAGATGTACAAGGCGACCATCGTCGGTGCCGACAACACCACCGATCTCGCGGTACTGCAGCTGCAGAACGCGCCGAGCGACCTCAAGCCGGTCGAGTTCGCGGATTCCAGCAAGCTCGCGGTCGGCGAGAACGTCATGGCCGTCGGCAACCCCTTGGGCTACGACGACACCGCCACCACCGGCATCGTTTCCGCGCTGAACCGCCCGGTTTCGGTGATGGACGACAACAATTCCGAAATCGTGACCAACGCGGTGCAGATCGACGCGGCCATCAACCCGGGCAACTCGGGTGGCCCCACCTTCAACGCTGCCGGCCAGGTCATCGGCATCAATTCCTCGATCGCCTCTGCGTCCTCGTCTTCCGGCCAGTCCGGCTCGATCGGCATCGGCTTCGCGATTCCCTCGAACCTCGTCAAGCGCGTGGCCGATGAAATCGTCTCCAAGGGTTCCGTCCAGCACGCGATGCTCGGCGTGACCATCAAGTCCGCAAACGTCGAATCCGACGGCGTCACCCGCGGCGGCGCTCAGATCACCACGCCTTCCACCGGCGGCTCGGCGGTCGTCAAGGGCAGCCCGGCGGACAAGGCCGGCCTCAAGGCCGACGATACCGTGGTGGCCTTCAACGGCCAGGCGGTTGGCTCGAGCTCCGCGTTGCTCGGCTACGTCCGCGCCTCGGCGCTCGGCGACAAGGTGAAGCTCACCATCGTCCGCGGCGGCAAGACCATGGATGTCGAAGTCACCCTTGATCAGAAGGAAAGCGACGTCAAGGGCAGCAACCGTTCCGAAACCCAGAAGCAGGGCACCAACGGCCAGAACGGCAATGGCCAAGGTCAGAACGGCCAGGGCCAGCAGAACGGCAATGGCAACAGTGACGGAGACGGCGGCGGCCTCTTCGACCCGTTCGGTCTCTGGTAAAGCGGTCTGTGCCATGTAGGGGCGTCGCTTTGTGAACGCGCCTCTATAGGTTCGTGTGGGCTGTCGGCTTCGGCTGACGGCCCACACGCGTTTATGGGGGGTGGATTTGCAGTTGCGTTTGCGCGCGGGATTCGCAGATGAGATATGCGGCTGAGACTCGCGTATGCAGTATGTTATTGCGGATTTGCGGTTGCGGTTGCGGTTTGCGCATGGATTCATGTATGAGGTACGCGATTGGGGGGATATACCCTTGCGGGTCCACGCATGGGGTTGGTGATTACGCGGCCGGGATTCGTAGTTGCGGTTTGCGTTAGTCCGTGCGTTACACAGTCGCGGTTTCGTCTGCGGCGATGGCTACGGCTTGGCGCGACTATACGCATGTTTATATGCATAACGCGCCACCGCCGTTACCGCACTCGCGCCCAACGCCGCCAGCCATACCCAGACCGACGCGCTGCCGGCTTTGGGCAGGGGCGAGACCGGTGGGAGCAGTGGCAGGCCGAGGGTCTGGTCAGCGCCCTCGTTGTGCTGGTCGTCCGTGACGGAAACGGTGTAATGCCCTTTGGCGTTCGGTGAGGCGGACGATTCCGGGACCGTGATCTGCCAATGACCATCGCGGTCGGTGGTCGTAATGGAACGTTTCCCGCCGGGCCAGCGGATCGTGACGGTGTCGCCGGCTTCAGGCCGGCCGGTATCGTCCTTGGTATTCCCGGTGATGGCAGAGGTATCGGCGCTGTCAATTTGTAATACAGGTGCAACCATGTCCAGCACTTCATTGAGTTGTGCGGCCTTCGAGGATGCGCCTCGCGCGTTGCGCAGCGTGGCGGAGAAGACGGCGTGGTTCGTGCCTTTCGGCATCGCAGGCGGAAGCAGCCGGAGAGCGGGTATGGCCACCGACCAAGCCGTCTGGCCAGGCTCGACGGTGACGTCGGTGCAGACGGCCGCGCTGCCGGAGAGCGGATGGTAATCGGCATCAGCGGGTTGCACGCAGAGACTCAGGGTGGTGGCTGCCTCGCCGATCGGCCAGACGTCGGTGCCGGAGACCTTGACTGCCGCCCCCGCGGCCAGTTTGCCGCCGGCCGAGGCCAAGGTGTGCGGAATGCTGACGGCGCTGATGACGGGCGTCTTGGCCGGCGCGGGCACGAAGGTCACCGTGTAGACATTCGAGTAGCCGGACAGGTCGAGCGGATCGACGGAGTTGCCGGGAGCCGATGTCGCCGGAGCCGTTGTGGTCACGGTTGTTGCCGTGATCGGTGTTCCCGGAGCCGATGTCGCGCTTTTGACCCCCGAACCCGGTGGCGGGTATTGCCAGGCGCGGTAGGAGCGAATTCGGGCGTAGGGATTGGACTCGTCGACGCTGTCCGGCAGCTTCCAGCGCCCGTCCGCGCCCACGGTGGCCGTGCCGACGTACGATTCCACCCGTTTGGTGGTCGTAGCGGCCACTTCGCCGCTGGCGGGGTCCGGCGTGGAGACGAACAGGTCGACGTCCATCCCCGGCGTTCCGGTGCCGCCGACGTTTTGCGTGGAGGCGTAGAGCAGGCCGCTGGGCCCGACTTTCGGCGCGTCGATGGTGGGAGGTGTGGGCTTGGCAAGCGCGAAACCGTCGAAGACGGAGGCGTTCGACCATCCGAGGTCGGCGATCCGCTGTGCTTCGGCCGCGCCCATGCCCGCCGTAATGCCCTTGCCGCCGTTGCTGGCGCCGCTTGCCACGGAGGTGAGCGGGTTGAAGACGTCTTGGTCCTGCGCGGTGACGTATCGGTCGTCGCTGCCCGCGGAGCTGCGGGTGATCGGCCAGACCACCAGTTTGAAATAGCCGCTCGGCCTGCCGCCTGTTTTTTGTTCGGCCATCGCGCGGGCGAAATCGATGGAACCGTCCGGCCGTTGCGCGTCGCCTGAGGCCAGCATGGCCGTGTTGTTGCCCGAAGCCGGGGCGTTGAGCGCGGAATAGTTGTTCCATTTGTTGAAATTGGCCGTATTGCCGGGTTTTTGTGTGCCGATCTGCGCGATCGGGGTCAGCGCGTCCGCCGGCACCCATTGCCCGGCCGCGCTTAAGGCCAGCCATTGGAAATAGAACGAGCTCACCACGGAGTAGGGGTGCGGGTTGGCCAGCCCCTCGCCGTCGGAAGTGCCGTTGTCGCGCGAGACGAGGTCGTAGTCGTTGAAGTAGGTGAAGAACGAGTGCGCCGGCGCGATGCCTGGGCCGGTGCCCGCCTGCGAAAAGCCGTGCGCCACGTTGAGCCCCCAGCCGGTGCCGGCCTCGCTGTTGAACATCTGCGGGGTGGAGTCGTAGCCGATGCCCAGAATCGGCCCGTTGCCGGTGCAGGTGATTTTGCCGTTCACCGGTGCCGGACTGGTGCAGCGGTCGGTTGCGTAGGTGTGCAACGGCAGCGCCTTGCCGGTGGCGGGGTCGACGGCCATATTGGTGGCAATCGACGGCATACTCTCCATCTGTGGCACCGAGAGCGCGCCGACGTTGCCGAGCACCGCGTAGACATACAGCGGCACCTGCGTACCGCCGACGACGTTCGGGTCGGGGCTATTGGGGTAGTCGAAATCGCCGCGTATCGAAATCGCGAGATAGTCGTAATCGCCGACCGTCTGGCTCGATTGGATCACGAAGATATCGCCCTCGTTGTTCGTCCAGTTTCTGATCTTGTCGGCGTCGCTCTGCGCTCCAAAATAGGAGGCCGTGCGCGTGTTGGTGGTCGTGCCGTCGTAGGAGTAGACGATGCTCAGCCCCGGGCTGCTGTTCTGTGGGTTGACGTCGCCGTGCGCCACCCGCAGCACGAAGTCCATGCGCAGCTCGTCCATGTTCGCGTCGATGCGTGAGTTGTAATTGAGCATCCGGTAGAGGCGGGGTTTGTGGTCGACGCCGAAATCGGCGGTGGCGGTGCCGGTTTTCTGGGTGACGGCAGCGCTCGCATCCTGCGTGCCGATAGTGTCGGCTGCCTGCGTGACGGCGCGGGAAGGAGAAGGCTGGGGCGTCGGCATCGTGTTGGCATCGGAGCTGCCGATTGTGCTCTGTGCGGTGGCGTAGGGCTGGATGGCGCCCAGAGTCGCGAGCAGCGTAAGGATGGCCAGCGAGAAGGCAAGCAGCCCGCGGGCGCATGCGTTCCAGCGCGGTTTTCCGCAAAATATCCGCACGTTGCTGCCTCCTTACCTGTTGTGTCTTGTGGCTCTTGAATCTCCGAATCGCTTGTTTGTTATCCCGCTGCGGCCGTGATGGGTCTGGTAGCGGTTCCCGAGTGCCATCGTGGGCGCGACACGTCAGGCAACGTCAGGCAACGGCTGTCGCATGCCGGTTTGACGCGTTATGCTGTGGCAGCCGGAATGCGGTGACGTACAGAGGGTACACCGCCGCGCTGGGCTTCGGGCGAAATGAACGGTTCGCTGTGTGCGATGGATTTGCGTGGTTGCGGATTATGTGATAACCACCGGATCGGGTTTGAGGCGATAAATCTCGTCGTCCCGCTTTGTTGCGTTGTCTCCGTCGACGTTGGTATCTAGCAAGGAATGTTCTGTATGTTCTGAATGCCCGTTTCTCATGGATATTTAGACAATAATAAAGTAAATAACTAAAAACTTAGACTCATCAGTAGTTTTTGTGAAATATCTCATATCTGCTATCGGCGAGTGCACCGTCGTCTGCCCAGATGGTTCCGCTATATTCTCATAGGCAAAGTTGGTCAGGGCGTCGGTTTTCCGCAGCCACTGCCGCAACAGCAAGCATGATCCGCGATGTAAGGCGCTGTATACCGGGTTTGAGGCTCACGCTTGTACCTGTTTTGTCGTCCACCACGCCGCTTGACGGCTGTCGATGACAATGATTTCCAAACGAGGGGAAGTACTCCATTGAGCAGATTATTGCAAAGCCGATTGAAGGGAAAACGTTTCGTAGCGCTGTTGCTGGCGTTGACGACGCTGCTGGCGTTGGCGGGTCCCGTCGCCCGCGCCGAAGCCGCAGACGGCCCTACGTCCGCGTCGAAACTGCCGACGTACGGTGATAAAGACGATTTCGTCGCCGGTGCCATCAACCCGAACAAGACGCCGACATTGACGGTGACCTCGTATCTGTCCAGCGACGAAGGTTTCGCCTCCACCGGTTCCGCCAACGACCAGAACGAGGCAGCCGAAGGGCGCCAGGCCAATTCCGGAGCCGATTTCGAGCTCAGCGAAGTGCAGCCTGCCGCGGGATTGCAGTGGTCGCAGGTCTCGGTGAGCGACGTGAACACGTTCGTGAAGGTGGGCGAAGGACATATCTATTACGGCTCGACCGGTGCCGACGGATCCATCAACCCGGATCAGTGGTTCATGGATAACGACCACAAGACCCCGAGCGCCGGTTTCCCCAAGGGCGAGCACCACTATCTGCTCCACCAGACCGGCAGCCGCTACAGCAGCCGCGCCTTCGTCGAGGATTCCATTTTCGGCCTGCCGTACCGCACCACGCAGACCGACACGAACGGCGTGACCAGCGTCGGTTATATCTATAACCTCCATCTGTTCCCCAAGAACCAGACCACGAACCAGCTTTCCAAGGTCATGACCCACACTTCCGGCTCCGCCATCGCGCAGGTCGGCGACAAGCAGGATTACGAGATCACCCAGGTCATTGCCAACGACAGCAATCCGCAGACCAGCAAGGACAGCAGCCTCCTGCAGCTTTCCAATATCGCAGACACGAACATCGCCGAAGACGGAACCGGCGTGCAGCTGCGCGTCGTCGACCGCCTGCCTGCTTCGCTGAAGACCGTCGCCGACCCAACGGTGAGCGTGACGTTCACCGGCGACAACGGTCGGCAGGTCACTCATGACGTGCCGGCGGCAGTGTATTCGTATTCCACGGGACACAGCGCTCCCAAGCGCATCAATCCGACGTATGCGGGTCAATCGATGACCACCCAGGATGGCCGTGAGGTCGGCACCGACGACGCGAACACCACCTACCTGACCTTCGACTTCTTCAAGGATGTCGCCACGTTCAAGACGCTGATCGCGGGCGCCCAGAAGGACCACCGCATCCTGCTGCGCATCGATCTGAAAACCCAGGTGACCGCGAACGGCGACTCCATCAGCGTCGATGCCGGGCATATGGGCAACATCGCCTTCGCGGATCATGGCTACACCCCGAAGCCGCTGGCTGGCGCCTCCCACACCCCGACCGCAGGCTTCCAGTTCGTCAAAACCGACATCGACGGCAACGGGCTTCCTGGCGCGGTCTTCCGCCTTTCGGATCCGGACAGCGACGCGCGTTTCCTGGCCAGCGACGGCAAGTTCTATGCCGACGGCGACCAGCGGCCCAGCGGTGTCGATTTCATCCAGGCGGCTTCCAACAACGCCGGTATCGTCAGCTTCGTCGACCTGCCGGTGATGCAGAAAACCAATCCCGCCGATCCGACGACCTGGAAGGGCGTGGGCCTCAAGGTCAATATCGAGGAATACTCGGCACCGGTGGGTTACGCGCGTGCGCGTGAGGTCTTCAAACAGCTTGACTTCAGCGCGATTGAGGGCAAGAGCGAGGAAGACATTGTCACCTCCAACCCCGAAGGCATCTTCCCTGCCGGCTATGAGCCGTCCAACACCAAGCCGAGCACCTTGTTCGGCGCGTACGGGGTCACGCCGAAAGACGCCAAGGACGTCTTCGGCAAGCCCATCACCGTCGGCATGAAGAACTGGAAGGCCACCGACATTCTCGGCCGGCCCATGGGACTGCCGCTCACCGGTGGCATGGGCATCGTGATCTTCCTGGTGCTCGGCGCGCTGGTGATGGCGCTCGCCGCGTGGCGTCGCCATCGTGCGGCTTTGAAAGCGGAACAGACGACCGCACGGTGAGGCCGGCGAAGTCGATGGGGTTGGCTGGGGGTGACGTGGCTGACGCGGCCGACGTCGCTGATGTGGCCGACGTGAGCGCCGTGGCCGTTGAATCGGACGGGAGTGTCGGGTCCGCGGAACCTTCCGCCTCTGTTGCGGAGGGTTCGGCTGCCCGCCATGCCAAGGCGCGCAAGCCCCGCAGCCTCATCGATGTGGCCATTTTCGTGGTCGGGCTGGCGATTTTCCTCTATCCGCTGGTGGCGGACTATGTGAACTATCGCCAGCCGCAGGCCGCCATCGACGCCTACGACGCCATCGTTTCCAAGCTCTCGCCGTCTGCCCAGCGGAAGATGTGGAACGATGCCAAGTCCTACAACGCCGAAATCGGGCGTCTGCCGGTGCGCGATCCGTTCCGCAGCGGCGATATCAAAGCGCCGTTCAATAGGTATTACAAAACCCTCAACGTGGACGGCAAAGGCATGATGGGCTATGTCGATATCCCCAAGATTCATGTGAAGCTGCCTATCGAGCACGGTACTTCCGACAAGGCGCTGGCGAATGCCACCGGCCATCTCGCCACGACCCCGCTACCGACCGACGACACCGGCATCCAGCCCGTCGTCACCGGCCACACCGGTCTCGTCGGCCATATTCTTTTCGACAACCTCACGCAGCTCAGGCGCGGCGACGTGTTCCAGATTCGCGTGCTGAACCACCGGCTGAGCTACCGGGTCGACCGGATTTCCGTGGTGCTGCCCGACGACGTGAGCCGGCTGCAGCCCATCTCCGGCGGCAACTACGTCACGCTGCTCACCTGCACGCCCTACGGCGTCAACGACCATCGACTGCTCGTGCGCGGCCATTTTGTGGGGGAGGGGGTGCCCGCAACCCAGCCGAGCGGCGCGCCTCTGTGGACGATGTGGCTGTTTCTGGTGCTGGTCATGCTGGCTGCGGTGGGCATGGCGCTCGCCCGTCGCCGTCGCGCGCGGCTGAGCCGTATCCTCGCCGACGCCCTTGACCGGTTCGAGGCGCAAGACGAGGAATTCTCGGACTCCAGTCGTCTCGGCCGCCGCCACGGTTCGGCCGGCCGTCTGCGAGCGAAAATCGCCTTGCTCACGGCGTTGATCTGGTTGCTGGCTTTCGTCGCCTTGATTTGTGCGTGGGCTTCGTTCGGCCTGATGATGCGCACCGGTTTCCTGCCCGTCTTCAACCTCGGCTACGCGTGGTTCGACGCCCACGTCGCATATTTCTTCGGCCTCGTATAGTGGCTGCCGCTCGATGCATCCACGGTGGTTTGTCGGATTGCCTGCCGTGCCGCTCGCGACTGATATTGCCGCGGGCGGCACGGTGCTGGCGCTATTCGATCCTGCGGATCGCGTAGAGGACGCAGACCGCTAGGATTGCCGCGGCCAGAGGCGGGCTTACCTTTGGCGCGATCGCGAGCAGTACGACGCCCGCGAGCCAGCAGAGCCCGGCGTTCCCGGGCTTTTTGTTATGATGGGATGCCATTTTCTGGCCTCCTTCTGATACATGTCGGCCGGCCTTATGACCCTGCCGGTCGCGCGCACGTTTCGCAATCGGTTCAAGGATTGCTGCCGCATGCACGCGGCAAGACCGACGCTACAACACAGACGTATGAAAGTGCAAATGAAAACCTTGATTTTCAAGAAAAATCAAGGTTTCTTGATATGGGTTGCGATTGTGGCGCCTGATGTGCTATGTTCGTGGTGTCGGTTTGGAGCGGTTCACTTCGGGGCGTTTTCGGGTTTCTGGAGCTTTTGCCTCGTCGGTCTCCGCCGGTAGGGCGTTCTTTTTTGTTATCCGTCCTCTGATATATGGGTATTCGTGCGGGTCGTCGGCTTGGGCTGGCGGCCCGCACGAGTTTTCCGGCACGTTGTCAACGCGGTGCCGTTATACTTAATTCATAATCTTTACGCCGTGTATCGGTGGCCTCGCGCCGCCGGTGGGTTAACAAGGCGTGACCAACTTGCTTGGCCGCGTGCTTGTGTGACTCGTGGCAAAGCAGCACACGCGCAAGGAGAATCATGCGGGTCATTCGCAAAGTTGCCGACATCTGCCGGCAGGTACCAATGCTTCCCACCACCATCGTGGCTGCGGTTTTCGTGGCTTTGTTCTGGAATTATCGGCCGTGGATGGGCGGCTTCGGTGCGCTGAAAATCGGCAATTTCGTGGCCGCTCCGCCGAGCGTGGGGGCATGGCATATCGGTCCGTTCGCGTTCAACCCTTCCGTCGGTCAGTTCATCGTGGTCTTGCTCGTTGCCTATTCCGTTTTCGATTCCGTGCGCGGCATGGTCGCCTCGCTGAAGGCCGGGCACGTGGGCATCGACGTGCTCGCGATTCTCGCGTTGCTTTCGACGCTCGGCGTGCAGGAATACTGGGCGGCTTGGGCCGTGGTGCTGATGATTTGGTCCGGCGAGGCCATCGAATCGTTCGCGCAGGCCAAAGCCGAAAGTAACCTGAGCGCGCTGGTCGCCGCCGCCCCGCAGATGGCGCATGTCTCGGATTTGCCGGGTGTTGGGGCAACGGGAAATTCGGCCGCTGACCATTCCGCCGATAAAACACGGTCGCAAGATGTCGGAGTTCCTAGGAGCGACAGCGATACTGACAGTCTCTGCAATACAGAAAATATCGGCAACGCCGGCAATGCTAGGAATACCGGGGATATTCGGGATGCTGGAGATACCGATAGAGCTGCCAACCGACATTCTCAGGCAAGTGAAATCGGCAGAGGAGTTGTAACTTCTGCCGACTCTTTGGACTCTAACGAGAACGCGGGGAATGCACGCCTCGATGCACTGTTTGCCAATAGCGACAAGCGTTTGGCCGACGGATTCCGGGCGACGCTGGCTGCTGCGTTGCCGCGAGGGAATGCACGCGAACGGGAAAATAACCTGTGTGTGATTGATACCGATGATTGCAACTGCGAGCTTTCTTCTGTGGCGAAGGATAACGCTGCAAGCTCCCGGAACCGTTCGCGCGGTTCGCGAGGTTCGCAAGGCAGGCGTGCGCAGCAGGCAGGTTCTCTGGCGCGTCATACATTTATCGGCGGGTCGCTGGCCCGCACTTCGCAGGCCTCGAAAACGCTGGAATCCCAAGCCTCGCAGGATGCTCATTTCCATACGGTTCCTGTCGATCAGGTGAAGCTGGGCGACGTGCTAGTGGTCCTGCCCGGCGAAACGATTCCGGTGGATGGCAAGCTGTTGAGCGGCACGGCGACGCTTGACCTGAGCGCGATTAACGGCGAACCTCTGCCGCGCACCGTATTCGCGGGCGCTCGCGTAATGAGCGGAGCCATCAACGGTTCGACGATGATTGTCATCCGTGCCACGCAGCTGGCTAAAGATTCGCAGTACCAGCAGACCATGCAGCTGGTCGATTCCGCGCGGTCTTCGCGCGCGCCCGTGGTCAAAACCGCCGACGTGCTCGCAGTGCCGTTTACCATTATTTCGCTTGTCATCGGCATCGCTGCATGGATTGCTTCCGGCACCCCGGAACGTTTTGCGCAGGTGCTCGTGCTGGCCACGCCCTGCCCGCTGCTCATCGCCGCGCCGGTGGCGTATATGGCCGGAACCGGACGGCTTGCGAAGGCCGGGATTCTGACGAAAACGCAGGAAGTCCTGGAAAATCTCGGCAAGGTCTCGCATATTTTCTTCGATAAAACCGGCACGCTTACGGTCACCAGGCCGCAGGTCGTGCGGGTCGACGTGCCGGACGAGGCGCGCAGGCGGTTGCCGGATTTGCTCGGGCTGGATGGGGCTGAAGCCGGAGTCGGACTTAAACCGGAATCGGAAGCTGAATCAAAATCGGAAGTCGAACCGAAATCCGCGCGTAAATCCAAATCGGACTCAGGGCGCTCGCACCCGGACTCGCGCTCGCAACGGGACCTATATAATAAGGACACCTATATAAAGGACATCATCGTGGAACTCGCCGCGGTGGTGGAGACGTATTCGGTGCACATCCTCGCGCAGGGCATCGTCGCCGCCGGGGCCGCCGCGTCCAAAAAGCTGCACAACGGCCGCACCGCTTTCCCGGTGGTCAAAGGCGTGCACGAGGATGCCGGCAATGGCGTTGAGGGCAAGGTCG
Organism: Bifidobacterium sp. ESL0800; assembly: GCF_029395355.1. Classification (NCBI taxonomy): domain Bacteria; kingdom Bacillati; phylum Actinomycetota; class Actinomycetes; order Bifidobacteriales; family Bifidobacteriaceae; genus Bifidobacterium; species Bifidobacterium sp. ESL0800. Next base: position 1,974,138 of record NZ_CP113913.1, read on the forward strand.
AGGGCCATACGGTTCGCGTCGGGCGGCTCGGTTTCGTGACGGGGGCGAGTCGGAACAGCGAAGGTTCGTTTGCCAAGTCGACGTTGCTGAATCGTGCTGACGATACGGCAAGTACTGCCGGCAGAGTCAACGTTGCTGCCAAAACCTCCGGTACAGATAATCCCGAACAGGTAGACCATGCTGGTATCGGTTCGCAAGGTAGCCGAGATAATAGAAAGGACACCGAAAACGCGTTGGCCGATAACGGAAGTTCTTTTATCTCGCGAACGGCCGGTGCCCGTGATTTCGTTTCGGGCGACCAAGCCGGAAACGATCCTTGCGGCCATAGGGGCGGGAATGAAGCCATTTCAGCGGATAGCCGAGATAAGAAAGATTCAACGTCTGATGTGAGCGGGAGTCCGTGTAAGGAACCGTATAGAGGCCAGGAGTTTCCAGCCTCGCAATTCAAAGCGCGCGCGGCCGACGAAATGGCGGCGTACGTTTCGATTGACGGAATCCTCGCCGCGTGTATCGTGCTGCGTGACGTGCCGCGCAGTAATGCCCGTGAATCGTTGCAGCGTCTGCGCTCCTTGGGTGTGGATGCGGTGACCATGCTGACCGGGGATTCCCGTGCGTCCGCCGATGTGATCGCTGCGGAAGTGGGCATTGACGACGTTCGCGCCGACCTGTTGCCGCAGGATAAGGTCTCGGCGGTCAAGGCTGTTTCACATGAAGCGTTGCGGCGGCCGGCGAAGGTCGAGACGTTCCTCGACCGGCTTTCCGGGCAGCCCAAGCCTCGCCCGATTTCGGTGATGGTCGGCGACGGCGTCAACGACGCCCCGGTGTTGGCCGCGGCCGATATCGGCATTGCCATGACGGACGGCACTTCTACTGCCGCCTCGCAAACCGCGCAAGTGGTCATCATGAACGACGACATCGCCGACGTGCCGCGCGCCGTCGCCATCGCCCGCCAGACCAAGCGCACCATGCTGCAGGCCGTGGTCACTGGCCTCGGCCTGGCGCTGGTCTGTATGGTCGCCGCCGCGTTCGACCTCATTCCCGTCGTCGTCGGTGCGTTCACCCAGGAGGCCATCGACGTCGTCTCAATTCTCTGGGCCCTGACTGCCCTGCGCGAACGGGATGTATAAGAAGAATATCTGCTTTTGCGTGTTGATATGTTCGTGTGCTTGAACTGAAGGCGCTAAATATATGCCGTTAAAATGTGAAAGACCTGCAAAATCCGCATTTTATTGGCATCTTGGTGCACCAAGTTCCCATATTTTCGTAGTTTGGCTGCGGAATTGCCATAAAAACGGCATCTTGGTGCACCAAGAATAGGTGTTTTCGTAACTTTGATGGGGGAATTACCGTAAAAACGGCATCTTGGTGCACCAAGATGGCTCAATAACGCAGAATTCACAATTTGATTAGGGGACAGCGGCTGCTGGTATAGGCGTGACGGTAGGCTTGTAACGGCGAAATAACGCGAATCTCGGGAGGTTAGTATGCCTGGAATTGTTCTGATTGGTGCTCAATGGGGAGATGAAGGCAAAGGCAAGGCGACCGACCTCATCGGCACGAAAGTCGACTATGTCGCACGTTTCAACGGCGGCAACAACGCGGGCCACACCGTCGTCGTCGGCGATGAGACCTATGCGCTGCACCTGCTGCCCAGCGGTGTGGTGAACCCACACGTCACGCCGGTCATCGGCAACGGCGTCGTGGTTGACCCAGAGGTGCTCTTCGAGGAGATCGACGGGCTTGAGGCTCGTGGTGTGGACTGCTCGAAGTTGCGTGTCAGCGAATCCGCGCAGGTCATCGCGCCGTATCACCGAGTCATCGACAAGGTGACCGAGCGCTTCCTCGGCAAGCACAAGATCGGCACCACCGGCCGCGGCATCGGCCCGGCCTACGCCGACAAGATCAACCGTGTGGGCATCCGCGTGCACGACCTCTTCGACGCCGACCGCCTGCGCGACAAGGTGGAGGCGAGCCTGCACCAGAAGAACCAGATGCTCGTCAAGCTTTACAACCGCCGTCCGATTGACGTCGACGAGACCACCGACGAGCTGCTGAAGCTCGGCGAACGCCTGAAACCCTACGCCACCAACACCTCGCTGCTGCTGAACAAGGCGATTGCCGACGGCAAGACCGTGCTCTTCGAGGGCGGCCAGGCCACGATGCTCGACGTTGACCACGGCACGTATCCGTTTGTCACCTCTTCCAACCCGACCGCCGGCGGCGCCTGCACCGGCACGGGCGTCGGGCCCACCAAGATCGACCGCGTCATCGGCGTGGCCAAGGCGTACGTCACCCGCGTGGGCGAGGGCCCGTTCCCGACCGAGCTGTTGGATGATTCCGGCGAATGGCTGCGCGCACAGGGCCACGAGTTCGGCGTGACCACCGGCCGTCCGCGTCGTTGCGGCTGGTTCGATGCCGTCGTCACCCGTTACGCCACGCAGGTCAACGGCCTGACCGACATCGTGCTCACCAAGCTCGACGTGCTCACCGGCCTCAACGAGATTCCGATCTGCGTCGCCTACGATGTCGACAACGGCGATGGCACCCATACTCGTTACGACGATATGCCTATCGACCAGGAGGCGTTCGCCAACGCCAAGCCCGTCTACGAGACCATGCCCGGTTGGACTGAGGACATCTCGAAGGTGCACAAGTTCGAGGACCTGCCGGCCAACACCCAGGCCTACGTCAAGCGCCTCGAGGAGATTTCCAACTGCCGCATCTCCGCTATCGGCACCGGTCCACAGCGCGACCACATCATCGAGGTGCGCTCGCTCGTCGACTGAGGCAGTGACGCTGACGAAAAAAGTGCATTTTAGGATTGCTAAAGTGCACTTTTTACGTTGTGGTGTGCGAAAAGTGCGTTTTGGGTTTGCTAATTCGCACTTTTTGCACTGAGACTGGAATGAGTGGCTCTGTTTGCTCGGGAGAGGATTGGCAACAAATGGCAACGGTGGGCATATCGCGGCGCAGCCAGTGGATTGTGGCGGCGCGCGCGGTGGTCTGCGGCCTGATTGCCGGGGTGCTCGTCACCTGCTACCGCCAGGGCATCGAATGGGGCACGCAGTTCGCGCGCTGGATGTACCCGCAAATCCGCAGTAATCCGTGGTTTATCGCACCGTGGGCGCTCGCGGCCGTGCTCGTCGGTCTCTTCGTCGCCTGGCTGGTCCGGCTCGAGCCGATGGCGTCCGGCAGCGGCATCCCGCAGGTCGAGGGCGTGGTGCGGCTCGGCTTGAAAATGCGGGCGGGCATCGTACTGATCGTCCGGTTCGCCGGCGGTCTGCTCTGCGGCATGTTCGGCCTCTCGCTCGGCCGCGAAGGCCCCTCGATTCAGATCGGCGCCGCCGCCAGCCAAGGCACGACGCAAATAATGAGAAGGTTCTGGTATAAAGGCGGAGCCGTCGCGGATTCAGCTGATGCAGACGGTTTGGATTCCGTGAATATGGACGTGCGCAATAAAACGAGCGTCAATAATAGTGGTATTCATGTCGATAGTGCCGGTCGTCAACCATCCGATAGCGATTTTTCGCTGAAACCCCGCCGTCGCGCAAACGGCCATGACGGCGCGGGCGGCTCCAAAACCGCTGAAACGAACATTCTCATCACCGCCGGTGCCGCCGCCGGCCTTTCCTCAGCGTTCAACGCCCCGCTTTCCGGCATGATGTTCGCGCTGGAAGAAGTACATCACAACTTCTCGCCGGCCATCCTGCTTTCGGCCGCGGCCGCCTCGCTTTCCGCCGATTTCGTCTCGAAATACTGGTTCGGCCTGAAGCCGGTGCTCGACTTCGCGCGCCTGACGCAGCTGAGCCTGCCGCAGTATTGGTGGATGCTGCCGCTCGGCCTTGTTGCCGGCCTCGTCGGCGTAGCGATGAACAAGCTGCTGCTCGGCTTCCAGACGCTATATAACAAACTGCCGTGGTGGTCGCGTCCGATGATTTCGCTGGCCGTCGCGTTGCCGGTCGGCATCTTCCTGCCGCAGGTTCTGGGCGGCGGCGAAAGCCTGATCGGCTTCGCCGAGCGTGCGACCGACGGCATCGCGTTCCTAGCAATCCTATTGGCCGTCAAAATGCTGTTCACTTCGACAAGCTTCGGCAGCGGTGTACCTGGCGGCATTTTCATGCCGATTCTCGCGGTCGGCACGCTCACCGGTTCCATTTGCGGCGTCGCGCTTCACGCCATCGAAATCAACGGCAGTCCGCTGGTGCCCGCCAGCGTCATCCCGCTGTTCGCCGTCTGCGCGATGGCCGGGGCGCTCACGGCGTCCGTCAAGGCGCCGATGACCTCGATCCTGCTGACCGTCGAGATGAGCGGTACCCTGATGCACATGCTCCCGGTCGCCGCGTGCAGCTTCATCGCCCTGCTGGTCTCAGACCTGGCCGGCACCAAACCGATCTACGACGCCCTCCTCGACCGCTATATAGCCGGCCATCCGGAGCAACTGCCCAAAAACGTCATTTCGACGATTCTGGACTGAACGCGGCTACTTGAGTCTGTCATATTACTATTTAGTCATTTATCAAATATTTGTATGAATATATCGGCAGACAGGTGTAATCTGTATCGCGTAATTTATCCCAATCCAGTGAGTCTGGATGAGAAGAAGGGAACAATATGGCAAAGAAGAGATATGCCATTGTCGCATCGTTCGCGGCGGCGTGCATGATGATGGCCGGTATCGGCGTCGGCTCGGCAAGCGCGGCTGAGACGCCGACGGCCAAGGATGCACCTGCTGCCACGCAGCAGACGCAGTCCGTCAGCAAAGACGCGGCGCAGAGCAGCGATGCCAAAGTCGATGCGAACGCGACGACTGCCGATTCGTCCAATAAGAGCGATGCCACGGCGCAGGCCAAGCCGCAAACGCAGGCTCAGCCCAAGGCTCAGGCCCAGTCCGAGCAGAAGCCGTCCGCACAGCCCCAGCCGGCCGTGCAGCCGCGCGAGACCCCGTCCAGCAGCAGCGATGGCGTGGGTGTCAGCGGCATCAAGATCACCGATGTGAAGGTCACCGACGTCGGTGCCCACACCGCGAACCTCAGCTTCGATTATCAGATTACGTGGCCTAATGGCCATCCCGCCAATCATCCGATTAACGGCGAGACCGATCGTATCGCTCCGATCATTTCCTTCACCAACGTCACCAGCATGACCGCGCGTTCGGCCAAGGGCGGGTGCACGCAATACAAGGATCCGACGACGCATCAGACCACTACGAACTGCCGTGCTTTCAGCGGATACAATCCGGGCAAACTGGATATCGATCACAATGATGCGCACATTGACGATAATATGACCGCTCAGACGTATGCGCAGGACTACGGTTCGCACTATGTGGGCGACTATTCCAACGCTGACTCGGTTTTCGACGGACAGGGGCAGCAGTTCACCCGTTACGGTTTCTCCAATGCCGATTACAAGTTCGGCTATCCTTACGACGCCTCCAAGAAGACCGGTCATTTCGACATGTCGTTGATCGGCCTTGAGCCGGGCACTCACTATGAGAATCAGAACGTGAACGCCAACGGCCAGGACCTCACCTATGCCGATCCTTACGTCATGCTCGATGAGCACGCCAAGGAGCTCGTGGCCCAGGGCAAGAAGGATCAGACCGTCAACACCCACATCATGCAGCTGCTTGTCGGCGTCGAGTATATGGACTTCTACGATCAAGGCAACGGCGTGTCGTACACGGAAGGCGTTCCGTCCGGCAATTTCGTCCAGATTCCCGCCTTCACCACCAAGGCTGCGCCGACAGCGCCTGCGTCCGGCGACCTCAACGATGGCAACAAAGGCGATGTGTCCGCGCCGAGCAACCCCGTGGCCGGTTCGCCGTCGCGTATCTATATCCACAACCTTTCCGAGGCGTGCAAGGCCGGTGCCGACGATACCGCCGATTCCAAGCCTTCCTGCTTCTGGGCTGGTTACATCTATTCCGACCCGACCCAGCTGACCGATCCGTCCGGCGCTCCGTACCTTACGGTGAAGAGCGACGACAAGGGCTACTACGTCGAACCGCTGCTGCCGAGCGACAAGACCGGCGTGCACAAGATCGCGTTGCTCGACGAGAACGGTGCGCTCGCTGGCTGGACGACGGTGAACATTGCCACGCCGCCCACCCCTCCGTCCGGCAGCCATCCGACTGATCCGGCCGCAGGCAAGACCGGCAACAAGGCCGATAACGGCAAGAAGCTCGCGAATACGGGCGCTTCGGTGGCCTACGTTGCGCTCGCTGCCGCCGCGTCGTTGACGCTGGCCGCCGGTGTCTCGCTGGCTCGCCGCCGTCGCGCATGATTGCGTGACTGTATGAGGCGATAGCCGCCGGCCGTTGATATTGCGGTCGGCGATTGATACATACAGAATTCCCGGGAATCGATGTCCATCTGATCGGTCCCGGGAATTTTGTATGCGTTATGGCCCGATGGGTTTTACGGATGGTTGAAACCGATCTGTCACAACCCATCGGCCGGTTTGCACTATACGGCCGTTTCTGCAATCTTTACCACAAACCGAGCAGTTTCCGCCAAAGGGTGCCGACGCCGGCGTAGATGACGAGGTTGACGAGGCTGACGATGAAGCCGGTCTTCCACCATTCCTTCTGGCTGACGTAGCTGGTCGAGAAGTAGATCGACGCGGTGCCGGTGCCGTAATGGGTCGTGCCGGGGGAGACGCAGGTCAACAGGCCGAGCAGCATGGTCGCCACGATCGGCGGCACCCCAAGCGAGACCAGGATGAGCGCGAACGGAATAAAGAACGTCTGTACGTGGACGAGCACGCTGGTGAGCAGGTAGTGCACGTAAAGGTAGAGCAGCACGATGACCACGATGGCCAGCCACGCCGGGATGCCCGCCACGCTTGAGGTGAGGACCTTCTTGATCCAGCCGACCACGCCGGTCTCGTTGAGATAACCGGTGACGCCGATGAGCGGCGCGAGCCACAGCAGGATGTTCCAGCCCTGCTTTTCGGCGAAGACGTCGTCAAGGTCGATGACGCGCAGGATGAGCAGGACGGTCAGGCCGAACAGGGCGATGAGCGTGTTGTCGAGCTTGGTGACCGACGAGGTGCCCCAGAGGATGACGACCAAAACGAACGCGGTGATCATCAGGTACTCGTTGATGGCCATTTTCGGCATCTTTTTCAGCGCGTCCTGGGCGGTTTTGTGAACGACGGAGAGGTCGGCGCTCTGGCTTTCCAGGTGATGAATGGCGAGGATGACAATCGGCACCACCACGGCCGCGAGCAGCGTGGGCACACTGGCGTAGGCGAACCATTGGAACCATGAGATCGTGATATGGAAGGTGCTGGCGGCCATGCTCGCTACCAGCGGATTCGTGGCCATCGAGGTGAGGAAAAGCCCGCCGATGATCAGGTTCAGATGGAAAGTGGCCAGTGTGAGAAACGAGCTCACCGAGCGCTTGCCCGGGTCCTTCGGCTCGTCAAGCGCTTCGACCAGCGACTGGTTGATGGGGAAGAGGATACCGGCTCCGCGCGCGTTGGTGTTGGGGATGACCGGCGCCAGAATGAGGTCGCAGATGGCCATGACGTATGCCAGCGCCAGCGGGCTGCGGCCGAAATGCGCGATGAGCCAGTAGGCCATGCGCGCGCCGAGATTGGTCTTGCGGAAGCCGATGGCCATGAAGAACGCGAAAAGCACGAGCCACACCGGCCCGGACCCGAAGAACGAGATGAGCGTACCAGCCGGCATGGTGAAGGTCAGGCCCAGCAGCGACATCATCGTCAGTGAGAGGATCGACAGCGGCGCGACGTTGAGCACGCAGCCGGCCAGGAAGAAGAGCACGATGGCGAAGCTATGCCAGCCGGCGGTCTGCACATGCGCCGGCGCGGGCGTGAACCACATCGCCACCAGTCCTACGCAGCAGAGCAGAAAAACAATAAGCGGGATTTTCTTTTTGGTCGAAGCTGAGGCCATGACGGAAACCACAATCCTTTCAGGGAAGCCATATCCTGCGTATAGCCGATTTCGCGCACGGCTTCGCAGGGCGAGGTCGCTATCGAATAGCAACTAACACCATACGGCAATAAGCGTGTTATGGCCAGAGCTCAAAGGTAATACGTTAAAGGTTTGTAGTAAGGCGTCGGTGTCGGGAGCGCGGTTCAGCGGCGCTCGCGCACGGCCAGCGTCACTGTCGAAACGCTGGTGAGCTTGCTGCCCATCCGCACCTCCACGCGCCAGGTCTGCGTGGTCCGGCCGACGAAATCCGGGGTGGCGGTGGCTGTGAGCGTGCCCGAGGAAACCGGGCGGAAATGGTGGGTCGAGATGTCGACGCCGACGGCGACGTGAGCCTTGTCGAGACGCGCCAAAGCGCCTAAACTCGCGGCTTCTTCGGCGAGCACGGCGTTCACCCCGCCATGAAGTATGCCGAAAGGCTGGAGCAGGTTTTCGGTGACCGGCAGGGTCAGAATGACCTTCGAGCCGGAAATTTCCTGTTGGCGTATTCCCAGATAATTGGCAAGTGACATCAGGCTGGACCTCGTTTCTGCGCGGCAAGGAAACCGTGCGTGGCGTATGAACCGTGCGTGGCTTGGTTGGGCGGAAAGCGAAACCGGCAGTCCAACGATTGACCAAAACGGAACCGAAACCGTAAGGTGAAGCGCAGCACATTCATAGCATACAGCGGCTTGGATGCGGTAGGGTGAAATGAACCATGAAGGAGAGGCAATGACAAGCGACCAAACCTTTGAGACCGTCAAGGAGTATGACGAAATACTCTTCGAACGGCTCGATCATATAGCCAAAATCACCATCAACCGGCCGGAGAAGCGCAACGCTTTCACACCGAAGACCATCGAGGAGTTGATTGACGCCTTCACCATCTGCCGCGACGACGCGACGGTCGGTGTCATCATCTTCACCGGCGCGGGCGACCTCGCGTTCTCGTCGGGCGGCGACCAGGGCGTGCGCGGCAACGGCGGTTACGTCGGTTCCGACCACGTCGCGCGCTTGAACGTGCTCGACCTGCAGCACCTCATCCGTATCATCCCCAAGCCCGTCATCGCGATGGTGCGTGGCTGGTCCGTGGGCGGCGGCAATGTGCTGCAACTGGTCTGCGACCTGACCATCGCGGCCGACAACGCCAAATTCGGCCAGACCGGTCCCAAGGTCGGCAGCTTCGACGCAGGCTACGGTTCCGGCCTGCTCGCCGATGTCATCGGCCAGAAGCGTGCGAAGGAAGTCTGGTTCCTCGGCCACTTCTACACCGCCGAGGAGGCGCTGCAGATGGGCTGGATCAACAAGGTCGTCCCCCTGGCCGACATCGAGGACGAGACCATCAAGTGGTGCCGCGAGCTGCTGACCAAGTCGCCGATGGCTCTGCGCTTCATCAAGGCCTCCATGAACGCCGCGACCGACGGGCTCGCCGGCCTGCAGCAGTTCGGCGGCGACGCGACCATGCTCTTCTACACCACCGACGAGGCCAAGGAGGGCCGCGACGCCTTCAACGAGAAGCGCACGCCGAATTTCGACCAGTTCCCGAAGTTCCCGTGATCGAGGGCGGGCTGCGGCTTGTGATTGTAGACGCTCTGCGGCCCATGTCGTGTGCAAAAAGTGCGTTTTAGCACTGCTAATTCGCACTTTTTGACCTGTCAGGTGTAAAAAGTGCGTTTTAGCGATGTCAGTTCGCACTTTTCGCACTTTGATGTGAAAAAAGTGATAGTTGCGAGGGCTGCTGATGGATAACTGGGTGCTGAAACGGGCAGAGTTGACACCGGACCGGCTGGCGGTGGATGACGGCGAGACGCGCTGCACCTTCCGGGAGGTGTTCGAACGGGCCAGGGCCCTGGGCGCGGTGCTTGGTCGGTTCGGGGCGTTCAAGACGCGGAATGTCGCGCTGGTTTCCGACAACGACCTCCGTGGTTACCTGATGGCCGTCACCCTACTGCTGTATGGCAAGACGGTGGTCTGGCTCAACAAGCGTCTGACCAATGACGAGCTTGCCCGGCAAATGAGCGACGCCGAAGTCGCCTGCTGTCTTAAGGATGACAGTTTGCCTGTTGACCTGTTGAGCGACAAGGCATCTGGCGAGACCGGCGTCCGTGTGCTGAGTTTTGATCAGGTGTTCGCCGAAGCCGGCAGATTGAAGGCCGATGGCCTCCATTCCAGCTCAGTTGGTGCCGATGCAACGTTCAATTTTGAGGCTGGCGCCGGTGGCGTGGTACCCGGTGACCCTGATGGGGGCGTGGCCGAAGCCGGAATCGTGGACAATAATGGCGTGGATGTTCGCGGCGCGACCGGCGTTGTTGATGTTGCCAGCGTTGTCGGCGTGGGCATCGGCGAATCTGATGTCGAAGGTTTGGATGCTGCGGCTTCGGCGATTCCGAGGGAATTCGCCGACGATCAGGTGGTCAGCGTCATGTTCACCTCCGGGTCGACGGGTGCGCCGAAAGGCATTCAGCAGACCGTGCGCAACCACTTCACCTCGGCGACGAGCGTGGCGCTCAACCTCGGCACCGAACCGTGTGACGAGTGGCTGTGCGCCGTGCCGATTTTCCATATCAGCGGTTATTCCATCATTCTGCGCGGCCTGATTTTTGGCGTCACGGTGCGGTTGATGAGCCATTTCGACGCTGGTGAGATGGAGCGGATCCTGACCGACGAGCCGGTGACATGGGTCTCGGTGGTGCCCACGATGCTCAAGCAGCTGGTGCCCGTCCATGAGCGGCGCATGTCGGTCGACGATGGCTTTAGCAGCGTGCCAGGTGCGGTGTCGGTCGCGACGCCGGATTCGACATCGGTTGGGGTGGCGGGCATGGAGTCAAGCTCGGTTGCGGAAACTATATCTGGCGGGGTGACGGACACGGTTTCCGGCTTATCGTCAGATATGATGTCGGGCGCGACGCGGAATGCCATGTCAGATACGGCATCTGCGCCGATGGCGAAAAAACAGGCAGCGGGCGCATTGAAAGAGATGGCTCCAACAAGGTTGTTGCCTGCCAATTTCGGCTATTCGCCGGCATTCAAGGGCTTCATTCTGGGCGGTGAAAAATCCGACCTCGCGCTGCTGAAGCGATGCCACAAGCTGGGCATGGTGGTCGTGCGTTCGTACGGCATGACCGAAACCTGTTCGCAAATCGTTGGCACCGGCACGGCCGACGGCGCGCGCAAGCTGCTTTCCAGCGGCAAACCGTACTTCACCACCTCGCTGAAACTGGCCGAACGGACCGATGAAATCCTCATCAAAACCGACGCGCTGACCCCGGGCTACCTCAACCGGCCGGGGGCACTGGAGGCCAAGAAGACCGCGGACGGCTGGTACAAGACCGGCGACGTCGGCCATTTCGACGCCGACGGTTACCTCTACGTCGACGGCAGGCTCGACAACATGATGATTTCCGGCGGTGAGCATGTTTTCCCCGAGGAGGTCGAGCGGGTTTACGCGGATTGCCCCGGCATAAGCGAGATTGCCGTCACCTCTGAGCCCGACGAAACGTGGGGCGAAGTGCCGGTGGCGTACGTGGTGTGCAAAAGCGGCAAACGACAGGACGGGTCTGTGCCGAAAGAAGCCGGTGCTGTCGATGCCGCCGCGGTGGAGTCGGAGTCTGCGTTTGGGGCCGAGTCCGATAAAGCCATTGCGCGTACGGTTTTACCGGCCTCCGCCGCCGAGGCCTTCCGCGAGTTCGGCCGCGCGCGTCTGGCGCATTACAAAGTTCCGAAGCGCTTCTATCGCGTCGATTCCCTGCCCAAGACAAGCACCGGCAAAGTGCGCCGCTTCCTATTGGGGAAGGGCAACGCAGCCGACGAAAGCTAACCGGCGTTGCTGCTAGTGTGGAACCATTGAGCGAGGAGGTTTCTATGAGTGGTGAGTATGTTTTGGCGTCGACTGGTGCAGCCATCGCGGGCGTTGTCGTGCTGATAATCGTTCTGCTCGCGGTCGGCGGCGTGATTGTCTATCTGCGTCATCGCTCGATGTCGGTGAACGGCGGGGCCGACGCGGCAGATACCGCTGAGCCGGCTGCGGGTGGTTCCGGTCTGGCTGCATCTCCGGAAGACGGCGGAACCGGAACCGGTGTCTCGGATTCGTCTGCCGATGCCGTTGATGCCGTCGAAACCGCTGGCGTTGCTGATAGTACTGGCACTGTTGCCGCTGATTCCGCTGCCGATGACGGCGATGACAATGCCGATAATGACGTGGCAGAAGTCTAGGCTGATAAGCGAATCCGCGTCGCGATGGCAGAGCCGCAGTGGCAGTGTCGTAATAGGCGCTTTTACGTGTGGTGACTAGATAACGTGTCCGAATAATGGACAGCCCGGTGACGGATTCGCGTTGCCGGGTCTATGGTAACTGACTAAACGGGTCACGAACCCGAAAGAACTCGGTAAATGCGAAAGGAGGACGCCATGAGGAACGGAATGATGAACGTAGCTGCACAATCGGCACGAATTATTAGCCCGTCTTCGTTGGCGGCCTGATTTTCCACATTCAGCTTGAGCCCCGCCAATGAAGGCAGGGCAAGCAAGCGAATCGTTCGGTCGAACGAATAGCGATATCAACAATATCGAAACGTATAGCTTTCTGAGCCCTGCAATCAAGCGCAGGGTTCTTTTGTTATCGCGCCCCAAAAGGTCACCGCGGTAGTGCCGCAAGAACGTATACGAACAAATACAACAAATACAACGAATACAACTCAATACTCGATAACTCAAACCAAGCAACGCTCAAAACCGGTTACGCGACCAGAATCCAGCCAGTTTTAACGGCAAAGATTCCAGATCGTCCGCCCGCGAGGCGCCGAACGCAACGCTGAGAGAACGCAGGCCGTGGGCGGGAGAGCGGCGGAAGAGCGACGAGAGAACGAATGAAGCAGTTATCGGTGCAGGAAGCACCAGAGGAGAGCATTATGACAACAGTCGACACAGCGGCTGGGAACGGCAGTACAAGCGCCACCGGTGGCAACGGCAACGGCGGGTCCAGCACCGCGGCGGCCGAACGCAAGGCGAAACTTCAGGCGATGGCGCACGATTCGGTGGGCACCGTCATCGCCGCCTCGATGGTCGGCACGGCCATTGAATTCTACGATTTCTACGCGTACGGCACCGCTTCGGCGAACTATTTCCCGAAGATCTTCTTCTCCGACAAGACCAACCCGACCGTGGCGCTTCTGGTCAGCCTCCTGACCTTCGGCATCGCCTTCGTCGCCCGCCCGCTCGGCTCGCTGATCTTCGGCCACTTCGGCGACCGTATGGGCCGCAAGACCACGCTGGTGGTCAGCCTGATGACCATGGGCATCGCCACGTTCCTCATCGGCTGCCTGCCGACATACAGCCAATGGGGCCTGCTCGCGGTCTTCGTGCTCTGCCTCTGCCGCTTCATCCAGGGCATCGGCCTCGGGGGCGAATGGTCGGGCGCGGCGCTAGTCGCCACCGAAAACGCCCCGGCCAACAAGCGCGCGCTCTACGGCTCGTTCCCCGAGCTCGGCGCGCCGATCGGCTTCTTCCTTTCCAACGGCACCTACTTCCTGCTCGAATCGTTCTGCAACGAGCAGCAGATGCTCGCCTGGGGCTGGCGCGTGCCGTTCCTGCTTTCCATTGTGCTGGTCGTGATCGGCCTGGTCGTCCGCGTTCACATGGAGGAGACCCCGATCTTCCGCCTCGCGCAGGAACAGAAGAAGACCGTCAAGTCCCCGCTCAAGGAAGTTTTCCGCACCAGCTGGCGTCAGGTTTTGCAGGCCACGTTCATCGTCGCGGTCACCTACACGCTCTTCTATACGCTGGCCACCTGGTCGCTGGCGTGGGGCACCAAGACCAAGGCGGAGGGCGGCGGCGGCCTCGGCTTCACCAACCGCGAGTACCTGCTGATGCTCATGGTCGCCATCTGCGTGTTCGCCGCGTTCATCGTGCTCTCGTGCGTCTACGCCGACAAGCTGGGCCGTCGCCGCGTGCTGATGTTCTCCGCGGTCGCGCTGGTCGTCTTCTCGTTCGTCTTCCCCTACCTGCTGATGGGCCACCGCAACTTCGCCGAGATCATGGTCTTCCTGTGCGTCGGCTTCGCTCTGATGGGCATCGCGTTCGGCCCGGTCGGCGCGATCCTGCCCGAGCTGTTCAGCGCCAACGTCCGCTACTCCGGCTCCGGCCTGGGCTATAACCTCGCCGCCATCGTCGGCGCCGCCTTCGTTCCGACCGTCGCCACCTGGCTTTCCTCGCACTGGGGCGTGCGTTCCGTCGGCCTTTACATGGCCGTGATGGCGCTGTGCTGCCTGGTCGCCCTGCTCACCTGCAAGGAGACCAAGGACACCGACTTCACCGCGTGACCGTGGTGAATGCTCAACATTATTCATAACCGAATACCGATAACTGAATAGCAAGAACAATAACAATATAAGGATGTGAAGCCGGCTCAAGATCCGGGGTAATTGTTGCAAATAATTGTTCGATAATTGGACGGCGGCGTGGTTAGCACTGTGACCGGCGTTACAATGAACAGTTAACGGGACAAAATCCCTTTTTGATCAAGAGCCAGTTTCTAGGCCTCGGCAGGCAAAGTGCCTGATTTCGGGGCAAATAATAATAAATTATGCAAGGAGTGCATATTATGGCAGCACAAATCTGGTACGAAGACGACGCTGATCTTTCCGTTCTCGATGGCAAGAAGGTCGGCATCATCGGTTACGGCTCGCAAGGTCACGCTCACGCGCTGAACCTGCGCGACTCCGGTGTGGACGTCGTCGTCGGTCTGCGGCCTACCTCCAAGTCCGTTGAGTACGCCAAGGAGCAGGGACTCGAGGTCATGTCCGTTGCTGATATGGCGAAGGTAGCGGACATCATTATGTTCCTGGCTCCTGATCAGTATCAGGGCACGATCTATAAGGAAGAGGTCGAGCCCAACATGAAGCCCGATGCGGCGCTCGCGTTCGCGCACGGCTTCAACATCCGTTACGGTTACATCAAGCCGGGCAAGGGCCACATGACCTTCATGGTCGCTCCGAAGGGCCCGGGCCACATCGTTCGCCGTGAGTACGTTGCCGGCCGCGGCGTGCCGGTGGTCGTCGCCTGCGAGAACGACGACAAGGGCGACGGCTGGGCCATCACCCTCGCCTATGCCAAGGCTCTTGGCGCCCTGCGCGCCGGCGCCATCAAGACCACGTTCAAGGAAGAGACCGAGACCGACCTCTTCGGCGAGCAGGACGTGCTCATGGGCGGCGTCAACCACTTGGTCGAGACCGGCTTCGAGGTCCTCACCGACGCCGGCTACCAGCCGGAGATCGCCTACTTCGAGGTCTGCCACGAGCTGAAGATGCTCGTCGACCTGATGAACGAGGGCGGCCTGAACAAGGCCCGTTGGTCCTGCTCCGACACCGCTCAGTACGGCGACTTCACCTCGACCGTCATCGACGAGCATACCCGCCACAACATGGAGCATCAGCTCCAGCGCATTCAGGACGGCTCGTTCGCGAAGGAATTCATGGACGACCAGGCCGCCGGCGCCCCGCGCTTCAAGGAGCTGCAGCAGAAGTACAGCCACGAACGCATCGAGACCGTTGGCCCGAAGCTTCGTTCGATGTTCTCCTGGCTCAAGGGCAAGGCCGCGGACGCCGACGAGAACGAGTCCTTCAACGGCGACATCGCCCGTACGCAGGTACAGGAGTAATTCGGTTTGTTGATTTAGACGGTCTTGCACCGCCCGTCGGGTCTGCCGGCGAGAGATAGAGAGTAAAGGTTGCCATCGGGTTTCGGCCCGGTGGCACTTTTGTTGTTCCTTAGGTTGTTGTCGCGTAATAGCCACCAAATGCATAATCTCGTGAATAATCGTAGAAAAATGCATAATATTCTTCGTCAAAGATGATAGATGCCGTTCGAAACTGAAGTAGATGGATGCGGCTCGTCTGTTTCGGGGTTCGTTTTGTGCAATGCGGCATGAAACGAAAGCGGCTTCAAGCCGGTTTTCTGGATCGCGACGGATTGCGGCTTGTAATGCGCAATACGACACATCATTACGCGCAGTGAACACCGTCTTAGGCACTGGAATCATGGGGATATGGACAGGTCGCTCGCTCATTTCACGCATGTGGCATTTCGTGATTTGGCGTCTATTTCGCTAGGTGAATCTTTCATTTCGTTGTATGGCGTTTTTGAATTGTGACGGAGGCGACATTTCAATATTTGCTCTTAACCGGGGTTATATGGTTTTAAGTGGCTGAAAACTGAATAAAATCAACGGTTTTTGCATAATTAGACAAAATTATGTCAAACGATGGTCGCGCAACAAAGTATCACGAAACGCAAATTCTGGTCTTTGGTACACCGTGAGAAGCGGTACTCTTTTTACACATTCAGCAATCACTTGTTGAATATCTATCAATCACTTCTTACGCAAGCGGCCTGCGCGACGGGCCACCCAGGCAAGGGGCAACCAAATAAAGAGAAGGATGACAATCATGAGAAGAAGCAACCGATTCGTAGCGAGGCCGGCCCACAAGAAGTCCCGTGCCATGATTGTCGTCTCCCGTATCAAGGGCATCGTTTACAAGGTTGCCATCTTTGTGCTTGTCGCTGTGGCCGTGTTCGCGATCCTCAAGGACATGCACACCTATACGGTCGTCGAGGCGCCGCATCCGGTTTCCGCGATTTACATGCAGACCGGCTCCGAGGCTCAGGAAGGCCCGGACGCCACCATCCACGTCAACCCCGCCACCAAGCCCGAGCAAGGCAATAAGGCCGGCGACACCGCCGACTCCAAGGTTCAATCCGCCGCTTATGCGGCCAGCGTTGCCGAAGCCGAGACGGTGACGACGACATATCTCGTTGCCTGACGCTGCGGTTACCCGGCCGCCTGCATGGTTGCGCTTGGCGCCGGGTCTATAACGTCGGTAACAAAAGTGATTTGATTTTTAGTTGATTGTTAAGTTGCCTCCCGATTCGTGAACTAACGGATGGGAGGCAACTTTTTTATAGGCGACGGGGCGAGGGGCAGCGAAGCAACGAAGCAATGAAGCAGCAAAGCGACGAGGCGATGAGGCAACGAAGCGACGGACAATAGGGTGTCAATAAGGTAGCGGTTCGTTGGCCGTTTGGGCGACGCGGCAAGAAGGTCAATGGATTTAGTGATGCCAGTCGCGTCGCTTTTGCGGTTTTCTTTTCCGTGCATCGGTCATAAGCAAGCGTCGTGCGTGGTGTGTCGAAGGTGACGCCACCAGTAATCCTTTGTTTTCAAAAGGTTTGCGCATTCATTGTGGGTTGTTGTGTATTGCACGGAAAGTCCAAACAAAAACGTAATATAAGTCACAATGCGTACAGAATGTGGCATTATGTGTCGTTTATTGTGTCATAAAGGCGGATTGGGGAAAGAATGAAACGATTTTTGTATCGCGCTATCGGGTTGCTGGCTTGCGCGGCGACGTTGCTCGGAGTCTCGGTAGCCGCCGACGCCGCCGGGACCGCGGAAACGGCGGAAACGCAAACCGGCAGCAGCGAGACAAGCGCCTCCGCGCCGCAGCAGAAGAGTGAGCCTGCGAGCAACGCTGTGAATGCCAAGAGCGAAAACGGCAATGATCTGGATGTCAGGAAGTTGGAGATCAAGAAGGTGGATTCCTGCCCTGCTTCCTCCAATCCTGCGACGGATCCCGCATCGATCTACATGGATGCCAAGGACCCGTTGGTCGCGCATGTGTGCCCGGGCATTATCACCGATGAATCGTATGAAATCAATGATATCTATCATTCGCTCTACAATTCCTTGTCCGACGTTCTTGACGACGAAAGGGCGCAGGATCACAGTCATAGTTACTACCCAAGCGATGATGCGAACAGTTTGTCCCATAAAGTGACGCGCGTCGTGTTCGATGACCCCGCCCATACCGCTTTGGTCGGCGATGTCAGCAATGAGTTCGAGGACTTGACGAGCGTCGTATCTTTTGACGGCATCAATGATATCGACACGAGCCGTGCGACCAATATGGACTTTCTGTTCCACGACGATATCTCACTGACTTCTCTTGATATCCACTCATGGAAGACCGGCAACGTGAGGGGCAACACCTGCGCCGGTATGCAATATATGTTCGAAGGCACCCCCTCTTTGACTTCGCTGGATTTGCATACGGGGCCGAACGGTGAGTGGGATGTTTCCGGCGTGACGAGCATGATGGAGATGTTTGATGGACTCTACGACACTTGGAGGCATCCTGATAAGCATGAACGTCTGAAGACCATCGACATTACCGGATGGGACACCAGCAACGTCGAAGACATGGAGATGATGTTTGCTTACAGGCCTCTCCTCACTGAAATCAAGGGCGTGGGCCAGTTGAAGGTAACCAAGGTCCGGAGGTTCAGGTTTATGTTCGGTCAAGACCATTCGTTGACCGACATCGATATCTCCGGTTGGGAGCCGACCCATAATTATCCATGGGACGATGGCCCCGACTCCGATCACATGTTCGAAGGCACGAAAATCACTTCGCTGGATCTGAGCGGCTTCCGCGGCGGCCCCTTCTGGGGCGGTATGGAGGGGCAGTTCCCCATGGGCGTGAAGAGGTTCACCGTCGGTCCCGACACCGTGCTGTGCAGGAATGGTGACTGGGATAAGGACAAAGACGCCAACGGCATGACCGTATGCACCTATGGTTTCAATTTTCATGTCCGTCCTGGCAGAAAATACAGCATATATGAGAGCGACGATAATCTCGACTATAACGACGAAGGTCTCGACCCTGATTACACCGGGCGTTGGGCGCAATTCCCATTGGACGACGACGGCACCGGTCTGCCACTATGGATCGGGAAGAAGGACGGTGACACCAACTACGGTCAAGATGCGGAAGACGAACTCAACCAGCGCGTCACTAACTCCAATGTCGACCCGGCCAGCGGCATTGGCGCGGGCGTGTATGAGTGGCAGGAAAGCAGGGTGATCGTCAATTACGCACCGAACGGCCCGCAAGGCACCACGGTTTCGTTCGACGGGACGCCCGGCAAACTCATGCCCCAGCAGATTCAGCCTGTAGGGGACGCGGATACCAGCCTGAAGCCGAACGTCACCGTCAACCCGAAGGGCGCCTATACCACTGATGGCTGGCGTGTGGCCAGTTGGAACACGAAGGCTGACGGCACCGGCAAGTCGGTGGCGGCGGATGGCACCGGCAAGATTCATTTCCATTCCGGGCAATCCACGTTGTACGCCCAGTGGGAGAAAGTGGCGCCGCAGCCTAATCCGGGAACTAATCCCGGTACAAACCCGGGCGCGGGTACAAATCCCGGGACCGATCCAGGTACAAAGCCAGGTAGTGGAACCGACACGAAGCCGGGAACTGGTTCTGACACGAAGCCGGGCAATGGTTCCGGGTCTGACTCGGGAACGAAGCCGGGCAAGAATCCGGGAACGAAACCGGGCAAGAAGCCAGGTGCCAATCCTGCAGTAAGGCCTGACCAGCCGAAGAAGCCGGGCGCGGATAAAGGCAAGTCCGATAAGGATAAGCCGGGCACGAGCGTGCCATCCGACACTTCCAATGGCTCCAAGCCTTCCGCGCCGTCTGCTCGTGCAGCAGGTACCACGCCGGTGACGGCTCTGCCATCGGTTCCGAATGTTCTGCGCCGTGCGCCTGTGGCCGCGGCTCCTGCGCCTTTGGCTGGAGGGTCTGACGCTGTTCCTGACCTGCTGAACAAGGCTCCAAGGCGCTACAAAGCGTGCCAGGTGGCGTGGGTGGCGTCCGGGGCGCCATGCCCGTCCGAGAACACCACCGCCGTCGTGTCGCCCACGCATATGCGTTCGCCGATAGGAGCATTGCTGGCCGTTCTGCTGCCGTTCCTGTTTATCCTCCTGGCGATGGCGCTCAGGCGCAAACAGGACCTGCTGCCGGTGCGTCATGCGGCCGAGTGGTCCTTCCCCCGGTGAGCGGCGCTTTCCGGTAGCGGAGGTAGTCCAGTAGCCGATAACAAGCAGGCGGCGGCATCGTTGGTGGTCTTTTCGTGTGATCAGTCCACTACCGTTGCCGCCGCCTGCTCATGATTGTTGCATCGATTGCTTTATTCGTCGAGCAGCCAGTCGAGGAGGTTGAGCTGTTTGATGCCGGCGTGGTCGCCGTTGCCGATACGGTCTAGCGTCAGCAGGGTCTTGGGGTGGTTGTCGTCGACGGCCTGCAGCGGCGCGAGCTCGCGGGCGAGGGTCGAAGGATCGAGCACGGTCTGCGAGACCTGGAAGTAATGGATGCCGGACTCGTCGGTGGCGCAGAAGTCAATCTCCTTGTTGCCGGTTTTACCGATCGATACGTTGCGATAACGGCGTAAAAGCTCGAGGTAGACGACGTTTTCGATGCGGTGGCCGGTGTCGCCGCCGGACTTGCCAAGGAACCAGAACCTGAATCCCGGGTCTCCGAGATAGTACTTTTCGGTCGTACGCAAATAGAACTTGCCCTTAAGGTCATATCGATCGGCGCGAAACAGCAGGTAGTTCTCGCACATCGCCACGATGTATTCCTGGACGGTGTTGCGCGAAACCGCGGTATGCTCCTGTTTCATCGTATTGGCGATGCCGTTGACGGAGGTCAGGTTGCCGACGTTGTCCGCCAGAAATGCGGCGACCGCGTTGAACGCCGGCATGTCGAGCTTGGGCCGGCGTACGGCGATATCCTTCACAAGGATGGTGTTGAAGACTCCGCCGAGGTAGTCGGCGATGCTCTGTTCGTCGTCGAGGTAGGCGGTGTAAGGCAGGCCGCCGTAGGTGAGGTAGCGTTCGAACGACTGATCGTCGGTCTCGGACTCTGGGCGCGTGCTGCGGTATTCCGCGAACGAAAGCGGGAACATATTGAGCTCGACATATCGGCCGGTGAGCAGCGTCGCCAGTTCGCTGGAAAGCAGCTTTGCGTTCGAACCGGTGATATAGAGGTCGGTGTCTTTGCGGATGTATAGCGCGTCGACGGCCTTCTCGAAGTGCTCGACATGCTGGATTTCGTCGAAGAAGACATAGTTGAGCCCCGGCTGCAGACGCTTGACGATGTAGTCGTAGAGCGGCTTGGCCTGCGTGGGGTAGTCCTCGTCCAGACTCTCGAAGTTGATGGCGATGATGTTCTTGGGGCTGACGCCGGATTGGGCAAGCCGGTCCCGAAAGATCTCGAGTATCTTGGACTTTCCGCTGCGGCGCATCCCCGTCACCACTTTGATGGGGTCCTTGGCTCGCCAGCGTTCCAGCCAGTCCAGATAATAAGGACGGTCTATCATCTTCATGCTCCAAACTTGTCAGTCTGTTGATACTTTTGACGAATAAACAATAAAGGTGTCAGTCTGCTGACAATTCTAGCATAAAAAATGAAAAGGTGTCAGTCTGGTGACAACTTTTGTTGGTTGGGTATGAAAGCGTCAGTCTGCTGACAACGTTTACGATATCTGATGAAAGGTGTCAACAGACTGACAGAATTATTACGACAGATTGACTAACAGTGCCTATTTCCGTGCCGTGTCTTATTGCTGCTCTGCGCCAGCCGCGGTCGTCGTCTCCTGCTGAATCGTCTCGGCCTTCTTCTTCAGCACCTCGGGGCGGGCAGAGCTCACGTCCATATCCTTCAAACGCACGATGTGGGTGTGGTGCGTGAACTTGAAGCCGAAGTAGAGGATGGCGACGAGAATGACGCTGAAGTAGGTGGCCAGCAGCTCGCCCCAGTTGCCGGAGGCGAAGCCCGGCAGGTCCTGCCCGCAGATCACCAGCAAGCAGAGCACGATGGCCAGAATTGGCCCGAACGGGAAGAGTTTGGCGCGGTACTTGAGCTCGGAGAGCTGGTGGCCCTGCAGCTTGAACGCGCGACGGAAGCGGAAGTGGCTCAACGCGATGCCGATCCAGGAGATGAAGCCGGTCAGGCCGGTCGCGGTGACCAGCCACATATAGAATTTCGGTCCGAAAATGCTCGACGAGAACGCCAGCGCCTCGATGCAGAGCGTGGTGATCAGCGCCGCCAGCGGCACCCCGCGCTTGGTGGTGGTCCCTAGGAACTTGGGTGCGTAGCCGTCCTTGGCCATGCCGTAGAGCATACGGCTGGAGGCGTAGGCACCGGTATTGACGGCGGACAAAATCGAGGTGAGCACGACGGCGTTCATAATGCTCGCAGCGCCCGCCAGCCCGGCCTTCTCGAAGACGATGGTGAACGGCGACATCGCGATATTGCTGTCGGAAGCGCCCAAGAGGTTCGGGTCGGTGTAGGGGATGATGGCCGCGATCACGAAGATCGAAAGCAGATAGAAGAGAATGATGCGCCAGAAAACGTTGTTGATGGCCTTCGGCACCGCCTGCGTCGGGTTCTCGGATTCGCCCGCGGTCACGCCCACGACCTCGGTGCCTTGGAACGAGTAGCCGGCGATGAGGAAGACGCCCATGATTGCGGGCAGGCCGCCGATGAACGGCCCTCCTTTATAGGTGAAGTTCTGGAAACCGACGGCCGGCTGGAACATGATGCCGAAGATCATTAAGAGCCCCACGACGATGAAGATGATGATGGTGACGACCTTGATCAGCGCCAGCCAGAACTCCGTCTCGCCGAACGCCGAGACTACGAAGGCGTTGAGGCAGAAGATGATGACGAGCATCGTCAGGCTCCACACCCAGCCTGGCGACTTCGGGAACCAGTACTGCATCAAAAGCGCGGCGGTGGAGATGTCGGTGGCGCCGGCGATGGCCCAGTTGAGCCAGTAGTCCCAGCCCATCGCGAATCCCAGCGCCGGGTCGACGTATTTGGAGCTGTAGACCGCGAACGAGCCGGAGACCGGCATGTTGGTGGCGAGCTCGCCGAGGCTGGTCATCAAAAAGTAGATCATCACGCCCATGGCCGCGTAGGCCACAAGTCCGCCGCCAGGCCCGGCTTCGGCGATGGTGCCGCCGGAGGTCATGAAGAGGCCGGTGCCGATGCACCCGCCGAGGGCGATCATCGAGATCTGTCGGGTTTTGAGCTTGCGCAACACGTGGTTGCCGCCTTGTTTTTTGGGTTTTGCGGATTTTCCGGTGCCGTTTCCGAAATTGCCGGTATCGCTGCCGCCGCCAGATAGGTTGCCGGCTGCTGTGCCGCCGTTCGCACGGCTTGCGCCGTTCCCGCTGCTTGTGTTGTTGTCTGTTATTGTGCCCGACTGACCAGTCATGTGGCGCTCCTCTTTCACGGGATTCCCTGCTCGTGTATTACGTATCGCGTATTTGGACGCGAAAGTTTCGGCGGAAATAAAACACGCGGGTCGTGCGCCGTGATTGGCGGCTGGAATTTGCGGCTCGTCTGAAAACTTCCCCAACATTTCGAAAGTCTAAGGCTGTGAGGCGATATTTGCGTCGATGGGTTCATGATTCGGCAAGGGCTTCGCGTGTTTCGGGGGTAAAGGTGTCCGAATGTGTGCCTTTGGGCTTGCTCGGCCCGTCCGGTTCAAGCGGATTTCGGCTGATTTGCGAGGCCGGCTTCCGTTTGCCTTGTGGAATAGTCCACTTTATGAGATATTGCCCGAAACTTTTGCATTTGGGCTGAAGGCTTGCGATAAACGCTGAAATGTCTTGTTGTGCGCAGGGAAATATCCAATAATTATTGTCATTTTTCATCGTATATTGTCATTTTACCGACAAAAATCCTACTCAAATCGCCCACGGAAACCCCGATGTCATCTCTTGCGGCGTACTCTATTCACTATTGCGCGCTTGAAGCAGCAAAAAGCGAAGGGAAGTTTAGATGACACTAATGGAAAGCGGGAATACTGCGACCAATGCCGAAACCAACGCCAAAGCTGCAAACGATTCGTCGGCAAAGAGCACTGCGGCAAAGGGCGCTACGGCGAACGCTTCCCGGCCCGGCAGCGGCAGTGGCAACGGCAGCGCGGGCGAGGAGAGCAACCAGCTCGAGCGCGGCCTGAGCAACCGTCACGTCCAGTTCATCGCCATCGGCGGCACCATCGGCACCGGCCTGTTCCTGGGCTCCGGCAAGTCGATCGCCTTCACCGGCCCCAGCATCATTCTGGTCTACATCCTCGTCGGCTTGGTCATGTTCCTGTTGATGCGGGCCATCGGTGAGCTGATGTATCACGACCCGGACCAGCACACGTTCATCAATTTCATCGGCCGCTACCTCGGCTCCGGCTGGGGCCATTTTGCGGGCTGGACCTACTGGATCGTCCTTATCCTTATGGGCCTGAGCGAAATCACCGCGGTCGGCACGTATTTCGTCACTTTCTTCGACACGTTCGGCTTCAATCTGCGCGCCTGGCAGCCGCTGATCGAGGTCTGCTTCCTCGCGGCGCTGGCGGTGATCAACCTGATCGCTGTGAAGGCGTTCGGCGAGACGGAATTCTGGTTCTCGATGATCAAGATCACGCTGATCGTCGGCCTGATCGTCACCGCCGTGGTCATGGTCGTCGTCAACTTCCACTATCCGGCCGTCCAGGTCCACGGCGTCGACCACATCAGCCCGGCAGGCCACGCCGGTCTTGACAACATCTTCAACGGCCTGACCATGGCGCCGAACGGCTGGCTCGCCTTCCTGATGAGCTTCCAGATGGTCTTCTTCTCCTACGAGATGATCGAGTTCGTGGGCGTCACCGTCTCTGAGACGAAGAACCCGCGCAAGGTGCTGCCGAAGGCGATCAACGAGATCATCATGCGCATCCTCATCTTCTATGTCGGCGCGTTGATCGCCATCATGCTCATCGTGCCGTGGCAGTCGTTCAAGCCCAACAAGGACGGCTCCTTCGCCTCCCCGTTCATCATGGTCTTCCAGTACGCGGGCCTCAAGTGGGCCTCGGCGCTGGTCTTTTTCGTGGTCATCACCGCCGCGTCCTCGGCGCTCAATTCGCTGCTCTACTCCGCCGGCCGGCACCTCTTCCAGCTGGCCGAGGTCTCGAAGTCGCCCACGCTCAAGAAACTCGGCGTCGTGTCGAAAAACAAGGTGCCGGCGCGGGCCATCGTGGTCTCCGCCTGCTTCATCCTGCTTTCGCCGGTTATCAACGCGATTCCGCAGATTTCCAGCGCGTTCGTGCTCTTCGCCTCGGCCTCCAGCGCCGCGATCATCTTCATCTACATCCTGACGATGGTGGCGCACCAGTGCTACCGCCGTTCCTCCGATTTCGAGGCCGACGGCTTCGTGATGCCGGCCTACAGGCTCACGAATACGCTGACGATCCTCTTCTTCGTGTTCATCTACGCCACGTTGTTCTTGGCTCCCGACACCCGCGGTTCGGCCGTCGCCGGGCTGGTCTGGCTGGTGCTTTTCGGCGGTTACAGCCTGATTCGCTATCGCGGGAAAGAAGCCGAGCTCTTAAACTGAACGGAAACGGATGCCTCTGATACGTTTCTATTGGAACGTTTGATGTCGTCGATTTTGCTTGTTTTGACTGGATTATGCTATAAGCATGAAAAATATTTAAAAGGTTTTAACAGGCCTTCGGCGTCTCTAAAGTATTGCAAATATTGGGTTTTCGGTATTTATTATCAGAAACTAATTGTGAAAATCGCTAAGAAACGCGAAATTGGAATTGACAAACCCAAATTCTGTATTACCTTTAATAGTATTGATGTCAAGGAAACTTACATCAATGTAGTTTGTGCAATGATAGCTGGTTCACAATTGGGCCAAAAGCTGTTCCGGTTACCCGGAAGGTGATACAATAAACTATCTGTAACACGGATATTCATGTATAAAACGGAGGTAGGAAATGGCTAAGGCAGTTAAGGCACAGCACGGTGTTCGTCAGCTTCAGGAACGCACTTGGTGCGTTCGCGCGACTTCGGAGCTCGCGGATTGGGTTCTCTCGGGAGCTGCGGATGAAGAGGTTCGTCCGTCTGTACTCATTCGTGAAGCGGTTGGCGAGTATCTCAAGCGTCATCACGCCGATCTCCGTCCGGTTGCAAAGGCTTGATCAGGTTCCAGCCGGAATTTAGAAATTTAGACTTTTAGTTTTTCGTCTTCCCGTCTCTTGGGTTCATCCCTTGAGGCGGGAAGACGTTTTTGTAGGTGATTTGGCCTATAACCCCAGATACACCTCGGCCCCGGTACTCGTTGTCAAGCATCGGGGCCAGCGGCATACATTGAGAGGGACATACATCCCAGCGTCGGTTGTGGCCTCAACGGATAAAAGCTTTATAGGCCGGCTAGATTCCGGTGAGTCACCTCCGCAACCAACATTATCAGTATACTATCCACCATGGGTAATACCTATTTCACGGTAGGACGGAACTGCCGCCGGGCCCCTCACCAAGGTTTGTGCGACCGTGCAGCCAGCCGGCTGTATCGACCTCGCCGCGTCCGTCGTGGCGCGGCATACATTGAAAGGACATTTCATTATGTCCCCAAACAGGAAGGGTTCTAACTGCCCTGAGATCATCCAGACCATCGTGGCGTTGACCGTCGTTCTGGCGGCCAACGCGGATAATGCGTGGTTGACGTGCTGCTCGCAATCGTTGTCGGTTGCGAGCTGGCCGTCGTCTGGAGGTGGAGCAGGCGTTAGCTAGGGCCGGCCCGGCGCGGGGCGACCCGCGTCGGGCACTTCCTCTCGAAAATCTCTACGCTATCCAAAATCTCTTATTTCGATATGTGACTTGTGACTTGTGGAGATAAAAAGGTAAATAAGGAGTTGCGACTCGGTTTTCGCCGACCGTGGCAGTATTGCGTAAGGTTATCTCGACTGTTTCAATTCTTTGTAGTAAGTGTGGTAAACATGTGCCAATGGGGCCAAAATACGAGGGTTGTTTTCTGTTAGATGTTTCTGTGTCCGCGAAAGCTTCTACCGCAAACTATTCATGGGTGTTAGTATTAAATCCATTGCAAATGAAGAACGGAGCGGATGATGGGTTTTGAGCAGGAGGCGTTGCGCGATCTCAACTGGAGCGCGGCAAATAGCAAGTCTGTGCTATGGAACGAGCTGGACCGCTCGAACCGCGGTGAGCCATTCGTGCTGCGCCAGTTGCTGCGGCATGGCACCGCCACGCCTACCCAGCTCGCCGTCGCGCTGCATGCCAGTTCGGGCCGTGTTTCCGCGCTGCTGAAGGCGTTGGAGGCGAAGGGACTCGTCTCGCGCGAGATCGACGAGAAGGACCGACGCAACATATTGGTCTCGCTGACCGATGCCGGACGAAAACAGGCCACGAACGATCAGGGGAAGATCGACTCGGCCGTCTGCTGGATTTTCTCGCAGATGGGGGAGCGGCGCACCCGCGAGTTTGTGAACCTGGCCGAGGAATTCATCGTCTACCTCACGGTGTGCAAGCCTGGTGAGGGCCGTCCCGATGCCGCCGAAGTCTCGCAGGCCTTTAAGGACTGGGAGCAACGGCACGAGGAGTGGCTCGAAGCGGGGCGCGAAGAGGTGCGCGGCCCCCATGCGGACGAGTCGGAGCAAGCCAAAGGGTAATGACCGTTTTCTTGCATCGTTGAGTATGGGTGCAAGAAATAGGTCGTTGGGCACTCACCAGTGGCTGTTTTCTTGCACGGAGATGAGTGGATGCTAGAAACTGGCCGTTTACGAGTAGCCTGTGTCCGTTTTCTTGCATAACGTAGCGTGGACGCTAGGAACCGGCCATTCGGTTTGCAGGCTCCTACGCGGTGGGTGAAAAGCGGACGCCGTTCAGCGTTGGCGAGTATCATAACTTTCGCCAATAAAATAGCTAACACTGTAAGTAATGTATGGGTAGTCGGTAATTATGCCGTCAATCCCAAGGAAGTATGAAAGGGGATCCATGCTTCGTATCAGCAAATACCTCTCCAAAACGGAGATCGGGCAGATGCTGCTGAGCCTGGCGTTCATCGCCGGACAGGTCTTTTTCGACCTGAAGCTGCCGGACTATATGTCCAAGGTGACGGCGCTGGTCGAGACGCCGGGCAGCCAAATGGCCGATATCTGGAAAGAGGGCGGCAAGATGCTGCTCGTCTCGCTGGGCTCCGTGGTCTGCGCCATCGCCGTCGGCTACTTCATGGCCCGCGTCGGCGCCTCGTTCAGCCAGCGTCTGCGCTCGCTCGAGTTCCGCAAGGTCGAATCCTTCGGGCCGGCCGAGATGAACAAGTTCTCCACGGCCTCGCTGATCACCCGCTCCACCAACGACATCACACAGATTCAGATGTTCATCACCATGGGCGTCCTGCTGGTCTTCCGCGCGCCGATCATGGCCGTCTGGGCCATTTTCAAGATCGCGGGCAAAGGCTTTGAATGGACGGTGGCCACGGCCGCTGCCACAGCGATCATGCTGGTTTTCGTCATCGCCATCATGACTATGGTCATGCCGAAGTTCCGCTCGATGCAGCGCCTGACCGATAATATCAACGCCGTCGCCCGCGAGAACCTGACCGGCCTGCGCGTCGTCCGCGCCTACAACGCCGAGGACTATCAGGAAGCCAAATTCGCGCGCGTCAACGACGACCTGACCGACACCCAACTCTTCACCACCCGCACGATGGCCGCGATGAACCCCGTCATGTCGAGCGTGATGAACGGCCTGGGCCTCGCCATCTACTGGATCGGCGCCTACCTCATCAAGGACGCGGCGCTGCCGGCCGACAAACTCACCGACTTCTCGAATATGGTCGTCTTCTCCAGCTACGCGATGCAGGTCATCATGGCCTTTCTGCTCCTGAGCATGGTCTTCGTGCTCTGGCCTCGTGCCGACGTCTCCGCACAGCGCGTCATGGAGGTGCTCGACACCGAGCCGTCCGTCAAGTCCGGCACGGCTCGCGAGGGCAAGCCGGGAGAGACCGGCACCGTCGAGTTCCGCAACGTTGGTTTCGCGTACCCCGACACCCGCGAGGAGATGCTGCGCGGCGTCAGCTTCACCGCCCGTCGCGGCCAGACCATCGCCTTCATCGGCTCCACCGGTTCCGGCAAATCGACGCTGGTCAACCTCGTGCCGCGCTTCTACGACGCTACCGAGGGCGAGGTGCTGATTGACGGCGTCAACGTTCGCGACTATGACATCAAGGCGCTGCGCGACAAGATCGGCTACGTGCCGCAGCAGTCGGTGATGTTCAAGGGCACCGTGGCATCCAACGTCAGCTACGGCGACCGGCCCGGCGACGCCGAGACCGTCGAGGTGGCCGATACCTCCACCGCCAAGGGCCGTAAGCGCGAACTGGCGCTGATTGAGGGCGAAAGTGAGCGCGATGAGCTGAGCGCAGAACAGAAGGCGAACGTTCGCGCCGCTAGCGAGGTGGCGCAGGCCAGCGAGTTCGTCGACCGTATGGACGGCGGCTACGAAGCGCCGATCGCGCAGAGCGGATCCAACGTCTCCGGCGGCCAGAAGCAGCGGCTTTCCATCGCCCGCGCCGTCTACCGTCACCCGGAGATCATGGTCTTCGACGACTCGTTCAGTGCGCTCGACTTCAAGACGGACCGCGCGGTGCGCGACGCCTTGAAAACGCACGCCGCCGACGCCACCAAGCTCATCGTCGCCCAGCGCGTCGGCACCATCATGGACGCCGACCAGATCGTCGTGCTCGACGACGGCAAGGTGGTGGGCAAGGGCACGCACAAGGAGCTGCTCGCCAATTGCGAGGTCTACAAGGAGATCGCCGAATCGCAGCTGAGCCCCGACGAGCTCGCCGCGTAAACAAGGACATGCCATGAGAGGACGCCGGATTCCGCTCTATCTGTCACCTTTGACTTGCTTGCTGGAGTGGTCCATGCACAAAGTGACAAATAGAGGCCCTATCTGTCACCTTTTACGTAGAGATCGAAAGCAAGCGTGTAAAAAGTGACAGATGCCGGCAGCAATGCTGACGGAACGAGCGTTGACTCTCCACTCGTATGTCCATCCGAATATCAATCTTTTAAAAAAGGACAACAAATGCCAAGAATGAGGGGGCCGGTCGAGAAGCCGGCCGATTTCGGCGGAGTGATGCTCAAACTGGTGCGTTACTGCCGCAAATACCTGCCCGCCATCGTCGTCGCGCTCGTGTTGGGCGCGGCCGGCACCATCTGCCAGATCATCGGGCCGGACCAGCTGAAGAACATGACCAACGCCATCGCCAAAGGCCTGCCCGCCATGGTGCACGGCAAGCCGGTGATGGGCGCGGTCGACATGGGCGAGGTCACGCGCATCGCGTGGCTGCTCGTCGGCCTGTACGTCGGTTACGCGGTGCTGAACTATATCCAGCACTGGATGATGGCCACCGTCACCCAGCGCGTCGGCCAGAGCCTGCGCCGCTCGATTTCCGACAAAATCAACAAACTGCCGCTCAAGTATTTCGACAAGACCAGCTACGGCGACGTGCTCTCTCGTATTACAAATGACGTCGACGCCATCGGCCAGACACTGGGCCAGTCGCTGGGCATGCTGATCACCTCGATCACGCTGTTCTTCGGCTCGCTGATCATGATGTTCTACAACAACGTCATCATGACACTCTGCGCCATCGTGGTCTCGCTGCTCGGCATCGTGGTGATGATGCTGATCATGAAGTATTCGCAGAAGTACTTCGCCCGCCAGCAGATCGCGCTCGGCGACGTCAACGGCCACGTCGAGGAGATGTATGCCGGCCACACCGTCGTCAAGGCCTACAACGGCGAGGCCGACTCCATCCGCAAGTTCGAGAAGTACAACAACGACCTCTACGATTCCGCGTGGAAGAGCCAGTTCCTCTCCGGCCTGATGGGCCCGATGATGAACATGATCGGCAACCTGAGCTTCGTCGCCGTCTGCATCGTGGGCGGGGCGCTCGCCATCGACGGCAAGATCGAGTTCGGCGTCATCGTGGCGTTCATGATGTACGTGCGTCTCTTCACCCAGCCGCTTTCGCAGTTCGCGCAGGCTTTCCAGAACCTGCAGCGCTGCGCCGCCGCCTCCGAGCGCGTCTTCGGCTTCCTCGAGGAGCCCGAGATGAGCGACGAGAGCAAGAAGCCGGCGCTGCTTGGCCGCGACCCGAAGACCGGCAAGCCCACCCGCGTGCGCGGCGACGTCGAGTTCAAGGACGTCAACTTCGGCTACGAGCCCGGCAAGACGATCATCCACGACTTCTCTGCGTCCGTCAAGGCCGGGCAGAAGGTCGCCATCGTCGGGCCGACCGGTGCCGGCAAGTCCACCATGGTCAACCTGCTGATGCGCTTCTACGACATCGACGGCGGCAAGATGACCATCGATGGTATCGACACCTCGACCGTCCCGCGCTCCAACGTGCACGAGCAGTTCTCGATGGTGCTGCAGGACACGTGGGTCTTCCGCGGCACGGTACGCGAGAACGTCGCCTACGCCAAGAAGGGCGTCACCGATAAGCAGATCGAGGACGCGTGCAAGGCCGTCGGGCTCGACCATTACGTGCGCTCGCTGCCGCAGGGTTACGACACCGTGCTCGACGACAATTCCTCGCTTTCGGCCGGCCAGCGCCAGTTGCTGACGATCGCCCGCGCGATGGTGCAGGATGCGCCGATCCTGATCCTGGACGAGGCCACCTCGTCGGTCGACACCCGCACCGAGGAGCTGATCCAGAAGGCGATGGACGCGCTGACGGTGGGCCGCACGAGCTTCGTGATCGCGCATCGCCTCTCGACGATCAAGGACGCGGACATGATCCTGGTGATGAACCACGGCGACATCGTCGAGCGCGGCACCCACGACGAGCTGCTGGCCAAGGGCGGCTTCTACGCCGACCTCTACAACAGCCAGTTCTCCGAGCTGGTCGACTGAGGGCTGGCTAGTGGCTGGCTAGGGTCTGGCTAAGGATCGGCTAGACGGTGTTCGACTAGGTAATAGATGGCCGCTGCCGTCAATATGGTCAAAAAGCGCATTCTAGCTCAGCTAGAGTGCACTTTTTTCACAGCAGTGTGCGAAAAGTGCGTTATGGCATGGGTAAAGTGCACTTTTTTCACAGCAGTGTGCGGAAAGTGCGTTATGGCATGGGTAAAGTGCACTTTTTTCACAGCAGTGTGCGGAAAGTGCGTTATGGCATGGGTAAAGTGCACTTTTTCACGGTGGTGTGCGGAAAGTGCGTTATGGCATGGGTAAAACGCACTTTTTTCACAGCAGTGTGCGGAAAGTGCGTTATGGCATGGGTAAAACGCACTTTTTTCACGGTGGTGTGCGGAAAGTGCGTTATAGCACGATCAAAGTGCACTTTTTTCACAGCAGTGTGCGAAAAGTGCGTTATAGCACAATCAAAGTGCACTTTTTTGACGGTGATGCGTGAAAGATGCACCTTGAAGCAATCAAACCGCGCTTTCCGCGCACGGCGCATTCAGTCCTTGAGCGTGGCCAGCGGCACCACCATCACGCCGTCGGGACGTGTGTAGCTCAGTGCGCCGGTGCCGGTGAGTACCATCGTGAAGCTCGGTGCCGGCATGCGGGTCGTGTCGATTTTCTTGGCAAGCGCGAGCAGACTTTCCGCGCCAACGCCCACGAGCCGGTCGCCGCCGAGCTTGACTTCTACGAGTCCGTAGCGTCCGTCGCGCAAGTGGACGACGGCGTCGCATTTCAGCCCGGACTTGTCGCGATAATGGAAGACCTCGCCGTCCAGCGCGTCGGCGTAGACGCGCAGGTCGCGCACGCACATGCTTTCGAACCACAGCCCGAAAGTCTCCAGATCCTTCAGCGCTCCTTCAGGCCCGACGCCCATGGCCGCGGCGGCGATTGAAGGGTCGACGAAATGACGTGTGTCGGCGGTGCGAATCGCCGTTTTGCTGCGAAGGTTCGGGTTCCAGGCGGGCATGTCCTCGACCACGAAAATGCGTTGCAACGCGGTGATATACGACTGCACGGTTTTGTCGCTCGGCGTGGTTCCGTTGCCGCGGAGGTCGGCGGCGATATGCGCGGTGGGCGACTGCGAGGACTCCATACGCGCGTAAGAGCGCAGGAGTCGTCTGGCAAGGTGCGGATCGCGTTGAGTATTGTCGGCGCGTGAGATGTCGGAATCGGTGACGGCGTCCACATAATCGCGTGCCTGCCTCAGCGCGATGCGTTCCGGTTGTCCGACCGCCTTGGGCCAGCCGCCTCGGCAGAGCAGGAACGCCAGCCGTTCGAGGGTTGTTCCGCTTTTGGCGACGGGCAGTTTAGCGCCGTCGAATAGGTCGCCTAATGATACTGCTCCGCTGGAATCGCCCGATTCGTAGAGGCTCATGGGCCGCATGCGCAGCCTTGAGATGCGTCCGGTGCCGGTGTGGAACATCTCGCTGTTGTCGGGCGGCACGCTGGAGCCGGTAAGAATGAACTGGCCAAAGTCGTCGCGCTGGTCGACAGTGAAGCGCACCGCGTCCCACAGCTTCGGCGCTGTCTGCCATTCATCAATCAGGCGCGGTGTTTTGCCGTCAAGGAGAGCGCTTGGCTGTGCGTCGGCGAGGATGAGGTTCTGCTCGCGTGATTCGGGATCGGCCATGTAGAGCACGCTTTTGGCGGCTTGCGTGCATGTGGTGGTCTTACCGCACCATTTTGTACCTTCCACCAAGACCGCTCCGCTCGCTTCGAGACGTTCTTTGAGGAGCTTGTCGTAGATTCGTGGAAGATAACTGTGCATGGTTCCTGATTCCTTGTGGCAGTAAGTATTTATATCTGCTGTTTTCTCAGTTGGCCGTTTTTTATTTACCGAGTTGGCTTAATTCTGTTTACCGAGTTGGCCACTTTCTGTTTCCTGAGTTGGCCGTTTTGTCGAAGTGTGGTGGGGCGCCGGTCGTTGGGTTGGATGCTGACGGCAACAGGTAAACTTTTCTCGTCATAATGAGAAAAGTGCGAATTAAATCAGACTTTTCATAGTATATTTTATAACTTTTATCAAAAATTATATATCTTCTGTCAAAAACGATAGACTGGCCCCGTTGCGCGCGTTGGCGCGGCTTTCGGCCGAACAGGGGATTCGGCGCATGGGCGTCACCTGCGACACGGTCGGCCTGGGCCAAGTCGAGGGCATCGAGATCGTCAACGCCATGGATTGGCTGCTTGAGTAGCCTGTTCGGCCGTGCGATAGCCGCTAGAACATGCGGATTTTTATCGTTGACAGAGTGTCAAAATTGAAATGATAGGGCTGGACAAATACAGCATGATTATTATACAAAAATCTGTTATCTATCTAATTTACGCGAAAATGTATTGCAAAATCTGTTCACGTAGACAACAAGGTAATACCTAGGTTCCTTATCTGTAATACAATGAAGTCGCACGATCGTTTATTTTGTAATGCGTCCCATAATGCAACAATGTTCGAAAATGGCTTAAAGTAGGCAATTTCACATGCGATGGGATGTTTTTGTGCAACTTCTCCAAGGTTGCCTAATTTTGCAATAATGCTGAGAGCGTAACTTCTTAGATGGATTGAAATTTAATGTGAAGATAATGCGAAGAATAAAGTGAATTTGAACACTGCATATTTTCGGCTTTTGCAACGTGGTAAATCAGCTGGTAAAAAATTAAAAACGTTTTTAAACCCCTTTGTGATGCGGAAATTGTCATGCCGGAAAAATATACAAAAAAGAATAGAAATATACATGGAATATACGTTTTTTGGTGAAATTAGCTGAATAACTAGACAAAAAAATTGGGTAATTGCATTTTTCTGTCATGCCTCTGAGCAAGATAAAACGTAGTGCAGATGTGATGAGAATCATAAGCGTAAAACGATTGGACGTTGCGTTTGATGATTCATTGGTGTTCATTCATGCAGAAGTAAGAAGTGAACTGATGTCTCGAGGGGTTGAGGCGTTACGGAGTTTGTTCTGTGAAGGACGTGATTTTTTGAGAAGTACTAAGCTCGCGACGAGGTTGGCGTGCGCTGTTGCTGTGTTGGCGATGATTTGCGCCGCGGCAATTCCTGCATCGGTGTCGGTGTTGTCCAAGGCCTCGCCGATTTCCGCAATTACGACTCAGGATGCCACTCGCAAGGATCTGAGCTGGCGTTATACCACTGAACATACGGTCAACGGCGCCGACCGCCAGCCGAAGCTCTACAAGGTACTTGGCCAGAACAACCGCGTCGACACCCAGATCGACGAGCTTCGCCTCGACTTCGTGCTGCGTGTGGCGCACAACGAGGTCGACCCCACGGTGCCCGGTGGCGGGAACCCCGGCCTACGCATCGTCTATGACTATGGCTTTGGAGGCGGCGCCACCCACGGTACGGGTCTTGCGGAAGGTGAAAAGGGCGACATGTACTTGGCGCCGCAGTACAAAGAGGCGCAATACCTCAACACGTACGGTGGCGGCACCACGCCCGCGGTGTGGGCCGCCGACGCGTGGGCGCAAAACGATATGGAGCGTTTCACCATCCACAGCCTCATGCACTCTGGCCCTTACGACTATCTGGTGATCTCGCTGACATGCGATTTGGACATCATCAACGACGACGGCGGCAACGATCCCAAGCAGCAATTCTGGAATCACGGCTCCGGCAAGTACAACGAAGAGACCACGGAAACCAAGGACTCCAAGGACGGTGCGAAGTGGTTCAGCCACATCTACGCGATCGTGGGACCCGACGCAAACAACGGCACGAAGCCCGACGGCAGCCAGAACAACCTTGACAGCAGCTGCATGGGCTCGAAGCCCAATTGGACCGGCGACGACAAGAGCGTCAAGGCCACCAACTGCATGGACAATTCCTATTTCGCTACAAATGTGGTGAAGGATTACCCTTGGACGGTGTTTCCCGGATCGTGCCAGGATAACAAAATCGAGCACGGCTGCGACATGCCTGTAGCGCAGATGCCCTATGACCAGCATCCGTATTATTGGTCCGGCGGTCAGGCCAACTGGGGCTTGGTGACCGATTATGGCCTCGGTGGTCATTGGGGTCGCTTATGGGGCAATGCGTTCAACAGTGGTAATACCGGCAATCAAGGCGGGCAGCTTTATGGTTCGGCTGGTGCGAGTGAGCACTATTGGTACGACAATCATTGGCGTGGGCTTGACAATACAACCGACCCGGGTACGGCCCCGCGCAACTCGTTCTCGGTTTTCTGGTACGATCCGGCTCGCAAGCGCGACCACAACAATCCATGCTACAACGTGACCTCGTTCAAGTATCAATGGGTGGCCCTGCAGAACGGTAACAAATGGGTGCCGGTCGACGCGCTGACGCCTACGCCGCAGGTGGCCAAGCAGTTGGCGGCGACCGACGGCAACCCGCCTACGCCTCTTGACTATAATCCGAACGGCAGCGAAAAGTCGCGCGTGTACGACCACAATTCTGCCGCCAACGTATTCAACAGCACCAAGAGCGCTGCAGAAGAGCTGCTCTATGACAACACTTCGAGCCAGAACAAGGACCACTTCACCGACAAGGACAAGGCGGCCGGCAGGATTGACGGTCAGGAAATGATCGCCCGTAAAGATGACGGTACTCTTATGCCCGCGCAGAATGCCGACGGCAGCATCGACTTCAAACTGGCCAAGAAGTCTCAGTACAACCCCGAGGCAACCGGTACCGTTGGGTCGGACAACTATCAAGGGCTTGATGGGTACTTCAAGCTGATCAGCTGGCCGGTGCTTGACAACTCCTGTACGGCCGATGCCGCTCATAATCCAAAGAATCCGGGTGTCACCGACAACATGAATGCCGAGCAGGCGCAGGCGATGGTCGACAGCGCCGCAACTGTGGGCACGGCCTTCTACAAGTTCGATGTCGCGCGTCCTCTGACCCCGACCATCGACAGCGTCTCTGATGACGACAATGACACCAAAGACAACACATTCGCCAACATCGCTTCTACAGACGATCAGTCGAGCCTCGCCGATACCAAGGCGAGTTCGTCGGCCAGCACGCTCACCATCAAGGGCAAGGGTACTAAAGGCTACAAGGTTGTGCTCTACGAGGACAATCCGAACAAGAAGAACGCAATCGGGGACTACACCGACCGGGTGATGGTGAAGAACGCGGCCGGCAGCTACGACAACGGCGATGACTTTGATCTGCGTGGCACCCCGGTGACCGATGAAAGCGGCGTCAGCATTGTGGGTACCGCGGAAGTCGGACTGAATGGCACATGGACGATCAAGGACACCAACCATTCCATTGACGCCACGGATCCGCAGAACAGGGTTCGTCGATATCACGCCTATCAGTACAATCCGGCTGACGAGATGCAGGTTGGCTCCCACTTCTCGCCGATTGCGCTGGTCAACGTCCGCCAGCCAGCGGATGCGGCACCGTCGATTTCCTCGGTGGCTGCGCCGCATACGACGGAAGGTGCACTGGCCAGTGGCGACAATACGCCGGTCGAGATCAAGGGCAAGGTCAGCTCCACCGAGGGTGGCTCCAAGCTCAAGGTCTACGCCACGCATGTTGACGTCGAGGTGTCGTCCCTGTCCGAAGCCAGGTCGGCCAAGGCCAGGTCGGGCGGCAACACGGTGTCGACGCAAGACAACAGCTACACCGCTGACGATGAGATCACCGAATGCGAGAAGGACGTCAGCGAAGGCGCCAATCAGGATTGGACCTGCAAGCCGAAGGTGAGCTGGTTCAAGCAACACACCACTGAGGGCAAGAAGGGCTGTCAGTTCCACTTCACGGCCGTCACCACCAACGCGGACGGTGTGACCTCCGAGTTCGCCAAGACCTTCGATGTCAATTTCTATGCACCGAAGGTGACGATAACCGGTTCGGACAGCAGCTCCGTCTCCGGCAAGGTCGAGCCGACAGGGCCCGCCCTCGCGGCGGCGGTGAAGGGAGCCAAGGTCACCATCACATGGCCGACAGGCTCGGCTACCGCGTCTTCGGAAGCAACGGTGAAGGATGACGGCACGTGGACCATCGACTTGCCGACCGGCACGAAGAAGGGCTCCATCAGCGCGATGGCCACGGAGAGTGCAGCGAACAACTCGAACGAGTCCGCGAAAGTCACCCGCGAGATCAACCCGATTCCGCCTCTCAGCCATCTGCCGTTTACCGGCAACAAGCCGTGGCTCGCCATCGGGTTGTGCCTGGCGGTGCTTGCAGCGTTCATCTTGGGCTACTTCGGGTTCAAGCGCTACAAAGCCGGTCTGAACAAGGTCGGGAGGCATGTGCGATGAACGGATTCAAAGTCGTGGCCCGCGAACGTGACAAACCGGACTGAAGGATCACGGGCTGTCGCCGCCTAGCGTACGGCAGCCAGAGCAACCTAAGAATTATTGATTTTTGTAAGATTTACAAATTAAACAAGAGGAGTTATTTCCATGAGTAGAAAGTTCAACGTCAGAGGCGTTGTTGGCCTCACGCTTGCTGCAGCCACGCTGTTGGCACTCGCGCCGCTCGGCACGGCCAACGCGGCCGATCCGGTGAGCATCGATATGTCCAAGGCTAAAAAGACGTCGATCACCATCAAGAGCACGAAGGCCTCGATGACGAACCACAAGTTCGCGGCTCTGAAAATTGGCCAATATGACCAGGCCACGCATGATGGTGATGACCTGAAGTCGGTCACCGTTTCCACAGTTGATGGCATCAAGGATGCTGCTAAAACGGCTTTGGATAATGTCAGGGGCTCGGCTACGGCGGATTCCGCTTATGCGGGCAACCCTGTCGGCGAAGTCGCTTCGAAGTGGCTCGGCTACACCGATACTAACGCCACTAACAATGAGGATACAACGTCGAACAACCCAGAGGCTGCCGGCACCGACAAGCACGGCTACAACGGTAAGCTGCGTTCGTTCGTCACCCAGTTCGCCAAGCAGGATGGCATCCCCGCAAAGTTCACCGCTCCAAGCGCCCCGACTGCTAACTGCAACGCGTCGAGCAGTTATTGCGTCGTTGACGGTGACAACGAGACCGCCACGATCAAGAACCTCGAACCGGGTGTCTATGTGGTCGAGGACATCACCTCTGTCTTCACCGGCGAAGGAACCGGCCACAAGAACTCCATCCCCATGCTGGTCAGCACCGGCATCGAGATGAGCACCACGGAGAAGTACATGACGCTCAACGGTAACAAGCTCGGCCAGATCGACATGAAGAACGATACGCCCACCGTCACCAAGACGTTGAACAAGGACGCCACGGACTACGATCCTTCCATCGGTGGCACGCTGAGCTACCAGCTCAAGAGCCAGGTTCCGCTGACCACCGGCTTCGACCACTATGTCTATGCTATGACCGATCATCCTGGCACCGGCCTGACCTACAAGACTGACTCGGATCCCGTCGTGAAGGTCTGCCCGTCCGACAGCATCAATGATTCCGGCTGCGAGACGCTGACTGACAACGACGATTACGTGGTGACGCACAAGGAGTTCGCCGCTGGTGAGACTGGTAGCACTGGTCGCGTTGGCGACACCCACTATATCCTCTTCGATCTGACCAAGTCGATTCGCGATCAGAAGTACAAGGACTACATCTTCATCACCTACAAGATGACGGTCAACGAGAACGCAGTGAGCGAGCAGCCGTTGCGCAACGGCATCCGTCTTGAGTATTCCAACGATTCCAACAACCCGCCTTCGACTGACGTACCCACCCCCACCGATGATGGCACCATCAAGGATTGCCCCGCCGGTTCGGATACCAACACTTGCAAGGACGGCTCGATCTACGATGACGGCAGCGGCGACGGCAACGGTGCTGCAAATGCCGACACCTACTTCCGTCACTTCGATCTGATCAACCTGAAGAAGGTCGACGGCGCGGGCCTGGCTGGCGCCAAGTTCACCGTCACCGATTCCGACGGCAAGCTCGTCAACTTCAAGAAGGTCGACAACGGCTCCTACAAGAAGTCCACTGATCAGACCAACACGGATACGACCAAGGAACCGAGCACTACTGTTGCCGGCGCTCAGCTCGAGGTCTACAAGACGGCGCCCTCTACTAACGCGAACAGCGATGACCCTTCTGATGACGGTCAGCTGCGCGTCGACGGCCTGAAGGACGGCACCTATACCGTCAAGGAAACCGTTGCGGCCCCTGGATTCTCTTCGACCTTCCTGCCCTCCACCGATGTGTATGTCGGCGCTTTGAGCAGTGACACGAAGAAGTCCGCCTTCGCCAACACCGCCGATACCCTTGGCCTCATCGCCAAGCACGGCGATGCCAGCGTGGACCCCAAGGTGT
Organism: Bifidobacterium sp. ESL0800; assembly: GCF_029395355.1. Classification (NCBI taxonomy): domain Bacteria; kingdom Bacillati; phylum Actinomycetota; class Actinomycetes; order Bifidobacteriales; family Bifidobacteriaceae; genus Bifidobacterium; species Bifidobacterium sp. ESL0800. The sequence continues at coordinate 2,014,005 of NZ_CP113913.1, forward strand.
TGAACGAAGTCAAGATGACCAAAGATAGTGCTGCAGGTGCCGGCGATGCCGGTGCGGTGATCGTCGACAACGTCACCTCCGTCTCCCAGCTGCCGTTGACCGGTGGCGCGGGCGTGGTCCTGGGCCTGCTGGTCCTGGTCGCGTTCGGTGCGACTGCCGGCGTACTGATTGTCGTACGTCGTCGTCTCAACGCGTGAGACTCGCGATAGCAGTCTGATGTGATCCGGGGACATGCCCTTGAGTAATAGGGCATGTCCCCATCGTTGTGTCTTACGAACCTTGCCGGTAAATCCGCTAGGATTGAAGGATTGAACAATTATCAAGGAAGGAGCGCCGGTCGCCATGTCATTACGCAACCATGCTTCCGCCGCCGGCAAAGACGCCGACGTCAATGGTCGCGGTGTAGCGCCGAGCGACCCGCTCGCCCTTTCCTTTGCCCAGGCCCTTCGCGGTGGCTTCGAGCCCAAAAGCCGGGTCAAACGTATCGTCATCCGTGTCGTCGACGTGCTGATTGTGGTTTGCATCGTCGGTTTTCTCACCGCCCTGGCGTGGTTTCCGGTGCGTTGGGCCTACAGCATGTATCTGGAGAACGACGAGATCGAGGCATCGGTCGACCGCATCTCGCACTGGCCGCAGGGCAAGGTGGCCGAAGAATACCATCGGGCCCAGGCCTATAACCAGCGTGTGGCCGCTTCCGGCCAGCCTGCGCTGGGGGAGTTCGTCGATCCGTTCCAGGCCGGCAAGCCGGGCGCGAAGACCGAGTCGGAGAAGGACAGCGAGTACCAGTCCCTACTCAACACGGGTGACGGGATCATGGGCACGATTCGCATCCCCAAGATTTCGGTGAAGCTGCCGATCCGGCATGGCACTTCCGACAAGGTGCTGGAGCACGGCGTGGGGCATTTGTACGGCACGAGCCTGCCGGTGGGCGGCGCCTCGACGAACGCGGTCTTAAGCGGGCACAACGGCCTGACGAGTGCGCTGCTGTTCACTCGTCTTGACGAGCTGGACAAGGGCGATATCTTCTATATCCAGACGCTGGGCCGTACGATGGGCTACCGTGTGGTCGGCATCCATGTGATCAAGCCGACCGACACGCATTTATATAAGGTCGTGCCCGGCAAGGACCTCGTGACGTTGATGACCTGCACGCCTTACGGCGTCAACACCGAGCGCTTGATTATTACCGGTACACGGCAGGCGATTCCCGACCCGATCCCGGATCCGGACGATGCGCGCGGCGACGGCCTGCTTTACGGCGTCTCGCTGGCTTTCCTGGGTCTTATTCTCGGTCTGCCGGCGGTGCGTCTGAGCCATCGCAAGCCATGGGAGATCCGCCACGCATCGGCTGCCGGCCCCCGCCCGCCACGTCGGTGGATATCTATACCAGCGGCTTGGTTCGTAAAGCGATAAACGAGTCTGTTTGATTACCTGTTTCAGGTAGGCACGGCCAGTCCGCGTAATGCTCTGAGCTGAAAGTACGCAGAAATGTACGGCTTGAATGCAAAGAAAGCGTGAAGAATAAATTGATTTTGGCCGTCACGAAAGTAGTGCATATTTCGGTGTCCGTTGTGTTGTAAACCGCTGACCAACAATTTTAAAATCGTTTTAAACGTTGTTGTAATGCGAATATCGCCATACTGTATAAATATACGTTGATGTTATAAATATACCTATTATTTTTGTATTTTCACAATAGTTTCTGAATAATTAGACAAAAAAGAACATATTTTATTTTTTCCTGTCAAGACCTTCCGACAATGTAGAAGGACGTGCAAATGTGATGAGAATCATAAAAGTAAATCGATTGTGATTGACGCTTGGTGGTTCATCGATAGCTCATTCTTGCAGAAGTCGGAAAGAGCGCAGACGCCTCGAGGGATGAGGCGACGACGTATGGAGTCCGCTCCGTGAAGGAAGTGATTTGGTGAGACAAAGTAGGCTTGCGGCAAAGTTGGCGTGCGCTTGTGCATCGGTGGCGATGATTTGCTCCGTTGTGGTGCCTGCGGCGATGGCGTCGCCCGCCTATGAAGACGTGTCATCGGACACGGGGGCATCCGCGCGGGGAGGCGGCGACCTGACGCTTGCCGACTATCCCGACAGGTGCACGCAGAAAGAGGGATCTTCGGTTCCAGAGGGCGAAAAAGTCGACTGCAAGCCCATGCTCTACCAGTTCCTCGGCGAAAACAACAAGATGCAGGGCTGGGATCATGCCGATGAGATCCGTATGGATTTCGTGGTGCGCATGCCCCACGGTATGGTCAACCCGAACTGTGTCGGGTTGGGCAGCAGCGGCAATTATCGCGGTATAGGCAGCGGCAATGTGGATTGCGGCATGCAGATCGCGTTCTCGCGCAACAATTCCGCGACCGAGAACCTGAAACCGGCGAATTACCTCAACACGTACGGCGGGGATGCCGACGAGGGCGAGGACACCTCAAATGGTTCGGATGCGGCCGAAAAGTGGGCGCATAATCAAGACCAGTTCTACACCATCCACAACGTGATGGTCTCCGGCGATTACGACTTCCTGACGATTTCGCTTGAGGGCAACATCGCCTACGGTAATGACAAAAACAAGGTCGATAAGAGCAACACCAGCGTCGGCGGCGCGAAATTCGAGCCGCAGTATGTCTATGTCGTCGCAAGCCCCGGTCGGACGCCCAAAAATGACAGCACTATCAAGTACTCGGATTTCTCTGACGACAAATACGTGACCAATATCGCCAACGAACGTCCCGCGTACATGTATACCAATGGGGTCGACGGTGCCGGCGACATCACCTCGGTGGCCGCCGCCATTGCCAACCTCCCCTTGCGCAACAACGGTCCGATCTCGTATATGGGCTGGAATTCTGGCGGCAAGCTGTGGAGCGGAAGGCAAGCGAACTGGGGCATGGTCACCGATTACGGGTTCAAGTCCCAAGGCACCGGCCAAATGGTCGCTCCGGCGAACTCGTTCTTCGTGCAGTGGTACAACAAGGCCGCCAACCAGACCTACACCTACAAGGACGCCAACGGCAAAAACGTCACCATGCCACGGCCGTGTTCCAACAACACCTCGTTCTATTACCAATGGTTCGGCCTGAAGAACGGTCATCAGTGGTTGCCCGTGACCACGCTCACGCCGGATGTGCAGAAGGTCTCCGGCATGACTCTGCTCAACGACTATAAGTCGGACGACAGTCTGGCCAAGAACGTCGCCGGTTCCGGGCCGAACCTCATGGTTCCCGGCGCGGGCACCTTGAGCTCGGTGGCGCAGAACGCCGACGGCAGCATCGACTTCGGCAAAGCCAAGAAGGCGCAGGGTTTCGACGGCTACTTCAAGCTCGTGACCTGGCCGATCACCACGACGCCGATTACCACGGATGTCAACGGCGCTCAGTCCTACGAAGGCTGCATTGCGACGGACGCGCCCACCGGCACCTCGTCGATGAGCGTCCGTGACGCCTACAACCCGCTCTACAACGAAGCGGATTCCAGCAAGCCGATCAGCATCACCGCCTCGTCCTCGCAGGACGAGATCAACGATGCCATCGCCAAAGGCTGGACCATTGATACGGCGTTTGCCAAGTTCAGCCTCAACCGCCCCGATAAGCCGGTCATCACCGATGTGGACAGCAAGACGGACGGCGATTACGTCAGCCCCGACGAACGCACCATCACCGGCACGGCGACGCCGGGCAATACGGTGACGCTGTACCGCGAGGATCCGGACAATCCGATCATTTCGACGCACCCGGACGCTTCGAGCACTCGAGGCGTGAGAATCGGCAGCACGACCGCTGACGAAAACGGCAACTGGGAGATCACGGACACGAAGCAGTACAACCCGGCACGCACCAGGTATGTGCGCTACCATGCTTGGCAAACCGACCAAAGCCCCTACCATATCAGCTCTCTGTTCTCCAACATCGCCAAAGGCGACTTCGTGCTTTCGTATAACCACAACCCGAAAATCACCAAGCTCACGGTGCCTCATACCGTACGAAGCGAAGACGGCACGACCTCGTCGCTGCCGAGCGGCTCCAAGGTGAAAATCACCGGCGAATTTGACTCGGCTCGTGGCGACAACACCTTGAAGATCTATGCGGTGCCGCAGCCCGACGGCCCTTCTTCGGATACCAAGCGCGGTCTTGCGCGGGGGACTCGGGTGACGCAGAGCGATCGGGCGACGTTGCACGATGGCGAGGAGGTGAGCGAGCCGGATGCGAAATGGGTGGTCTGCGACAAAGGCCAGGTCGATGCCGACAAGCCGGCTCTGCATGTCACCGGTACGTGGACGTGTGATATCGACCCGTCGATGTTCGAAGATGCCGATCATACGGATAGCTCGGGGAATACGTATATATGGTATACGCTTTACGGCGTGCTGACCGACAGCAAGGCCACCGATCCCGGCAAGGCCAAGATCATCAGTCAGGTCACCGATCAGGTCATCGATATGTGGCCGCCAGACGTCACGATCGATTCGATCGACCGCACCGAGGGTGTCGCCAAAGGCAAGGTGACCAAGGCCAAGACCGGCGAGACGATGGCGGGCGTCCCCGTGAGCATCGAGTGGCCCGACGGCAGCACCTCATCCGCCAAGACCGACAGCAGCGGGCATTGGCAGGTCGACATACCGGCTGGCATGACTCCGGGCAATCTGACCGTCAACACCACCGACAGGGCTTGCATCAAAGAGCATGGCGTCAATATCGGCAACGAAGAGTCCGCGAGTGACGGCGGCAATGAGGGTGTCACGGCCACCGGTGAGCTCAAGGGCGGTCCGGCGACGGAGGCGCTGCCGTTCACGGGCAACCGGCCGTGGTGGACGATTGCCGGGCTGGTAGCTGGGCTGGTGACTTTCGCGGTGGTCTATCTGCTGGCTGTTCGCTGGCGTGCCGGCCTTGCCGGCAATAACCGGCCGCGCAAGGGGGCGCATGCGCTATGAGAATCGTGACGGATACGCGTATCCGGTTTTCTGCGGGCCTGCTCTAAATAAGCAGGCAACCAAACAACCAAGTAATCACAACGAATCATCGGAAAATCAAGAAGGAAAAAGAAAGCCGATGGGGGACTATGCGTCGGCTCGTTGCGGTTTGTTGCCAGCGTGGTTGCCAATATCTCTCTTAAAAAATCACTCAGAGAGAAAAATAAGAAAACTGAAGAAAAAACAATATAGATAACGCGTTATTCAATGACGAATAAATGCCGTTTCCAATGAAACAAAGGTGTTAAGTTCTCTTCGGGAGCTACATTTCGTCAAACGTTCTCCTTGTTGATTTTCCTATTTTGCGGATGTGCAAAGATTAATGCGAAGACCAATTATTGAATCGTAAATATAACAATAAAAGCTCACGAAATTATTCTTTTATAAGAATTTAATGATTTATTTATCACAATATACTGAGTAGTATTAATCTTGTGCAATAAAAATTAACGCTTTTGAAGTACGTTTTACGTTTGATGGAATGCCGTTGCGTAAAAAGTGCAAAAGGATAACCGTGCGCTCGCTTGCTGTGCATGATGACCGAGAAGAGATTTTCTACAGGGGTGATTGTTGTGAAGCAAAAAGGACTGACGGCAGTGGCGACGAGCATTATCGCCGCCATTGTTCTCGTTATTACCGCGGTGTTGCCCGTCACTGGTTCGGCGTCATATGAGCAGTCGTTGGAAAGGGCTTCAGACAATTCCTGGAGGGTGAATTCGACGGATTCGGTGCACAATAACGCCATCCGCAAGCCCGAGCTGTATCAGCTGCTCAGTTTCAACAACAAAATCGATACCTTGCGCGATGAGATGCGTTTGGACTTTGTGGTCCGTGTGGCGCATGGCGAGGTCGATCCCACCGTCAGCAACGGCGGCAACACCGGCTTGCGGATCGTCTATGACTACGGCGACGGCGGCGTCAGCGGCAACACCGTGAATCCGAATTATGGCCATACCGTGAGCTACAAGCGGACCATTTTCGGCTCCGATGTGGCTTCCGGTGCCGACACCTGGGCCCAAAACATCGATGAGTATTACACGATTGTCTCTATGCAGAATTCCGGTCCGTACGATTATGTGACGGTTTCCCTGCAGGGTGATATGAACATCCCCGATGAGAACAACGCCTATTGGTCCAGCGCCAGCGATAACGGCCAGACCTGGAAGCAGCATATCTGGGCGATGGTCGGGCCTTTGGCCAGGAGCAGCAGCAACTGGTTGGACGGCTACATCACTTCCAACGGAAACGCCGCCTGGAGCGGTGTCAACGCGCAAAGGGTCACCGATTATCTCAACAGCGCTCCTGCCTCCCAGTTCGCCACCAACTTGGCTGAGGGTAAGGACGAGACCTCGTATCCGGGCATCTGCCATCAGGCGTGGGGCAAGACCTATTCACATGGTTGCGATATCCCGCAGTCTTGGGTCGGTTTCGACCGTTGGCCCAGGTTGTGGAGCAACGATGGGGGCGATGGCACCGGCCAGACCAACTGGGGTTTGACGGTGGACGCCGGTTTCAACAACATCCGCGTCGCCCGCAACGGAAAGACGAATTCCGGGTCGAAGAGCTATCCGGCAGGCACCGCTCCGCCGAATTCGTTCTTCATCCGTTGGTACAACCCTGCCAACTCGAGCAAGGACGCGGCCAGAGGAGGAGGGCAAAGAACCCCCGATCCCTGCACAAGGGTCACGGGATTCAAATATCAGTGGCTTGGCCTTCAGAATCGTAAGAATTGGGTTCCGGTCACCTCGTTGACGCCCGAGCCTGTTGAAGTGAGCAATGTTCCCGTAACGGGATATGACTATACGGCCGGTACCGATTTCCCGATCTGGGCCGATAACGGGGATGGCAGTTTTTCCAAGCTTGACAACGAGGCGAAATTCACCGATTACACGGCATTCAACAGCGTGTCTAATTACGAAGGCAATACCAAGCCATACAACCTCATGGTCCAAGGCGCCGGCAGCGCGACGAGCGCGCAGAACGCCGACGGCAGCATCGATTTCGACAAGGCCAAGCGGCTTCAGCCCAACGATGACGCCGAAGGCACCGTGGGCAGCGCCGGATACAGCGGCCTTGACGGCTACTTCAAGCTGGTCACCTGGCCGGTGGTTGATTCCTCCTGCACGCTCAACGATCCGCTGCGTAATCCCGACAAGAATTCCGAAGGGATCACCCAAGAGATGGCGGAGAATGATCAGGCGAGCGTGCAGAAGCAGATCGATGCGGGCTGGACGGTCGGTACTGCCTTCGATCATTTCGACATCAATCGTCCCAAAGTCCCTACCATCACCGGTGTTTCGACGGATGACAGCGCTGCGACCACGAACGAGATGACCGCGATCACGAATTCCTCGGATCCCCAATATGCCCTCGCCGACAGCAAGGCCAAGTCCAACGCTACGAAGCCGGTCATCTCCGGCAACGCGACCATCGGGGATTGGGTGGTGCTCTATGAGGATGTCCCCAACCGTCGCAACAGCGCAGGCACGTCGTATGCCGATCGCGTCATTAAGAAGAATGCACCCGGGACTTACGACAATGGCGACGATTATGAAAGCGTCGGTACGGTGGTCAACAGCGAGAATCCGCCCGGCTCAGGGCCGAACACCAACGTTGTGGGGGCAGCCGCCGTCGGCAAGGACGGCACCTGGCACATCACGGACAATACCGCGGTCGACAGCACCCAGATCAACGAGAGGGTCCGGCGTTACCACGCCTACCAATATGATCCCACCGATGAGATGAAGGTCGGTTCCCATTTCTCGCCGATCGCGTTGGTCAACTTCAGCGCGCCGGCGGACAAGGCGCCGACGGTGGATCCGGACAAGATCGTCGTGCCGCATACCAAGCAGACGGCGTCGCTGGACGGCGCGCTTACCGACGGCAACAACACGACGGTGAGCATCGGCGGCACAATGAGTTCCACCGAGGGCGGGTCCACGATGAAGCTCTATGCCAAGCATGTGGCACCTCCGAGCGATCTGTCGAAAATGTCGGGTAAATCCGCTTCTTCGCCCGTGGCGGCTCGTGACGGCGACTCTGATCTCGGCAACGAGATTGTCGGGGTCGACAGCGCCAAATGCGAGCAGTCCATCGGTGTGGGCAGCGATAAGGACTGGAGCTGCAGCGTGCCGGTGCAATGGTTCATCGACAACACTCCATCGCCGGTGGCTGGTACCGGCTGCTACTTCAAGTTCGTGGCGGTCACCACCAACAAGGACGGTGTGACGGCTCAGTCCGAACCCGTCACCAAGAGCGTCGACTTCTATGCTCCGGTGGTTTCCATCACCAGTGCCGACAACAGCTATGTGAAAGGCAAGGTAACGGCCGACCCCGACACTCCGGTCATTGTGAACACGATACTGCCCGGTGCAACGGTCCATCTTTCCTGGCCGGACGGCACGCCTTCAGGCGCTCCGACTACCGCAACGGTGGATTCCGAGGGCAATTGGAAGGCCGAAGTGGTCTCCGGAGCCAAGCCGGGTGACATCAAGGCTTACGTCGTGGATAAAGAGACCAACGCGTCCAAGAAAACGGTGTATAAGGACTTCAATCCCACGCCGCCCGTTACGGCGTTGCCTTTCACAGGCCACTTCCCGTGGTTGGCGATCCTCATGGTGTTGACCGTCATCGTCATGGCGATTGTCGGCTACAAAGTCCTTCAGAAATACAAGGGCGGTTTGCTGAGCAAAGGGAGGCATGTGAAATGAGCGTTTTCATATACGTCTCGCTCAAACGGGCCAAGCCCGACTGAATGTGGGTGCGGCCGGCGAGGTGAGTTGCCGACGTAGCGTGCACAATATCCAAAATCCCAAATATCCGATTATCCAAAATCCCAACCAAAACAAAGAGGAGATACTCCCATGAGTAGAAAGTTCAGCGCCAAAAGCCTCACGGGCTTGGCGGTAGCAGCAGCCACATTGTTGGCGTTCGCCCCGTTCGCGGGCACGGCCAACGCTGCCGAAGAGAACATGGACGTCACGAAGTTCGCCAAGACGTCGATTACCATCAATGGCACCGCGGCCATGATGAAGAACCACAAGTTCGCGGCTCTGCGCATCGGCACCTACGAAAAGGCCACGCATGATGGCCCGACGTTGAAGTCGATCACTGTCGGCACCGTTGACGGCATCAAGTCCGCGGCCACGGGCGCTTTGGCCGCGGCCAAAGTCGCCGACGGCATTTCTCCGAGCACGCCCGGCTCCGCCTTCGTCGGCAACCCCGTCGGCGAGGTCGCCACGAACTGGCTCGGCTATGGTGCTTCGGGAGACGATACGACTTCGAACACCGCGACTGCCGTCAGCCCGAGCAAGCACGGCTATAACGGCCATCTGCGTACGTTCGTCACCGCGTTTGCCAAGGCCAACGGCATTCCCGACGCGGTGTCGGCCTCCGCTTCGACCGCCAACTGCGGCGGCTCCAGCACCGACTGCACCGTTGACGCAGCCAACGAGAGCGCCAAGATCTCGGGCCTCGATCCTGGCATCTATCTGGTTGAAGACACCACCTCCGACTTCGGCGGCGAAGGCACCGGCCACAAGAACTCCATCCCCATGCTGGTGAGCACCGGCATCGAGATGAACGACGGCACCAAGTACACGACCTTCGGTTCCCTGACGCTCGGTGAGGTCAATATGAAAAGCGATGCCCCCTCCGTCGCCAAGACGCTGGACAAGGACGCCGGCTTCGACCCCTCCGTCGGAGGAACGCTGCATTACCAGCTCAAGAGCCAAGTGCCGCTGACCACCGGCTTTGCCCACTACGTCTTCGCCATGACCGACCATCCCGGCACCGGTCTGACCTACACGGACGGTTCGCAGACCGTGAAGGTCTGCCCCACCGATAGCATCAATGGCGCTGGTTGCACGACCCTGGCCGAAGGTACGGACTACACGGTCACCAAGCTCAACGACACCACGGAAGGCTCCGCGACCAAGGGTGACACCAAGTATGTCATCTTCGATCTGACCAAGTCGATTCGCAGCCAGACCTACGAGAACTACATCTTCGTCACCTATGCCATGTCGGTCAACAACAACGCCCAAAGCGAGCAGCCGCTGCGCAACGGCATCCGCCTCGCCTACTCCAACGATCCCGGCGTTCAGCCCGGAACCGATGACCCGGGTCACGACCCCGGCACCGGCAACATCGTCAACTGCCCCGCCGGCACCACCGATATGAACTGCAAGAACGGTTCGATCTTCGACGATGGCAGCGGCGACAACGGCGGCAGCCCCGACGCCGACGCCTACTTCCGCCACTTCGATCTGATCAACCTCAAGAAGGTCAGCGGCACCGGCCTGGCTGGCGCCAAGTTCACGGTGACCGACAATGCCACCAACAAGCTCGTCAACTTCTATAAGACCGCCAACGGTTCCTACAAGAAGGCCGTCGAGCAGACCAATACGGATGCCGCCAAGGAACCTGACGGAACGACCACTCCCGGCGCCCAGCTCGAGGTTTTCAAGACGGAACCGGCCGGTAGCGCCGACAGCGACGCTCCCGCCACTGACGGCCAGCTGCGCGTGGACGGTTTGAAGGACGGCACCTATACCGTCAAGGAAACCGTTGCCGCTCCTGGGTTCTCTTCGAGCTTCCTGCCTTCCACCGAGGTGACCGTCGGTCCGCTGAGCGGTGAGGGCAACGCGAAGAAGTCCGCCTTCATGAACACCGCCGATACGCTTGGTCTCATCGAGGCCAAGGGCAGTGCGGGCAACCTGCTTGAGGTGAAGATGGACAACGATCATGCCGTGGTCGTCAACAATGTCACCTCCATCTCGCAGCTGCCGTTGACCGGTGGTGCGGGCGTGATCCTGGGCCTGCTGGTCCTGGTCGCGTTCGGCGCGGGTGCGGGCGTGCTGGTGTTCGTGCGCCGTCGCCTCAACAACGCGTAAGGCTTGTGACGTCAGTCTGATGGCCTGAGGCTTGCGATAGAAGCCTGACGGCCTGAGGTTTGCGATGTCGACCTCATGGTGGGGACATGCCCTTGTCTGTAATGGATAGGGCATGTCCCCACCATTTTGTTTGTCTGGTTCATTGGCGGATTCGCCCTCGTGTTCGACTTGATAATGAACTTACCGACTAACTTGCCACTTAACATGCCAGATTGGTAAGTTAAGTGGCAAGTTCATTCGCGCCCGCCCCGGTTTCGGCGTCACTTAAGCAACGCCGAAGCGTTTCCGGTACCTGTGGTGGTATCTTCGTTGTCGTGCTGGCACCGTGTATGGTGTCTGACGACGGCTAGGAATTATGGAGAAACGGCGTGAAGTGTGATGCCCCTTCGTTCGAGACCATCATCAACGATCGCGGCGGGCGTATCAGCGCTCGCCGGCAGATGGCCATCCGTGTTGTCGACGTGCTCATCGCGGTTTTTCTGACGGCTTTCATCGTATCGGTCTGCTGGTTCCCCGCGCGCTGGACCATCGACATGTACCGCGAAAGCGCCGCCGTTGAGGACTCGGTCAACCGCGTTTCGCGCTGGCCGCAGGGCAAGATAGCCAGCGAATACCATCGCGCCCAGACCTATAACCGTCGTATCTTCGAATCCGGCCAGGAGCAGCTGGGGGAATATACCGATCCCTTCGACAAAGACGGCCCCAAAGCGAAGACGCTCAGCCAGAAGGACGCCGAATACCAGTCGCTCCTGAACGACGGCACCGGGGTGATGGGCACCATCCGCATCCCCAAGATTTCGGTGAAGATGCCGATCTACCACGGCACTTCCGACGAGGTGCTGCTCCATGGCGCGGGCCATCTCTACGGCACCAGCCTGCCGGTGGGCGGCCCCTCGACCAACGCCGTGCTGAGTGGCCACACCGGCCTGTCGAGCGCGTTGCTTTTCACACGCCTGGACGAGCTGAAGCGCGGCGACGTTTTCTATGTGCAGACCCTCAACCGCACCATGGGTTACCGCGTGGTCGGCATCCATGTGATCAAGCCGAGCGACACCCATCTCTACAAGGTGGTGCCGGGCCGCGACCTGGTGACGCTGATGACCTGCACGCCCTATGGGGTCAACACCGAGCGGCTGGTCATCACCGGCACCCGCCAGCCGATCCCGGAGCCGATTCCGGATCCGGACGACGCCAAGGGCGATGGCGTGCTCTATGGCGTTCTCGTCGCGTTGGCCGGCCTGCTGCTGGGGCTGCCCGCCGTGAGGTTCTCACGCCGTAAGCCGTGGAAGATCCGTCATGCGGCCGCGGGGCCGCGTCCCCCGCACGTCAAACGCAGGATTTGCGACACGCTCCGCATGTAATTACGCGTATAGAAGAAAAAAGTTTTTCTTTCTCTATTTTGTCTTGCAGATTAAAACTTTTGATGTTTTTTGTGGAAACGATTGCGATTATTGCGTTTTGTTGTGACTTGCATCACTTATAGACGAATTTGTGTCATCGGTGTGTCGCATTGAATCATTATTTGTCTAAGCATTTTCTGGATTTTGTCTAATTCCAAAAAAATGTTATATTCGTCACTCTGAGATTGTGCGCTGGCCTTTGGGCCGCGCGCGATTGGGAGTTTGTAGTTTACATCGTTTGATGTAAGGCGATGTGTGCGTGCCGTCTCACGCCTTTTGGCGGTTTGGCGCGTTGATGTGGAGTGTGGTTGTTTTGCGGAATCGTAGTGCCGTGAGGTTGGTGTTGGTGGTGATCGTTGCGGTTGCAGCGATCCTTGGCGCGGGGAGTGCCATTTCGTCGGCCACCGCCGCTGGCGGCCAGACGGACGTCACTGCCGAAACCGACACTGCCGATACCCGCGACGCCAATACCCGCGATCTTTCGTGGCGCAAAGGTACCAAACGTACGGCTCCCAACGGCGCCGATCGCAAGCCGGTCCTCTTCCAGATGCTTTCGTACAACGACAAAATCAACACCAATATCGACGAGATTCGCGTTGACGCGGTGATACGTGTGGCCCACGGCGAGGTGTCGACCAAAAGGGAAAACAACAACAGCGAGATTGCGTCGGGCTCATGGTCCGGTGATACGGGTCTGCGTTTTGTCTACAACTTTATCGGTGGCGGCACCAATGGCAACGGGCTGAATGAGGACTATGATGACGGGTCTCACATTGTCAAGTACGCGAACACCGCAGGCGGGAAGGCCGGCGCAAACCAGTGGGCCGCCAACCAGGATGAGGTCTATACGATCCACAAAATCATCCATTCGGGTCTTTACGACTATGTCACCATCTCATTTGTCGCAGATGTCGATTATCCCGACAGCGGTAAAGGCAGTTGGTGGCAGGGCACGACAAAGGACGGCCGCACGACTGATGCCGCCCAGATCTGGGTGCTGGTCGGGAGGGCCGCGCTTGATTCCGCCAACTATAAGATCAATGGTCGTGGAGACTTGGATTATTACCAGGACCAGTACGGCCTGGCGACCAACATCATGGCGGGCCGTCACGTACAGCTGTTCCCGAGCGATTGTACGGATACGACCAACGGTGCCAATAAAGCGGGCTGCAACCAACCGAATCTGTTCATGAACTTCGATGCCCACCCCCAGTGGCTGTGGACCGCCAATCAGGCGAATTGGGGCTTGGTGTCCGATTATGGGCTTGGCGGCACTTTCTATTCCGTGCTTCAGCACAGCAAGGGTAATCATAATACAAATATGAGCGGCGACGCAGGCACGTCGACCTACGCTCCTGCGGGTCACCTCAACGGGACCGACGAGGGGGTGGCGCCGCCGAACTCATTCCTCATCAACTGGTACGACAACAATACGAGTAGCGGTCAGGTTAAGAACAATTCGTGCCATCAGTACAAGTCCTATTGGTACGAGTGGATGGAGCTCAAAAACAACTCCACGTGGGTGCCGGTCACCTCGTTGACCGGCGACGGCGCACGGCCGGTCACCGGCCAGCCGCCATCGTATGAGACGGCCAACGAGAACAATGGCGTAGGGTTGGGCAACGATACGTTTGCCTACAACGAGAACAATACCTCCAAGTCCAACAACCTCTACTACCGCCCGACCGAAGGCAAGAACCAGGCCGGCGGCCCCATGCAGCCGGCGCAGAACGCGGACGGCTCCATCGACTTCAAAAAGGCGAAGGCCGAAGACCCCGGCGACGGCTACTTCAAGCTGCTCACGTGGCCGAACGTCGAAGCCGACGGATGCGCGGCGAGTGCAACGGACGATGCCCATAACCCAGGCATCACCCTCGACATGGTCAAGAACCATCCTGACGTGGCGAAGGCCCGGTTCGACAAGGCCTGGGTCGACGACACCGCGTTCTACAAGTACGACGTCTCCCGTCCTACGGTGCCGGTGATCACCGGCGTCTCCGCCGATGACGCGGACAGTTCCGACATCGCTTTCGCCGACATGACGAGCACCGACAGCCAGTTCGCCCTCGGCGACAACAAGGCCGTCTCCCTCTCCACGGCGAGCAAGCCCACCATCAAGGGCACCGGCACGCCCGGCCAGGAAGTCTCCCTGTATGAGGACGTTCCCAACGCGACCGACAACTATTCGGACGGCAGCAAGAAAAACGTCATCGTCAAGGGCACTGTCGACGACTATGAGAACATGGGTCACCTGGTCGGCAAGGCCACGGTCGGCGCCGACGGCAAGTGGTCGATACAGGCCGACGACGCGGACGACACAGTCGACTCCACGAAGGCGGCCGAGAGACTGCGGCGCTACCACGCCTATCAGACGGATCTCACCACCCAGATCAACGGCATGAAGATGGATCTGTCTTCCTACTTCTCGCCGGTCTCCGTGGTGCAGTTCAAGATGCCGCCGGATCCGGCGGCGAGCGTCGACAAGGTCGTGGTGCCGCATACGGTCAACGGCGCGCTTGAGGGCAGCGATCCGAAGGTCGCCATTTCCGGCACCGTCTATTCGGCCGTCGGCGGCTCGTCGATGAAGCTTTACGCCCAGCATGTCGATGCGAGGGCGACGAGAGCGGCCAAAGCCACGAAGAAAAGCAAGGCGAAGGCCTCGAGGTCAGCGCGGTCCTCTGGTAGTACAACCCAACAATCGAGCCGTGCGGGCCAACGCGGTGCGCCGACTGCGGGCGATGAGCTGCAGGAGTGTGCGCAGACCAACGTGGCTCAAGACACGACGGATGCCGCCACCGGCAAGGTGACGGGCACCGAGTGGTCGTGTCAGGTTGCGACGTCGTGGTTCGCTTCGAAAGCCCCGGATGCGGGCAGCGGCTGTGACTTCAACTTCACTGCCGTCACCACCAACAGCGAAGGGGACGAAGTCAACGCCAGCAAGACCTTGCCGGTCGATTTCTATGCCCCGAAAGCCGGGCTCAAAACCGCCGACCACACCGGGCTTTCCGGCCGGGTCACACCGACCGGTCCGGCTCTGCAATCCGCGGCGGCAGGGGCGAAGATCACCATAACCTGGCCCGCGGGTACGCCGTCGGGCGCACCCACGTCAGCCACGGCCGGTGCTGACGGCAGCTGGCACGTTGCGCTGAAACCCGGCACGCCTAAGGGCACGGTCACCGTGCAGGCGCAGGAAGTGGACGCCGACGGCAAGCCGACCAACCAGTCGGCGGTGGAGCACATGACGTTGATTCCCGCCCCGCCGCTTGCGCAGCTGCCATTCACCGGCAACCGTCCTTGGGTCATATGGCTTCTGGCGTTGGTCGTGAGCGTGGTTGCGATCGGCGGGTACGAGCTGATGAAGCGTTATCGTGTCGGCTTGGCCGAAGGCCGGCCCATGCACGCCGTCGCGCGAAGCTCGAAGGCCAGACACGGCACTCGGCACGAAGCGGAGTGATCCGTCTTCCGGAGGCGTTCGCCGTTCGTTAGGCGGCGAACGCGCGTCCGGGAAGCATGTCGAAATATCAAAAAACGACATATCAACATATCAAAGATTTGCCATTATTCAGTAATACAGGAGAAGAGGGGGATACTCTCATGACAAAATTCAATATCCGTACGCTTGCGGGCGCAGCCGTATCAGCGGCTACGCTGCTGGCGCTGGCGCCGCTGGGCGTGGCCAACGCGGCCGGTCCGACCATCGACCTGAGCACGGCCCAGGGCGAGACCATCACCATCAATTCCGCAGAGGGCAACCTCAAGGGCCACAAGTTCGCCGCGGTGAAGATCGGTGATTACCAGAACGCGAATGGCGACGCCTCGACCCACACGCTTTCCAGCGTGTCCGTCGGCACCGTGTCGACCCTGAAGACCGCCGCGAAGCAGGCTTTGGTCGACGCGAAGAACGTCGCCCATATCTCGGCCGCCGAGGATACGGCGTATGTGGACAACCCCGTGGGCGAAGTCGCTTCGAAGTGGCTCGGCTATGGAACGTCCGGTGCGGATATCACGTCGAACACCCCTACGGCGGTGAGCCCGAGCAAGCACGGCTACGACGGCAACCTGCGTACCTTCGTCACCAAGCTCAGCGGCAGCGCCGACTTCCAGAGCAAGATCGGTGCCTCCAACTCCACCGTCGCTTCGGATTCCAAGAGCGCCACGGTTCCCGTCGACGCCCCGGGCATGTACATCGTCGAGGACGTGACTTCCGACTTCTCGTCGGCAGCCGTCGGCAAGTCGCGCAAGGCTTCCATCCCGATGCTGGTGAGCACCGGGATCACCACCAAGAGCGGCAATGATACGACCGTTTACAACAAGCTGGGTTCAAAGCCTCTGAACGGAGTCAACATGAAGAGCGATACACCGACGGTCAAGAAGGAGCTTGTCGGCAACGACAACGATCCGTCAATCGGTGGTATTCTGCACTACCAGCTCACCAGCTCGGTGCCGCTGACCACCGGTTTCGACCACTATATCTTCACCATGATCGATCAGCCGGCGCAAACCGGTCTGACCTATCAGAACGACGCCACGGTCACCGTCGGCGGCACATCTCTGATCAAGGATACGGACTACACGGTTGACGCCACGAAAACGTACCCCGACGGCAGCACCAAGTATGTGGTCTTCGATCTTTCCAAGTCCATTCTCAACCAGACGTATAAGGACGCTATCGTCATCACCTATACGATGAAGGTCAACGACCATGCGAACGGCGGCGCTCTGAAGAACGGCGTGACGCTCGGCTATTCCAACAACGTCAACAAGCAGCCTTCCGGCGACGGCGCGACGACCGGGGAAAACGGCGACGGCAAGGGCGAGGTCACCGACTGCTCCACTTCCAGCGTTACTCCCTGCACCAACGGCTCCATCACCAACGAAGGCGGCGACACCGACGACACCAGCGCCACCATCTACTTCCGCCACTTCGATTTGATCAACCTGAAGAAGGCCGACAGCACCGGCCTGGCGGGCGCGAAGTTCAAGGTGACCGACAAGTCCACCGGCAACGTCGTGAAGTTCAACAAGGTGGGCAACGGCTCTTATAAGAAGGCCGCCGACCAAAGCTCTACGAACGCGGTCTCCGAGCTTGAGGTCTTCGATGCCGCCGCTCCGGTCACCCACTCCGGCGACGAGCCGGCAAGTGATGGCCAGCTGCGCGTCGACGGTCTGAAGGAGGGCGACTACACCGTCACCGAGACGGCTGCGGCCCCCGGTTTCTCGGGCACGTTCCTGCCGTCCACGGATGTGACGCTGAAGGGCAACGACACCACGCCGGCCACGGACGCCTACACCAACACCAAGGACGCCGTGTTCGGCCTGATCGACGCGCACGAGACGTTGACCGACGTGGCGATGAATACCACGGGCGGCGCGATTCTGGTCAAGAACGTGAACTCGGTCTCGCAACTGCCGTTGACCGGCGGTGCTGGCGTGGTGCTGGCGCTGCTCGTGGTCGTGGCGCTGGCCGGTGCGACCAGCCTGCTGATCGTGACCCGCCGCAAGTTGAGCGAGTGAGCGCGGCTCGCGCGTTGGCCATTGGTCGGCGTCGCGGTAGGTCGCCGGCCGGCGTCGCGGTAGGTCGTCGCCTTTTGCAAAAGGGGATTGACGGCCGGCCGTGATCGCCGGTTGAAGGCCGCGAATTCTGTGTGTGCCCGAGAGGCTTTATCGGCTTCTCGGGCACCTTTATATATATGGACTATGTATGAACTACATATATGGCCTAGCGTTTGTCTGTTTTGGTATGTTTTATACGTTTTGCAGGTTTTATGCGTTTTTATACATATGGATTCAGCTTTGGCCGTCGCCGTCGCCGTCGCCGTCGGGCTTATCGTCGGATTGCTTTGAATCTGCTTCGGATTCTGTGTGAACGACCGGCTTGATGTTTTCCGGGCGCTGGGGGAGCGTCTGGCCGACCGGGATTTCGACGGTGATCATCGGCATCGGCATGGTCGAGGTGTCGATCTTCGGGTTCTGTTCCTGAGTGAGGACGAGTTCGCGCGCCTCTTCCTCGCTGCCAACCGTCGGCATGGAACCGGGCAGCGGCGAAGCCGACGTCTCGCGCATTACGATGCAGGCGATGCCGCTGAAAATCGCGAAGAACATGATATAGAAACCGGGCATATCGTGGTTGCCGGTGAGCGTAATCAGCGCCTGTGAGACCAACGGCGTGGTGCCGCCGAACAGGGAGACCGCGAAATTGTAGGAAAGTCCCATGCCGGAGAAGCGCGATTCGGTGGGGAACAGCGCCGGCAGCGTGCTCGCGGAGACGCCGGCGTAGAAGGCCACGGGGATGGCGATCATCGCCAGCGCGCCCTGGATGGCCCAGAACGTGCCGTGGTGCAGCAGCTGGAAGGCCGGGTAGACCAGCACGAACGTGGAGATCACGGCGATGGCGTAGATGGGCTTGCGGCCGATGATATCGGAAAGATGGCCGATCAGCGGCAGGCACAGCGCCATGATGACGAGCACCGGCACGGTCGCGGCGGCGGCCATGGTCGGCGTGGTGCCGACTTCCTCGCGCAGATAGGTCGGCATGTAGCTGGTGAGCACGTAGCCGGCGGTGTTGGTGGCCGCGACGATGGCCACGGCAATGAGTAGACGGCGCCAGTGGCGCTTGATGACGTACAGCATCGTGCCCGGGCGGTCCCAGCGCGATTCCTGCCTCCAAGCGGCTTCTCGGGCTTCGTGCGAAAGCTGGGCCTGTTCCGCTTCCTGGCGTTCCTGGTGCGCCGCGAACTGCGGGGTTTCGGGGATGTGGGTACGCAGAGCCATCGCGATGATGCCCAGCGGGATGGTGAGCAGATAGGGCACGCGCCAGCCGCCGTTGACCATGGCGTCCGCGCCCCAGCCGTGTTCGGCCACGACGGTGGTGATGGCCACCATACCCGCGCCGAACGCCGAGCCGATATAGGAACCCATGTCGAGCCAGGCGCTGTAGAAACCGCGCTTGCGATCGGGCGAGAATTCGGAGATATAGGTGGTTGCCCCGGAATATTCGCCGCCGGTCGAGAAGCCCTGCACCATCTGCAGCGCATAAAGCGGCATGATGGCCCAGGCCCCGATCTGATGGCTGGTGGGCAGAATGCCGATCAGCGCGGTGGAGACCACCATCATGCCCATCGTCAGGAACAGCACTTTCTGCCGGCCCACGCGGTCGCCGAGCGGTCCCAGGACGATGCCTCCGAGCGGCCGGACGAGGAAGCTCACCGCGAAGCCCAGCAGCATCACGATCAGGCTCATGCTCTTCGGCAGCCCGCTGGTGAAAACGCTCGCCATCGTCACCGCGAGATAGCCGTAGATGCCGAAATCGTACCATTCCATGAAGTTGCCGACCACGGTGCCGGCGATGGCCTGTTTCAGCGTCTTTTCCTCGACGACGGTGATGTCTTTGGTGCGCAAAAACTGACGGCGGATATGGATTTTCTGCATTTTCGGTTCGCCGGTTTTGCCTCGTTGCGGGCCCGTGCCTATATGCATTACATGCTTGACGCTTTGAATCGGATGGACTCCGCGCGGGGCATGTCCCGCGCTCTCCGCACCGCGGTTCTGGTTCTGATTTCCCGATGGTGACATGCAGGTCCGTCCTCTCGATATGCGTTTCATCTCGCCTGATGAGCGCTAACGCCAATTACTCCATGATAACTCTCCGTCCTTTTGATTCTCTTGTTGGGCTTAATCGCTGATTTGTCCGCTGCCGATAAGCGCGTTCTAAAAGCAGTATTGGACGGCTTTGAAAAACTTACGGGCTTGGGGCATATTCGGCCAAAAGTGGTTCTTTTGCAGTATTTCGAGGCAAACGGACGGATCGATGTGATATTCCTGCATGAGCGCGCAGACCAGTTCCACACGGCGCTTGTCGGGTACGGCGGTGCCGCTCATCAGCGCGATGTCGCAGGCCGTTCTGGTCGGCGAGGTCACTTTCAATCCCGCGATAGTGCTCATTTGGCCTTCCGGGACGCAACGGTCGTATGTTTTGATCGGTCGGCCGTATGCCATCGAGCGGAAATGCGAGCCCGAGATGATGTCGATGACATCGGGGAAATTGCCGCCCATCCATACCCATAGGGCGCTGCGGCCGCAGGCGATCGATCGGCTCGGCACGACTTTGGTCATGATGGTGCCCCTGCCGAAAAGCGTGTCCGAGTATTCGGCGAGATAGGCGCTGATGTCATCTAGACGGTGCAGGGCGCCGAAACCATCGAGCCGGTTCATGCTTAAGGGTCCAGGCAGATCGCGGTTGCTCATGAGCATGGGCGTGGTGCGGTTGATGGGTGGTGGTGCGGTATTGGTGCTGAAGTTGCCGGGAGCCATCGGGGCGTCGCCGTGTCCGAGTGTCGGGGTGTTGCCGAGGCCAAGCGTCGGTGCGTTGGACTCGAAGCGTACGTTCAGACCGTTTTCGCTTTTGGGGCTTCCGGCTTTGCGGTTGCGTTGTTTCCTGCCGAGAATGCCGCGCCTGCCGGTATGGCCGTTTGCGTGGCTGCTGCTGTGGCTGCTGGTGTGATCGCTGTCGTGCCCCTTGGCGTGGCCGTCAGTATGCGCGCCAGCGTGTCCGGTGATATGTCCATTGGTATGCCCGTCAGTATGCCCGTAGTTTTGGTTCTGGTTCGCCGGCGGCGTTGCGTTCGGCGGTGGACGCCCGGTCCCTGCGTATTCGCGCGGACCGGCGGGTTTGCGAGAGTACAGGTTTACTGTGTGCTGTGTGTCCATTGTTGTAGTGTTCATGCGTGCAATATAGCTATGTCATCGTGTGATTGGCAAATCCGAAAATACAAAAAGTGGATATGTGCACAACTGGTGGCTGCATCGACGAAATTGTGGACGACACGGTCGATAAGTAGTCAAGTTCCGCTCATTGTCTTGCATTTGTCTGGCCTGCTTCGCGTGAAAGCCCTCCGCTGTCCCCGCTGGGCCCAATAATCGGTAGTTATGACTCATATTTTGGTGAACGTTGCATGGCCGTATGCGAACGGCCCCCGCCATATCGGCCACGTAGCCGGTTTCGGCGTGCCTTCCGACGTGTACGCGCGCTACGAACGTATGAAGGGCAACGATGTCCTGATGGTTTCCGGCACCGACGAACACGGCACCCCGATTCTGGTCGAGGCGGACAAGGAAGGGGTGAGCCCGCAGGAGCTGGCCAACCGCTACAATCGCGTCATCGCCAAGGACCTCTGCAATCTGGGCTTGAGCTACGACCTCTTCACCCGCACCACGACGGGCAACCACGAGCACGTCGTCCAGGAGCTGTTCAAGCAGTGCCTGAAGAACGGGTACATATATAAAGGTACGCAGAAGGTTGCGATTTCGCCTTCCACCGGCCGCACCTTGCCCGACCGCTACATCGAGGGCACCTGCCCGATCTGCGGGGCCGACGGCGCTCGCGGCGACCAGTGCGACAACTGCGGCAACGAACTCGACCCGGACGAGCTGATCAACCCCGTCTCCA
Organism: Bifidobacterium sp. ESL0800; assembly: GCF_029395355.1. Taxonomy (NCBI): domain Bacteria; kingdom Bacillati; phylum Actinomycetota; class Actinomycetes; order Bifidobacteriales; family Bifidobacteriaceae; genus Bifidobacterium; species Bifidobacterium sp. ESL0800. The sequence continues at coordinate 2,035,719 of NZ_CP113913.1, forward strand.
AGATCAACGGCGAGAAGCCGGAATTCAAGGAGACCGAGCACTTCTTCCTCGACCTGCCGGCGCTCGCCGAGGCCAATCTTGCATGGCTCAAGACCCGCAAGGGCTGGCGTACCAACGTCATCAACTTCTCGCTGGGCCTCTTCAAGGAGGTCAAGCCGCGTGCCATCACCCGCGACATCGACTGGGGCATCCCCGTGCCGGTCGACGGCTGGATCGACAACCCCAACAAGAAGCTCTACGTCTGGTTCGACGCGGTCATCGGCTACCTTTCGGCCTCGATCGAGTGGGCGCGGCGCAAAGGCGAGCCTGACGCGTGGAAGAAATGGTGGAACGATCCGCAGTCCCCGGCCTATTACTTCATGGGCAAAGACAACATCACCTTCCATTCCCAGATCTGGCCTTCCGAAATGCTCGCCTACAACGGCGAAGGCTCCAAGGGCGGCGAGCCGGGCGAATACGGCAGGCTCAATATGCCCGAGCAGGTCGTTGCCAGCGAGTTCATGACCATGGAGGGCAAGAAGTTCAGCTCCTCGCGCGGCATCGTCATCTATGTCAAGGACATTCTGGCGCGTTACCCCGTCGATGCCGTTAGGTATTACATTTCGATAGCTGGGCCGGAGACCTCTGACGCCGATTTCACCTGGTCGGAGTTCGTGCGTCACAACAACGAGGAACTTGCCGCAAGTTGGGGCAACCTGGTCAATCGCGTTGCCAACCTCATGTACAAGAACTTCGGCGAGATTCCGGAACTTGACGAGGATTCCATGACCGCCGAAGACCGCGCGCTCTTGGAAGAGACGGCCACCGCTTTCGACACGGTCGGCGGGCTCATCGAGCATCACCACCAGAAGAACGCCCTGAACGAGGCGATGAAAGTCGTCGGCGACATCAACAAGTACATCTCCGCGGTCGAGCCTTGGAAGATCAAGGACGACCCCAAGCGTCTCGGCACCGTGCTGCACACGTGTGCACAGGCCGTTTCGGATGCGAACCATCTGCTCGCCCCGTTCCTGCCGCAGGCCGCGCAGAAGGTCTGGGAGGCGCTCGGCGGCGTCGGTACGTTCTCGCCGTTGCCACATATCGAGGAAGTCGAGGATCTCGACAAGCCCGGTTTCACCTATCCGATCATCACCGGAGACTACGAGCTTGGCCGCACGGTGCATCCTTGGCGCAGTGAGCCGTTGATCGCGGGTACGACGGTGCCGAAGCCCTCGCCTATCTTCCAGAAGATTCCGAAAGAGGCCATCACCGAAGAGCTGGAACGCTTCGAGGCCGACTTGGAGGCCCGCAAGGAGGCCGAGGCGAAACGTCTGGCGGAAGCCAAGGAAGAGCTCGCCGAGAACAAGAAATCTGAGTAGACGGCCTTCGCCTTGGTGACCCCGAATGTATGAGATTTCAAACCCCGCCGTGACGTGTGTCGTCGGCGGGGTTTGTGCTTTGAGCTGAGCTTTTGTGGCTAGGGATTTCGCTTGTGAGCCAACGCTCGGCTCTCATTTACTGTTTATGGATGGGGAATATGTCTAGCGAAAGACAGATAAAAGTGTCGGCGGTCACATATTGAGACTTATTATTACAAAATCGTTACACTTTTCACAGACTTCTTTGAGTTCAGCGCATACTTTTTCCAAGGAGAATGCTGTTATATTAGAGATGTCAGCAGTTAAACCGCTGGCGAGATTCTTCTTTGAATCCCATAATTGAACCTTCTTCTCTCTTCTCTCGCCCGGCGGCTTTCTCTCCGCCGGGCATCTCTTTTTCTGCAGGTTCTGATTTGATGCTCTTCAACGATTAAGACCAACAAAACGAGGCCCGCACATTCCGAAAGTGGAAGCGTGAGCCTCGTTCTAGATTTCCCGAACCTCTCGCCTCAGTCGCAACGGGCGCTGAGCGCCTCCCACGGTTCGAGAATCGTCGGTTCGGCGGCAGTGGCCTTGAGCGTTTTCTCGTCCAGGAACTCCTTGCGGATGATGACCTCGGTGACGAACTGGTCGAACCATTCGCCGTCGGCCACATAGTAGCCGTCATCGCCGTTGTCTTTGCCCCAGCTGTTCTCGATCTTCCAGCGATCGGGCTGTCCGTCTTTATCGAGATTGACACCGGTGATGGTCATAGCGTGGTTGCTCGGGTAATCGCCGTATTCAAGGCCGTGCGCCTTGTCGATGCTGAAATCCATTCCGAACAGCTCGTCGACCCGTACCGCGTCTTTGCTGAAATAGCCGCTGTCGCGCAGACTGTATTGCATGCAATCGCAAGCGAACCAGATCGGGTGCCCTGCCTTCACCTGGTCGACGGCCGCCTTGCGCAGCACGTCGATGGGAACGTTGATGAAGTCGAGATTGCCGGTTTCGGCAACGTTGGTGGAGTACTTGAGCTGGAAATGCGTGTAGTACGGTCGGCTCGGCATCGGGTTGTTGCATACCGTCACGAAATCGTCCACGTCAACCGGGACGTACTTGCGGTAGAACTGCAAGGGCGTGATGCCGATTTCCACGATCTGCTTGCGTTCGTCGATGCCGGATTCGCCCTGGGCGCTCTTGGTTTTGGCGTCGGCTGTAGCTGTAGCTGCGGATGTACCGCCATCCACTTTGGCCACCTTGGTGTTTGTGTCGTCGGCCTTCTTCTTGCCGCTGTCCGAATCCTTATCGTCGTCGCCGTCCTTGACGCGCGCTCGCCAATCGAACGTGGCAGGCGGCTCGCCCAAGGCGATGGCGCAGATGCGGTAGATGTCCTCCATGTATTTCTTCTTGAACGCACGCAGCTCGTCGGTGCCGGCACCCTGCTCGTGATGCTCGCGCAGCGCGATGGCGAACTGGCGCAGCTTGGTGGTCAGATACTGCGTGAACGCGTCGGAATTCTTGGAATTCGCGGATTCCGGGTAGGCGGATTTCGGCACCAGCCCGTACTTGTCGACCAGATTGACGAACATCTGCCACCAGCCGCCGTCGTCGGCCGGATAGCTGTTGATCGCCTCGAAAGTACGGCTGTCGGTCGGCTCGTCGAGTGTGGCCAGCACGTTTTCCAGATAGGTGTTCGACTTCTCGAACTTGTCCCAGAAGAACAGATAGGTCTCAGAGAACTCGAAGTTCTCAAGCTTGAAGCGGTGCATCAGCTCGTAGCGCAGGGTGTTGAGCGCGGCGAACATCCAGCAGCGTCCGCTTTGGCGCTGGTTGGTGATGGTGCCCTGCTTCAGCTCGATCGAGAAATCGTGCGCAAGCTCGCGGGTGCCGGCGTAGCTGGTCGCGGCCCTGAGCACGCCGTTGCTGACCGCGGCGTTCGCGGCGACGTGGTTGGCGCGGGCTGCGGGTTGCGTATTGTACGCTTCGTGGTATTGGCGCACGTCGTCGACGCTCATCGCCACCTGTGCGGTGGAAGTGCCGGGTTCTGCCGCTTCATCGTCTGTGGTCTGGTTCTCGCTCATCTTGCCTCCATTGCTATATGCTCATATCTTATCGTGGGACTTGTCTTCTGCGGGCTTGCGGTTCATGGGGTCGGCCGGGTGTCCGGGCTGGGGCGGATTGCGGCATCGTCGTGTTGCGGTGTTGCTGTATTGGGTCACAAGGTTGTGCGTCGCCGTGTTGTGCGTTGCGCCCAGCGGCAAGCGAGCGTCCGGTGCTTCGGATACTTCGCGCTCTTGCCTTAGACTGGATGCGGATGTATCTAACCAAGGAAGGTCTTTTATGAAATATAGCGAATTAGGCACGTCGGGCGTAAAAGCTTCGCGCGTGGCTCTCGGAGCGATGCGTATTCGCAGCAAAAGCAGGGACGAGGCTCAGGAAATCGTGCGTACCGCGCTGGACGGCGGCATCAATTTCTTCGATACCGCGGATTGCTATGGCGATGGCGCCAGCAGCAGGGAGCTCGGTCAGGCGCTGCAGGATGTGAAGGCCGACCGCAGCAAGATCTATGTGCAGACCAAATTCGGCATTCACAGGGAACACGACCACGATGGCAGCAACCGTTATGATTTCACCAAGGATTATCTGGTCGGCGAACTCGACAAGGAACTGACGAACCTGCAAACCGATTATGTCGATTTCGTGCTGCTGCACCGCCCTGATCAGCTGATGGAGCTTGAAGAGGTCGCCGAGGCGTTCAACGAGCTGCAGAGCAGCGGCAAGGTCCGCCATTTCGGCGTCAGCAATTTCAGCCCGATGCAGGTCGAGCTGCTGCAGAGCGGTCTCGACCAGAAGCTCGAGGTCAACCAGCTGCAGTTCGGGCTCGGGCACACCGGCATGGTGCGCCAGGAGATGCACGTCAACATGACCGATGCGCCGAGCGTCGACCACGACGGCGGGCTCATCAGCTACTCGCGTCTGCGCCACATGACGATCCAGGCGTGGAGCCCCTTCCAGTTCGGCTTCTTCGAGGGCGTGTTCATCGACAACCCGAAGTTCCCCGAGCTCAACGAGACCATGCAGCGCGTGGCCGATGCGCACGGCGTCACCAAGAACGCGATCGCCGTGGCGTGGATCCTGCGCCATCCCGCGCACATGCAGGTGTTGCTCGGCTCGATGACGCCGAGCCGTCTGCGCGAGATGATGGCCGGAACCGACGTCGAGCTGAGTGCTCAGGAGTGGTACGACCTCTACTTCGCCGCCGGCAACGATCTGCCGTAAATCGCTGATTCAACATATTCATGCGGGTAAACTGCATCTGGTTTCGGCTCAGGTGCAGTTTACCCGCATTTTGTATCTATGCGCGTCGAGGATGCTGGTAGACGGACTTTGTCTCGCTGCTAGGTGCAGTTTCCCAGCACGAGTTTCCCAGCACGAGTGAGTGTGAATAAGGGATTCTGTTATGTTGCTGCTGGTAAACGGCATTGGGCGATTGGTTATATGCAGGTTTCCAGCAGCAAAGGACTTATGCGGATTCGTAAGCTCGAACGATATGATTCTGCGGTGACTGGCCTGGGTGCTTTCAGGTTGCTGTAATCCGGCGTTGCTAGGGTAGGGGCGTGCACTACTTCACCCCGAAACGTTGCGCCAGCTCGCGCAAGATCATCTACCACGACAAGGCCCAAGCCGAGCGCGCCGCCCGGCAGGCCTTCATCGAGCGCGATGCCGAGCTGTGGGTGTACCGGTGCGAATATTGCGGTGGCTGGCATCTGACCCACCACGATCCGAAAGAGGAACAGTTCCTGCGCGGTATCAGCGCACAGGCCGCCGCGCGACGTGCGAAGCCTCATTCGCGCAAGCGCGGGTTCAAGCCGCGGCGGCGTTAATCCGCGATTGCGGACGATGATGTTGGCGAGGCCCACTGTCATCGGGCGATTCGACGTGCTGGAAGTCGGGAAGGGGATACGTCCACGCGAGGAAGTGGCCTTATATACGCTAATGCCTCCGAGGTGCTGGAATTTCGACGTCTCGGAGGCATTCGTCTGGTGCCGATACGGCTCAGCGGTCGAAGCGGAAGTGCTGGTCCTCGGCGACAGGCGTGACCGAGCGGCTGAAGACGCCGCGGTCGACCGAGTTGTTCGCGATTTGGTCGCTGAAGGCGTCGACGGGGCGTTCGGTGTTGCGCAGATCGTAATACTTATGGACGGTGTTGTCGAAAGCGTCGAGCCCGTGCAGCAATTGCGCGTCATCGGCCGGGTAGCGGTCGACGAAGAACTGGTCGTCGCGCTCCATGCGCGGCTTCAGCGCCGGCGACTGGTCGGGCTTGCCGATGGCGAGGCCGAGCACCGGGTAGGTGAATTCCGGCAGGTGCAGCAGCTCGATGAGCTTGCGCGGATTGTTCAACACGGAACCGAGAATCACACAGCCCAGATCCAGCGAATAGGCGGCGGTCTCCATGGCGTGCAGCGCAAGAACCGCGTCGTTCTGCGCCTGGGTGAAGCGATAGCTGGAGTTCAGCGTGAATTCGTCGGAGTGGACGTCGACGCCTTTGCGTGTGGCGATGGCGGCGTTGCGGTGCTCGTCGGCCACGAAAATGTAGAGCAACGGGGCTTCGGCCACGTAGGTCTGGTGGGCGATTTCGGCGATGGCGCCTTTGACGGCCTGATCCTCAACGCGGATGGCCGACCAATCCTGCAGATACTGGCTTGATGCCGCGTGCTGCGCCACGATTTCCAGCGTCGCAACGGTTTGCTCGTCGATGGCATCCGACTTGAACTTGCGGATCGAGCGGCGGTTGAGCAACGTCTCGATGGTTTCGTTGGTACGTAGATTATTTAGAGATTCAGTCATAGTCATATTCTCGCAGAATCAAGGTGGAATACGCCAGTGATTTTTCGCTCTGAGTAAGACGACAGATGTGATATCGGTATCTATTTTCTACCGCGACGGTTCTGGCGACGGGTGACCAGCGCGTTCGAACCGCGCGTGCCGAGCGATGAGATGACGGAACCGAATGCTGCCGAGGCTGCGGCGAAGATGACGCTGGCGATAAAGCCTTGCTGCTGGGCGTCTTCGGCGGTGCCGCCTGCGCCTGCTGACCGGCGCCTGCGCGTGATTTGGCTGTCCCAAACGGTTTTGAACGCCTTGCCCGCCAACGCTCCCAGAACGGTGGGCAGGACGATTTTGACGATTTTGTCGCCCAATGTGTCTGGATCTTGCAAACGGTTCTGGCGCATGGTTTCTACTTTCTGGTCGACGCGGTGAAGGCTTTCGACGATGCGGTCGGCGGATGAAGATGTGGTTGAAGTGAATGAGGATGGAGTTGCCGACGAAGCTGATGACGATTTTGGAGCTGGAGCTGAAGTCGAGGGGAAAGAGTCTTTGCCACTATGTAATGCACTATTGTCGTCGTCTGTCTGAACCGCAGTTTCGCCTGAGCCGCCGGGTTCCGCCGAATGGTCTGAAGAACCGGCGCCCGCAGATGCGGAAGGCATGAAGGAATTCCATGCAGGCGATTGGTCCTGCACGGAAGCGGCGGCGAGTTCCTGACCGGCGGGTTTTCGATCGGCTTCTTTCACCGCGGTTTTGCTGTGACGTGCATGCATGATTCCATGATAGACGGCGCACTGTCCTCGGCTGTCTGCGGTGCCATCAGCAAAATGCCGCTCGCCGCATTTTCCGTGGCGACGTGCCCGGCCCGCGTTAAAGTGGCACTATGAGTGATTATCTTACTTCGGGCGAAGGCGCTTCGGAACCTGGTTACTTGGTGTTGTTGCGTCACGGTCAGACCGCGTGGAGTGTCAGCGGGCAATATACAGGGCGCACGGACGTGCCGTTGAACGCAGAGGGGCGGCGGCAGGCGATGGCCGGCGGAAAACGATTGCGTGAGGCGTTTCCGGACGGTTTCGGACGTGGACATATTTTTTCGAGCCCGTTGCATCGCGCCCGCGAGACCGCGCAATTGGCGGGTTATTCGGATTTCGAGACGCTTGACGATCTCGAAGAGTGGGATTACGGCCCCGCCGAGGGGCGTCGGCGTGAGGAAGTCAGCTCGGCGATCGGACACGATTGGTGCGTGTGGGACGAGGGGCCTGAGACATTGCCTGCACAATTGCAGGGTGATTGGGTCTGCACGCTGCCTGACGGCGAGAAGATCGATGTCCACAGCGGAGCCGGCGAGACAGTGGATGAGGGCGCGGCCCGCGCCCGGCGGGTGATTGAACGGGTGACGCCGCTGATCCTTGCCGGCCACAACGTCCTGCTCGTCGCGCACGCCCATATCCTGCGTATCATCACCACCCAGTGGTTGCGTGTCGACCCGAGCGCTGGCCGACTTCTGCGTTTCGACACCGCCCACTACTCGCAGCTCGGCTACTACAAAAACGACCCCGTCATCGTCCGCTGGAACGTGTGAATCAATGCGGCACTGAGCCAATATGCCTTCAGAAAACAAAAGTGGTTGAACCTTTATGGATTTTGGGTTCAGCCACTTCTTGTTGGTGTGATTTGTCGGATCTACTCGTCGAGCAGCAGCCAGGCGCTCGCGTCCTGCGAGAGCTTGCCGTCGGCGTTGAGCGGTGCCGAGGTCAGCAGGGTCTTGCCGCCGGGCAGCGCAACCGGGGCGGCGCCGAAGTTGGTGACGCTCACGAAACGCTGGCCGTCCGCGGTCTTGGCCGGGCGCGTGTAGGCGATGACGTCATGGCCCATGTCCAGCATCTTGATGGAATCGTGGTCGCCGGTGGCGGTGAGCAGTTGCGCACGCAGCTCCAGAATCTCGCGGTAGAAGCTCAACATACTCTGCGGGTCGGCCGCTTCCTTGTCGGCTGCGAAATCCTTATACCACAACGGCTGCGGAAGATGCGGCTCAGCGCTCGGACTGCCGTCGGCCTTGGTGGCCGGGGAGAAGCCGAATGAGGCACCTTCGCCGAAAGCCCCGTCCTCGCTCCAGCTGGCGGATTTCGGCTCGTCGCCGGCAACCCAGGGCAGCGGCACGCGGCAACCGTCGCGGCCCTTGTCGCTGAAGTTGCGCGCGGTGCGGAACGGCGTCGGGTCCTCCAGGCGGTCCCACGGAATGTTCGGCACCTCGAAGAGGCCGAGTTCCTCGCCCTGGTAGATGTAGACGGATCCGGGCAGGCCGAACTCCATCATCGCTGCGGCGCGTGCGCGGCGTGTGCCGAGCTCGCGGTCCTCGATGTAGGTCTTGCCGTCGCGTAGCAGCCAATCGGTGGGGATCTGGTGCTGGCCGTTGGCTTTGACCTGCGGCAGACCGTAGCGGGAGGCGTTGCGCGGGATGTCGTGGTTGCTCATCACCCATGTCGAGGTGGAGCCGCCGCTCTGTGCCGCGGATTCGAGGCCCTCGGTGATGGCGGTGCGCATCTCGTCGACGTCCCAGTTGGCCTTGGCGAACTCGAAGTTGAAGACCTGGCCGAGCTCGTCGGGGGAGGCGTAGAGATGCTGGTGCTCGGGGACGACCCAGGCCTCGCCGACGGCGAAACGCGGCGGGTTGTACTCGTTGAAGACCTGACGCCACTCCTTGTAGATCTCATGGACTTCAGGGCGGTCCCACATCGGGTTCTTGCCATCGTGGCTGACGTTGTTTTCCACGCTGTATTCGCGGCCGAGTTCTTCCAGCGATTTGCTGTCGAAGTCCTTGGCCAGTCCATGGGCCACGTCGATGCGGAACCCGTCGACGCCGTGGTCACTCCAGAAGCGGAAAGTCTCTTTGAATTCCTCGTGGATGTCGGGGTTCTTCCAGTTGACGTCGGGCTGTTCGGCGGCGAAGATGTGGAAGTACCACTGGCCGTCGTCGACCTGCTTCCAGGCCGGGCCGCCGAAAAGCGACTGCCAGTCGTTCGGCGGCAGTTCACCGTTCTTGCCGCGTCCTTCACGGAAGATGTAGCGGTCGCGCGCAGCACTGCCGCGTCCGGCCTTGAGCGCTTCTTTAAAGAACCGATGCTTGTCGGAGGTGTGGTTCGGCACGATGTCGACGATCACCTTGATCCCGGAACCGTGCGCCGTGGTGACCATCTTGTCGAAATCGTCCATCGTGCCGAGCCGCGGGTCGACGTTTCGGTAGTCGATGACGTCATAGCCGCCGTCGGCGAGCTCGGAAGGATAGAACGGCGAAAGCCAGATCGCGTCCACGCCCAGCGTCTTCAGATAGTCCATCTTCTCGGTGATGCCGGCGATGTCGCCCAATCCGTCGCCGTTGACGTCCTTGAAGCTGCGTGGATAGACCTGATAGACGACGGCCTGCTTCCACCAGTCGTCGCGTGTGTTGTTGGCGGTCATTGGTTTCCTTTCGTTACGGCTGTTGGCAATAGGCGGGTTCTCGCCGTGCCCTTACCTGGCCTTTATTTTGACAACGTTATCATATTGATGATTAGTGTAATCAAAAAGCCAAGAGACTAAAATAATTATATCATTGATTACGTTTCCAGTATCTAAAGTGCATAATTTCGTTTCGATGATTGTGATTGTATCGGAATCTGCATCTCCTCACGATTTGCCGCGATATGCTGCGGTGGGCATGTAGGCATAAGAGGAGGTTTTCGTCATATCGCGTGAAACAGGATGCAACGGCTTGTATTGCATGTCGCGCATTTCGGGTTGTTCCGTTGCTGACGTGTCTGCCGGCGTGGGTGGGGCCGTGGTGTTCCGCAGCATCAATGGCACTTCGAAAACGACGTACTGATCGTCGCTCTTGTCAGCGGTTCCGTCTTTGCCGATTTCACTGCCGTCTGCTATGTCTTCGGTATCGCTGGCCTTGCCGCTCATGGCTTCCAGGGTTTTGCGGGCCGCAACGGCGCCGAGCTTGTAGGGATCCTGATGCATGGTGGTCAGGCCGATTTCCCCGGACAGCTCGATGTCGTCGAAACCGATGATCGACAGGTCGCGTGGTACTTCGCGTCCGAATTGCCGCAGCCGGTAAGCAATGGGCAATGCGACTTCGTCTTTGATAATACAGACGGCGGTAAGTTGCGGTTTTGCGGTCAAAATGGCGTTGATCGTGTGGTCGGCGAAATGAGCGTCGTCATCAAATAACAATTCCTGCGGGCGGATGCCGGGGTGGGTCGCGCACGCTTCGCGAAACCCTTCCAGGCGTGATTCCGCGCTGTAACGGAGCTGACGGTGATTGGTCTGCCCGATATACCCGATATCGCGATGGCCAAGTGCGGCCAGATGGTCGACCGCCGTGTGCATGGCGCCTTTGTCGTCGATGCCAACCGTCGCGTCAAAACCGGCGGAAGACGGCACATTGATGCCTATAACCGGGACGTGCATGCTTTTCAGACGTGTGACTTCCTGCGGGTCGATGTCGAAAGAATCGACGATGACTGCGTCCACATTGCGGCGCACCGGAAGATTCATGAAGAAATCGCGGCGTTCGGTCGTTGTTGTCATCTGGTACACCGAGATGTCATATCCGGCCGGGTGAAGGACCGAATCAAGCCCGGAGAAAACGTGTGCGTCGAACCAGGTCGACACCCCGTCGCTGGTGAGCAACGCGACGCGCATAGTCTGTCCGCTTTTGAGGGCCGCCGCAGAGCGCGAAATATGGAAATCAAGTTTTTCGGCTACTTTGAGGACTTTCTCGCGGGTTTGTGACGAGACCAGATCTGGTTTGGTGAATGTGCGGGAGACTGTCGAGATTGAAACTCCCGCGGTCTTGGCGACCTGTTTGATGTCTGTTGTCATTTCTCGCCTTCGTGAAGAAATTAGAAAGTCCTACCTATTGATAGTACCGGTAAGTTCAGGATGAATATACTTCCGGAATCGCGGTTTTTTCAAATTGACAGCTTTACAGTTATCAGCTAGTATTCAAAATACCTAAGCGATTAGGTAAATTCAAGGAGGATAGATGAGAAAGTCACTGAAGACGGTTCTTGCTGTCGTAACCAGCATCGCTGCTCTTGTGTCAGTTGCCGGTTGCGGGCGCTCTGACAGTACGGCGAACAAAGACAGTTCAGCTGTATCCGAGATGGATTCCTCAAAGGCCAAAGGAAACATTTCCGTTTGGGCGATGGGGAACGAAGGCGAGAAAATGCGCAACTTTGTCAAGGGTTTTGAAAAGGAAAACCCCGATGCAAAGGTTACGGTAACCTCGATTCCATGGACCAGCTACAAGGAGAAATTCCAGACTGCAATCGCGGCCGGTACCGGTCCCGATCTGGTTATGATTGGTAATACAGATATGGCAACGTATGGTAGCGCGTTGTCTGAGGTTCCAAAGAACTTTAACCTAAGCGATTTGGATAAAGGCCTGAAAAAGAGTGCTTTTGTCAAGAACAAGCAGATCGGCGTGCCTTGGTATGTGGATACTCGTGTCGTGTTTTATCGTACGGATATCGCAAAGCAGGCCGGATGGGATCATGCCCCGACCACTTGGGACGAACTGAAGGAAATGGCTACGGCCATGAAGAAGGTGCCCGGGGTCGACTATGGCATTTTCATCCCCGTCGGAGGTTTCGACAGCTTCCAGGCCATGATGCCGTTCGGTTTCACCAATGGTGCCGATTTGGTATCCAAAGATAATAAGAAATACACGTTTGATACCCCTGAACTCAAGGGGGCCATGAATTATGTGGCCGGTTACTTCAAAGATGGTTTGGCCGATCCCAGCCCGGAAGTAACGCCTGGCTATGATATGGCCCAGTTCGCGTCGGGCAAGGCTCCGATGATGATCGGAGGCCCGACCACGATCGGTCAGGTCAGCGATTTGGGTGGTTCCGGCTTTGGCGACAAGTTCGCTACGGCCGTGTTGCCCGCGAAGAGCAAGGGAGGAAAGTCGACTTCTTATGTAGGCGGCTGCAACTTCAGCGTGTTCAAGACCTCGAAGAACAAGCAGTCTGCTTGGAAGTTCATCAAGTGGTTCACTTCCCCGAAGACCGAAGTGGCTTGGTACAAGGCCACCACGGATTTGCCCGCGTCCTCGAAGGCCTGGCAAGACCAGACCCTCGCGACCGATACCAAACTCACCGCGTTCCACAAGCAGTTGAGCAGCACGCATTCCATGCCTGTCACCACTACCTGGGGCCAGATGGGCTCGGCGGCCGACAAGGTTTATGAGAAGATCTGCAAGGGTCAAGTCAGTGTTGATGATGGTTTGAAGCAAATGCAGCAGCAGGCGGATTCCATCGGAACAGGAATGTGAAATTGAAGGATAAGCGTCTTACTAGGCGCGCCGGACGGCGTCGTGGAAACATGGGTGTTCTGCGGCGCCGTCGCACGGCAATTGCGTGGGGTTTTGCGCTGCCCTTTGTTATTGTGTTTGCGGCTTTTATGCTGATTCCGTTGTTGTCATCCCTGGCGATGTCGTTTACCGATATCACTGTGCAGGACGTCAGAACGCCGTTCAACGTAAATTTCATCGGCTTGCAGAATTACGTTAAGCTGTTCCAGGATCCACGTTACACAAAGTCCCTTGTCACAACGGGCATTTTCGTGGTTATCGGCCTTCCTCTGACCATGATTATCGCTTTGGCGTTCGCGGTTTCTCTGAATAAGGGTCTGCAGCACGTCAATACGTTTTTCCGTGCATTGTTCTATGCGCCAGTGGTGGCGAGTACGGTCGCCGTCTCCGTGGTATGGCGCTATATTCTGCAAAAGGACGGTTTGCTGAATACCGTTTTGGCGGTGTTCGGCATTCAGGGGCCTAACTGGTTGCATGACACTCACACTGCTCTGTTCGCTTTGATGGTGATGACCATTTGGCGCAATATGGGCACTTTGATGATCATCTTCCTGGCCGGGCTTCAGTCGATTCCGGAGGATGTGATGGAGGCGGCCGCCATCGACGGGGCATCGGAATGGAGAAAATTCCGATCGATTACTCTGCCTCTGATGAAACCGACGCTTCTGCTCGGCATGGTGCTGCAGTCGGTGACATATCTGCAGTTCTTCGAAGAATCGTTCGTCATGACCCAAGGCGGGCCTTTGGATTCGACGTTGTCCGCTTCCTACTACATTTACGAAAAGTTCGGATTCGGACAATATGGCGTATCCTCGGCGGCAAGCTATGTCCTGTTCTTCATCATCGCGGTTGTCAGTGTCCTGCAATTCAGGCTTATGAGGACTAAGGATTAGGGGAGAAAATGAGTACTGTAACAATGTCTCCTACTTCTATCCCACACGAGAACAAGCAATCTCTGTGGACAAGATTTAGAAAAGCGCACGGGATCACCTATGTGATTTTGGCTTTTATCGCGTTTGTCTGGATTTTCCCCTTCTTCTGGATGATTCTGGGGTCGTTGAAGACGCAACGCGAAATCATGGCCATTCCTCCGACGTTGTGGCCGAAACACGCAACGCTGTCGAATTTCATGAAGTGGTTCACCCAGCTTGATTTCGGCAATTATTTCATCAACAGCATGGTTGTCGCGATCATTGTGATGCTGGGTAATATGGTGTTCTGCTCCATGGTGGGCTATGCTTTGGCGAAAATCGACTTTGCAGGAAAGAATGTCTTGTTCGGTATGGTCATGGTCACCTTGATGGTTCCCGGAGTAGCCACGTTCGTTCCCCTTTTCGTCGAAATCACGAATCTGCATCTGTTGAATTCCTATGCTTCGCTGATTCTGCCGTTCCTGGCTCAGCCAATCGGCGTCTTCCTGATGCGTCAGTTCATGGCAGGCATACCTGATGCCCTTCTTGAAGCCGGACGCATCGACGGAGCCGGGGAGCTGAGGATTTTCTTCCAGATTGTTCTGCCTGAATGCAAGCCTCCTCTGGCGACGCTTGCCGTCCTTACATTCCTCTCGAGCTGGAACAACTTCCTCTGGCCGCTTGTCGCGGCTCAGTCCAACAAGATGTATACGTTGCCTGTGGCGTTGTCGCTATATTCGACAGGTCAGAACGCCACGGACTACAGTGTTTTGCTGGCAGGTGCGGTACTGGTCATCACTCCTATCCTTCTGCTGTTCATCTTCTTGCAGAAGTACTTCATCCAGGGTGTTGCCATGACCGGCATCAAGTAATAAAAACAGAATGCAGTGTTTGCAGCGCTCGGCGGGTTTTATGGTTGAAGCCGCTGGGGTTGCAATGCGGTTGAGGGTTTAAACCAGTGGAGTCAACAAGGTTTAAGCCCTCAAACTCTGTAATGTTGAATAGTAATAAATTTTTTTTTAGAGAAAGAACTAATCAAAGATGGAATCACTGACTCGGACTATGCCGTTTGTGAGCAGGTCGATCACGGCTGAGAACCCCGATGGAGCAAAGGGCAAAGGGGGAAGGGCCAGCAGTGAATTGGGGCCTTCAAGAAAAGGAGCCCCATGCCTGAAGAATATAGCGAGCGGCGCTTCGGTGAACTTGGCCGATATTTCCGGGCCCGGCTGCATCACCCATCTCTGGTTCACTGTCAACAGCAAAACCGATTCGGCTCATCATTTTGTTTTAAGAGATCTGTTGTTGCGTTTCTATTGGGATGATGAAGCCACCCCGTCGGTAGAGTGTCCATTGGGGGATTTCTTCTGCAACGGTTTTGGCGCTACGTGTGCGTTTTCTTCATTCCCCGTCGTCGTTGCCCCTAACCGCGGGCTGAACTGCTACTGGCGTATGCCTTTTGCCAGGCACGCGCGTATCGAACTTGTCAACCAACACGAAAATCCGATTCCTGATTTCTTCTATCAGGTGGACTATGTGCTTTACGACGATCCGTTGCCGGCCGACACCGTTTATTTCCACGCGCAATGGCGCCGTCAGGCGATTACCGAGAAACAGTCGGACTATGTCATTCTAGACAATGTGAACGGCTCCGGGCATTATGTCGGCACTTATCTTGCGCTGGCATCGTTGGAACGAGGATGGTGGGGAGAAGGCGAGATGAAGTTCTATATCGACGATGACGGCGAGTACCCGACGATTTGCGGCACCGGTACCGAAGACTATTTTGGAGGTGCCTGGAGCTTCATGGACCAGGACAGAAAGGAGACGTTTGAACGCAATTACACCGCTCCATTCATCGGTTACCCATACTATTCCCGTCATGACCCGTTGGAACCCAGCCTTTACCATAATGATGACATGAACCCGGAGCGCGGTATGTATCGTTGGCACATCCCCGACCCGATTGTGTTCCGCAAAAACCTGCGTGTGACGCTGCAGCAGATCGGCAGCAGGGAAGGCGGTAATTTTGAACGGCAGGATGACATTTCAAGCGTAGCCTATTGGTACCAGTGTGAGCCGCATACGGTCTTTCCGCCTATGGTATCCGCCGATGAACGCAGGCCAAGGTAGGCAGCAAAACTATAGGTAGGATTTACGGGCGAACCCTCCTCGGTTTTCGGACTGAATGTGGGCTAGGCCAAAGGTGCGCGGCCGGTAGTGTTTCGCGGAACTATTGGAGCCGGAATCAGGGTATGCGGTTCGCTCAAATCTTGTCCATTGAGAAGCGTCAGCAGCTTTTGGGCGGCGATTTGGCCGATTTTCCTTAAGGGCTGCGACACAGAAGAGATGCCGGTCAGTTCGGAGACATTTGAAGAATCGAAGCCGATGACTGAAACCTGTTGAGGTATGCTGATCCCGTTGTGTATCAGTTCGGTACAGGTCGCCAATGCGCAATCGTCGGATAGGGTGCATATTGCAGTCGGAGGATTCTCCATTGACAGAAGCCTTGCGATAATTTGACGGGCAGGGCGCTCGCCGTTTTTGGGCATTACGAAGATTCCGCAATCGGTGAGATGCCTTTCGGCGATGGCATCTTGATAGCCCAGGATTCGCTTATCGGAACTCCATTCATAATCGGGCAGTAAATTCTCTTGATCAATGAAACAGAAGCGTTTATGGCCTAATCCGGCAAGATAACCTACCACATCTTTCAACGCCTGACGGTCGTCTATTTTTACAGAGCCTTGGCAACAGGTGTCACTATCCGAATTGACTGAAATAATCGGCATCCCCATGGTGGTGAGCGCGTTGCTTTCTTCGCTGTTCAATGTGAAGGATGCGATGAGCCCGTCGGCGTTACGGTTTGCAGGGAGGTTTGCGAAGTATTTTTTCCGTTCAT
The DNA here is from genome assembly GCF_029395355.1 of Bifidobacterium sp. ESL0800. Classification (NCBI taxonomy): domain Bacteria; kingdom Bacillati; phylum Actinomycetota; class Actinomycetes; order Bifidobacteriales; family Bifidobacteriaceae; genus Bifidobacterium; species Bifidobacterium sp. ESL0800. The sequence goes on from NZ_CP113913.1 coordinate 2,052,057, forward strand.
CATCGTTTCCCGCACGATAGACCAGCAAATCATAACCTTTAGGGCTTAGTACGTCGTAAACGCCGTCTTGCAGATTCCCGTTGGACCAGCCTGTCAGCTGATCGCCGAGAAGAAGGGCGATACGGTCTGTTTTCCCGCTTGCAAGAGCGGCGGCCGCCTTCGACGCCGTGTAGTTGAGGCTTTTGGCTGCTTCGATGACACGTTGCTGGGTTGTGGCTGCCACATTCGGCTTGTTCTGGAGTGCCCGCGATGCGGTAAAAGTGGATACGTTCGCCAGCTTGGCAACGTCGGCTATGGTCGCCTTCTTTTTCATTTGGTGCCGCTCCTAATCGCTTATGCTCCCTATAATACTCAGAGGCGTGATTGTTTTGTTTTGAAGATTATTCGAACGGATACTTGCAAACCCCAACCGGCACGGATGCGGTCCATGAGCTCGATGACCCGCAGGGTGTCAGCGTGGCGATGGCACCCTGCATTCGCGAGCGAATTGTTGTGCCCGGCCAAGGTCATGTGCCCCGATTGCCTCAGCTGTAGAAAATCGATATGCAAGGCGATCCCATATATCAAGGCTGAGTATAATTATCGAGTTCAGACTCGGTCAGGCATCTAATGACAGAGATTCAAACAATGCCGGCATCCAGCCGCCATTGAATGGCAGAACGCCGGTGGTTGAAAAATGTGTAATAAGTAATATACTAAAATATGGTAAGCGTTTACATTTGCGTGATTCCAGTGTTTTAAAGGTTAAATAATAGTTTTTACCGTAATTCAAGGAGGAAGTATGAAAGCGGTTGTTCTCGAGAAAAAAGGCGTGATCAATGTTCGTCAGGTGCCTGATGTTGAGTCTCCCGGGCCCGGTGAATTGCGAATCGCTCCCCATACAGTCGGCATATGCGGGTCGGATCTGCATTATTACACGCATGGACGCGTTGGAAAATATGTAGTCGAAAGTCCGATGATACTCGGGCACGAGGCCTCGGGCACCGTTCTTGAAGTAGGGCCGGGGGTGACGGGGTTCAAGGTAGGCGATCGCGTCGCGTTGGAGCCCGGCATCCCCGACATGTATTCGAGAGCCGCCAAACTCGGGCTTTACAACATTGATCCCAGCGTGCGTTTCTTTGCCACCCCGCCTGTCGACGGTTGCCTTTCCGAAGAGGTCATTCACCCTGCGGCGTTTACCTATAAGCTGCCGGACAATATGAGCTTTGGCGAAGGTGCCCTGCTTGAGCCGCTTTCTGTCGGCATGTGGGCAGCGACGAAAGCCGCGATCAAACCCGGAGATATCGGGGTGGTGACGGGAGCGGGAACGGTTGGTTTGATGACCGCGGCCTCCGCTTTGGCGGGCGGTTGCTCCAAGGTGCTCATTTCAGACACGTCGAAAGAGAAGCTTGATATCGCCCGGACGATTGATGGTGTGGTCCCGGTCGATATCACCAAGGAGGATCTCATCGCGCGTGTCAATGAGGAAACAGACGGCTGGGGCGCTGACAGGGTCTTCGAGGCATCAGGCAATCTGAAGTCCTACGACAATCTCTGGAAATTGGGCGCCCCGGGTAACACCACTGTCATTATCGGCATCCCACCGTCCGGCGATGTCCCTATGGATATCACCGAAGTACAGGCGCGTGAGACGAGAATCGAGAACGTCTTCCGGTATGCCAACGTCTATCAGAAGGCCATCGATCTCGTTTCGTCCGGTAAGATTAAAATCGGCTCTTTCATTTCCAAGGTCTTTGACATGGACGACGCGAAGCAGGCTTTTGACCGGGTCGCCGAAGCTCATCCGGAAGACGTCAAGATTCAGATTGAAGTGGATTAGTTTGTCTTTCGTATTACAGTGAGCAATGCGTGCTTGTCGGGAATGGAGTGGGGATGGGTTGGCTTTCACCTGATTCTAAATTCATGCGAGGGTTGTCGGATCTGACGGATGCGATCTGGGTCAATATCCTGATGCTGCTTATTTCCATTCCATTCATCACAATCGGTGCGGCGCTCACGGCGGGTCATGATGCCCTTCGCCGCACGTTAAGCGGTGAAGGGCATGTCACCAAAAATTTCTTTCATTCTTTTGTCTCGAATTTCCGGCAGGCGACGTTGCTCTGGCTGGTGTTCGGGCTGACGGGTTTGGCGCTTGCGTACAGTTGGATCGTCCTCCAGATCACGCCATTGCTTATACCAAAATTCGCTCTCACCATTGTCTGGATCATCGGTTTCGAGTGGGTGTGGGCGCTTCAGGCGAGGTTTGAAAATACCGTTTGGTCGACATTGAAGAATGCTTTTATATTCGGTGTCTCCTACATAGGTTCGACATTGGCTCTCGCTTTTGCGGACTTGTTGTTTCTGGGCCTTATAGCAGCTTCCTGGTTCTATCTGCCGCAAGGGGAGTTTCTTTTGATAGTGCTTGGGTACGGGTCGATTCTTCTGGTGCACATACCGATCCTCGAGCACGTTTTTGGACAATATATCAACAACGTATAAATCTGGCCGGAGCGGGTCAATAATGGTCTCGCCTCGTAACGCAAGCGGGCGGAGCCACTTACCTTGGTGGCTCCGCCCGCTTTACGTTAACGGCTTCGAGAGGCTGTGCTCAGCCTTTCACCGCTCCTGTCAACACACCTTTGATGATGTATTTCTGGCAAAGCAGATAGAAGAGGATGACGGGAATGATTGCCAGCACGAGGCAGGCCATCAGTGCTCCCATATCAACCGCCCCATATCCGCTTTTGAGGTATTGCACGGCGATCGGCATGGTTTTGAAGTTCGACAGATCCAAGGTCAGGTAAGGGAGCAGGAAGTCGTTCCAGATCCACATGGTCTCCAGAATCGCCACCGATATGATCGAGGGGCGCATAATCGGCACGACGATCCTGAAGAAGATGCCGGGCACGGAAGCCCCGTCGATCATCGCGGATTCCTCCAGCTCCTGCGGGATGCCTTTGACGACACCGGTGAAAATGAATACCGCGAGGCCTGCGCCGAAGCCCAGGTAGATGAGCCACAGACCCCAAGGCGTGTTGAAGCCGAGCATATCGGTGAACTTCGAAAGCGTGAACATCACCATCTGGAACGGTACGATCATGTTGAACAGGAAGAGAGAGTAGAGCGCCTTCGCCGCCCAGTTATTGACGCGTACGATCCACCATGCGCACATCGAGGTGCAGACCAGAATGAGCAGCACGGAGCCGACTGTGGTCACGACGGTCCAGCCGATACTGGCGATGAAGTCCGTGCGTTCGATGCCGACTTCGAAATTCTTGAATCCGACAAACGCGTCTCCGCGTGGTATCGAGAATGTGTTGAGCGCGATGTACGTCTGGTCTTTGAACGCGTTGATGAAGACCAGCACGATGGGGAAGACCCAAATCAGGCATACAACGGTAAAGAAGGTCGTCCATAGGCCCGGGTGTTTGACTTTGTCGCTCATGCTTCAACCTCTCTGCTGGTAGTGAGCCTGTTCTGGATGAGCGCGAGCACGGCCACGATGATGAAGAATATCACCGCTTTTGCCTGCCCGACGCCTTCGAAACCTGCACGTCCGTAAAATGTTCGATAGATGTTCAGCGCCATTCCTTCAGAAGTATTTGCCGGGGCGCCGTTGGTCAGCGCAAGGTTCTGGTCGAACATCTTGAATCCGTTGGTCATGGTCAGGAAGGTGCATACCGTGATTGACGGCATCATCAGCGGGATCGTGACGTGGAACAGCACCTGGCGGCTATTGGCGCCGTCGACGGCCGCCGCTTCCATGACGTCGCTCGGCAATGACTGCATGCCGGCGATGTAGATGATCATCATGTAGCCTATTTGCTGCCATGAATACAGGGCGACCAGTCCCCAGAAACCGTATACGCCCGAGAACGAAAGCGATCTGCCCCAGTGTGCGAGGATGCCGTTGAGCAGCAGCATCCAGATATAGCCCAGGACGATGCCGCCGATCAGGTTGGGCATGAAGAAGACGGACCGGAAGATGGTCACGCCTCGGAACGTTTTGGTCAGCATGTAAGCGATTGCGAAAGAGACGATGTTGACGAAGATCACGATGATGACGGTGAACGCCGTGCTGAAGCGCAGCGCGTGCCAGAAATCAGGATCCTTCAACGCCTCTACGTAGTTGGCCAAACCTATGAACTTGGAATCTGTGACGGTGGTGAACCGACAGAAGCTCAGATAGATGCCCGTTATGAATGGTACTAAAAACCCTATTATAAACGCAACAAAAGTGGGTAAGGAAAAGAGTGCCCACCATTTGCGAATTGCTTTGCCTGCCATAGATATCATGGTCATGCTCGCTTTCTGCTCTTGAGCAGCTCGTCAATGATTGTATTGGCGAGACCTGCCATGTTTGAGGTCAACATCATTGATCGGTACCTCTCTATACCTCGTTCAAAAATGTGCCATCTAGCAAACGCTTACAATAGCAGGAAAAAGCAAATAAGTCAATCTTAGAGGTGGAAACGGGGATTTCTTTATTGATTTTGAAGGGAAAACGCGATGTTATATTGAAAACGTATACATTTTGTGTTTTAATAGAAGGGCGATGAGGCGGAAGCACCGTATCGTGAGCGGTTCCGTGAGCCATGATTGCCAGCATTCATGGAGAGGATGCGCGGACAAGTCAGCGTGAATTGGTCTGATGCGAGTCGATGCATCAGCGGCTTGCGTCGGCGCTTTGCCTCGGATACGGCGTTCTGTCATGTCAGGCAGCTTAAGAAAGGACAGTATAATGGGGGTTTTCCCATCACCGGAATGGCTGAAGTCAGCCGTGTTCTACGAAATCTACCCGCAAAGTTTCCGTGATTCAAACGCAGACGGCATCGGGGACCTCAACGGTATCATCGAAAAACTTGACTATATCAAGGGCCTGGGGTGCAACGCCCTGTGGATCAATCCTTGCTTTGAATCACCGTTCAAGGATGCCGGTTATGATGTCAGCGACTACTGCAAGATCGCTCCACGCTATGGCACGAATGACGACATGATTCGTCTCTTCCGTCAAGCGCACGCAAAAGGGATGCGCGTGCTGCTTGATTTGGTGCCCGGCCATACCAGCGAAGAGCACGAATGGTTCCGGCAGAGCACGAAAGTCGAACGCAATGAGTATTCCGACCGTTTCATCTGGACCGATGGCGCGTTCAGCGGCTACACCTTGCCGTTCATCGGCGGAGAGAGCAAGCGCGATGCCGCCTATATCCTCAACTTCTTCAAGTGCCAGCCTGCGCTGAACTATGGTTTTGCCAAGATCGACAGGCCGTGGCAGATGAGCACGGACTCTCCCGCAGCCCGTGCGACGAAACAGGCAATGGTAGATGTAATGCGTTATTGGCTTTCGCGAGGTTGCGATGGCTTCCGCGTCGATATGGCACGGTCCCTCGTCAAGAATGACGATGCTCATCATCACGCGACCATCGAGGCGTGGAAGGAAATGCTTTCCCCGGTGAAACAGGAGTTCCCGGAATCCGCGTTTGTCTCCGAATGGGCAGCGCCTCAGGATGCGCTGAGCGCCGGCTTTGACATGGACTTTTACCTCAACCACGAGAAGACAGCGGTGCGAGAGGCGAACGGCTACAATCTGCTGGCCCGCCGTTTTGTGAAAGATGGAGAGCAGGAAAAAGACCTGAGTTATTTCACCGCGGATAGCGGCACAAGTATCAAGGCATTCCTGGCGGACTACCTGCCGGAATACGAGGCGACGAAAGACAGGGGATACTTCTGCTTCCTGACGTGCAATCACGATACCGTGCGTCTGGCCCCCCGACTTTCGGATCTGGAGATCAAGATTGCCTACGGTATGCTGTTGACGATGCCGGGTGTGCCGTTCGTCTACTATGGCGACGAAATCGCAATGCGATATTATGCCCTTCCGACCAAGGAGGGTGGCTACTTCCGTACGGGAAGTCGAACACCGATGCAGTGGGGTGCTGGCGCCAACCTTGGCTTCTCGCAAGGCGCGAAAGAGGATCTGTATCTTCCTGTCGACCCGAGCCAGGATGCTCCGACGGTCGAAAAGCAGGAGAAGGATCCGGACTCGATGCTGCATTGGACAAAGTTGCTGCTTGGGTTGCGCCCGGGGCACCGGGCCCTGCGCGCCGATGGCGGCTTTGAGGTTGTGGCGGCCCCCGAGAACGGCCGGTCATTCGCTTATCTTCGGTCGGGCGATGACGGTGAGCGTCTGCTGATTGCTCTCAATCCCGGTCTGGAGGATGAACGCGTGGCATTGCCTGACGGGCTGAATCCCGCCGAATCTGAGGATTGCCTGGCTGCAATAGGACAGGTGCGGCCTGAATCCGGTGAAGAGGGCAACGCGTTGAGTCTTGGGGCGCAGAGCTTTGCTGTGCTGCGCTGCTGAATGATTCAGCAACAATGATTCAGCAACAATGATTCAGCAACGGTGTGCCGTGCCGTTTTACCGCTGTTGCATGGCCGGTGCGGCGGCACGGTAAGGTCTTGTTGAATTTCGAAATACTATCTGTGTGGGCAGGATCTGGTGCTTGACATCGACTTCCTGCCCCTCGAGCATGGCAAGGAGGCGTGTGGCTATGGTCTGCGCCATTTCGGTCGGATCCTGGCGGATTTCGGTAAGCCCCATTTCCCGGGCGAAGTCAGAATCGTCGACGCTGATGATTGAGATGTCGTCCGGTACGCGGTAGCCGAACTGTTCGAGCCTGGGCACCAAAGGCACGACCAGCGAATCCTGTTGGCAGCAGATGGCCGTAGGCGTCGGTTGTAGCTGGAAAAGGCTCGTCAAAACGTTGTCGATGACGTTTTCCCCTCGGCGCACATTGATGATGGTCGGTTTGATTCCGGCTTCTTCGCAGGCGTCCTTGAAACCCTGGATACGGAAGTTGGTGGTAAAGTTCAACGTTCCGATGTCCTCTTGCCCGTACTGGTACGCAATAAAAGCGATGTTCCTGTGCCCTATGGAGATCAGGTGCTGTGTGGCCAGACGCATCGACTGTCTGTCGTCAATGCGGATCGAAAGGTTAAAAGCGTCCTCCGGCACGGCGTTGATGCCGACAATGGGAACTTTCATGCTGTGAAGTCGGGCGGAGTCGTTCTCGCTGATGTTGATTGAGGCTACGATCACTGCGTCGACATTGCGGCGAATGGGCAAGGTTTCGAAGAATTTATGCCTGTCGTCACTCGAGACGATTCGTTGGAGCGTGATGTCGTATCCTGCCGGCTGGAGGACCGCATTCAGACCTTCGTAGATATGGGCATTGAACCATGTCGAAGGTCGCTCGTTGAATAGGAGCGCGATGCGGTAGGTTTTGCCTGCCTGAAGGATCATTGCCGAGCGTGAGATTGAAAAATCGAGGTCTTTTGCCACGGACTTGATTTTCTTGCGTGTTTTTTCGGCGACGAGTTCCGGATGCTTAAATGTTCTGGAAACGGTTGCAATAGATACGCCAGATAGCTTGGCCACGTCCTCGATGGTTGCTTCTTGCATGGTTCCTCCGATGATGGTGTGTTTCCTTACATCCAATATGATTATATGATACGGCTAGGCATCTTCTGTCTGTCAACGCTAAGGGGTTCTTGCATTGCGCGGCTTTCATTGCGCCAATCTGTCGCTCGTTTTTGATTCTGTAGTGACTTTATTGTGATATCGTTTTCGTTTGAAGAGAGTATTTGACAAATAAAAATAACGTAGATATACTCATACAAGCGTTTTCATAAGAACGACAAAGTTCTGCGATTGTGGGAACGTAATCGGCTGCTTTTTTATTGCCGGGTTTGATTCAGAGAGGAACAATTATGAAACGTATTAATTCATTGATAGCGGCAGGGGTGGCGGTGACGATTTGCGCCAGCCTGGCCGGCTGCGGGTCTTCTGGCAGCAAGGGTGCGTCGTCAGACGGTGTGTACTATCTGAACAACAAAAGCGAGATCGTGGATTCCATTCAGGTCTTGGGCAAGAAGTTCACGAAAGAGACCGGAGTGCCTTTCAATGCGCGAAGCGCGACATCCGGCACCTATGTGCAGACGCTGAAGTCTGAACTGGCCAAGAGCAAGCCTCCCACCGTTTTCCGCGTTCTCGGTCAGGTCGGCCTCGACCAATACAAGGATTACGCCGCTCCGATTGAAGATACCGAGGCTTACAAGCAGCTTGAGGATAAGTCCGTAGCGCTGCGTTCCGACGACGGCAAGCACGTCTTGGCCGTGCCGATGGTCAACGAGACCTATGGGTTGATCTATCGCAAGGATCTGCTGCAGAAGTACTTCGATATGCCCGGAGCCAGCATCAAGAACGTCAAGGACATCAAAGACTTCAAGAGCCTGAAGACCGTAGCGGATGAGATTCAGGCGAACAAGGACAAGCTCGGCCTCGAAGGAGCGTTCTCCTCGATGGGCTTCGACGCCTCGTCCTACTTCAGGTGGTACGTGCACCTTTCCAACATGCCGATTGCCTATGAGTTCGAAAAGGACCATATCACCAAGCAGCCTGCAACGATTAAGGGAACGTTCCTTCCTCAGTTCAAGAACATCACCGATCTTTACATGAACGATTCGACGGTGCCGAAGAACACCCTGGGCAGCAAGACCCTGAACGATTCGCTCGCCGAATTCAACACCGGCAAGGCGGTCTTCTTCCACAACGGTTCATGGGCTTGGCCTAACATCCGCGACGGCAAGGTGAGCGCCAGCAACGTCGGGGCCATCCCGATTTACATCGGAGCTCCGGGAGAGAGCAACTACGGCATGGCCACCGGTTCAGAAACGTACTGGATGGTGAACAAGAAGGCGTCGCCCAAGGCCATCAAGGCCACCAAGGACTTCCTGAAGTGGTTGGTCACCTCTGACACCGGGCGTGACGAATGGGCGAACACCATGGGCTTCAGCACGCCGTTCAAGACCTTCACCGGCAAGTATGCCACCAAGAACCCGATCATGCAGGCTGCCAACGAGTACAAGAAGGAAGGCAAGAAGGATGTGCCGTGGGACTTCCTCTACATTCCTTCCGAACAGTGGAAGTCCGACCTCACGAATGCCCTGCTGGGATATGCTCAAGGCACTAATGGTTGGGACAAGGTGAGCAAGGTGTTCGTCGACGAGTGGGCGAGTGAGTACAAGATCGCCCATCAATCAAAATAAAGTAGGGCTGTAGGCTGGCGGGGCTTTTCTGCCAACCGATGGCGGCTTTCTTACCACAAATGGAATGCTGCGGAAACCTGGACAGGCAGTGTCAGGTTTCCGCAGCATTCCATTATTCGTATCGGGATGATGCTACGGGACGCGTTTTTTTACGGGATCGAGGAACGCGCCGTCGGCTGTTCGGTTCAGCGTGCGTCGCCGAAATTGCGGTCGAGCCAGGCGATGAACAGCGGCATCCACTGCTGCACGCCTTCGTCGACGCCGTGTGGGTCATCGGCCCCTGCCACATCGGCGTTGGCCAGCGAGAGGCCGTGATGGCCGGTGGGGAAGAAGTGGGCCTCGACCGGGACCTTGGCGCACACGCACGCGTCGAATGTCATCTCCGCGCCCTCAACGGGTACCGTCTCGTCGGTGACGGTGTGCCAGATGAAAGTCGGCGGGGTCTTGGCGTCGATGTGCCTTTCGATTGAGACCTCCTCGAGCAATTTCTCGTCGTTCTTGCCCTTTGGCCCGAGCAGCTTGTCGAAGCTGTCGCGATGGGCGTATCTGCCGGAGGTGGTGACGGCGTAGCCGAGCATCAGTCCGTTCGGCCGCACGGCGTCCGGGTCGTAGCCGTGGGCTCGCATGGTCTCGTCGCCTGCGGTGGTGGCGAGGTTGCCGGCAAGATGCCCGCCCGCTGAGAATCCCGCGGCAACGATGGCATCCGGCTTGATGTGCCAGGCCTCGGCGTTTTCTCGCAGCAGTTTCATGGCTTCCGCGGCTTCGAGCAAAGCGGTGGGGTAAACGGACGGAGCGCAGGAATATCGCAGTATGGCCGCGTTGTAACCCGCCCCCAGAATTTTGAGCGCGATGGGTTCGGCCTCGCGGTCGCTGGTGAAGACATAGCCTCCGCCGGGAATGACGAGCACGGTGGGCCGCCGGCGCTGTGGGTCGATTTCCTTGCTGTTGTCGATGGAATAGACGCTGAAATCAGCTTTGGTGCCGTCAATACCGTCGATGGTCGTGTTGATGTACTGCATTGTTCTCAACCTTCTGTCGTGTCGCGTTACTCAAATCGGCTCGTTCGTCGCAAATCCGCGTCGGAGCGGGAGCGTCTTCTCATTGATGATTATGGCTCTATCGCCCGACCGTTCTGCCGTTGTCGGGGATTTCGTAGTAAATGGGAAATTCGGCCGGCCGGCAACTAATGCTATACGTCTGTTTCAGATTGCCGAAGAAACGCAAAGTTCGAGTACCGCAAATTGAATTGTGATAAGTAATACAGGAAGGGAACCGGTGATATGGCTTGGCTGTAGGGTTTTAGGAACGTTGATGATGCGGTTAATCGGCTGTCCGTCAATCGCGCCGCCGACACTTCGTATTATGGCGATATTCAGGTAACGCTGAGGTTTGCGGATAGACTTGTTTCATCGTAATAATGACAGATCGATTCATTTCCGACTGATGAAAGCAGGAGCAGTATGACAAATCTCAACGCGGACGATACCGGCGACATTACCGGCGATATCAAAGGCGACATTGCCGGCGTCGTTTCCAACGGTGCTGCAGGCGACACGGCCTACCTTGACTATCGTCCGAACGGCGACGGGGCCGGGGTCGTTATCGACGGCGTCCCGAACTCCCGCGGAATCGGCGGCTACCCGACGCAGGACGGCCACAAATTGCGCGACGGCCTCTTCTTCCGCACGGCAGGCCTGAATTTCCTGGGCGAGCATGGCCTCGACGACCTGCACCGTCTCAATGTCAAGGAGGTGGTGGACCTGCGCGACCCGCTCGAAGTGGAGCAATGGCCGTACACCCTTCCCGACGATATCCATGTCGATCGCGTTCCGCTCTTAAAGACCACCATGACCGAGCAGGGCGGCATGAAGGAGATGTCCAAAGGCATCGACATGGCCGAAATGTATCACGATATCGTCTTTGGCTCGGCCGAACAGATCGTGCTCATCCTGCGCAAGCTGCTGAAAGACGACGGCCATCCGATGCTTATCCATTGCACCGCCGGCAAGGACCGCACCGGCATCACCTCGGGCATCCTGATGAGCCTGCTCGGCGTGAGCGACGACATGGTGGTCTCCTGCTATGCCCAGTCCGGCGCGAACCTCGGCGACGCCTTCAAGAAAGCCGTGCTGAAAGGCCTGAACAGCGATGAAAAGGGCGTCGGCCAGATCACCGCGGCCCAGACCGCGATGCTCGCCTCGCCGCCGGAACTGATGCGTGGCGTGCTCGCCGGCATCAAGAGCGAATACGGAAGTGCCGAGCAGTATTGCCTGCAAAACGGTATGAGTGCGGATGAGGTTGCCGGCTTGCGCGCGCTGTTCGTCGAGTAAGTCCCCGTGGCAAAACGTTTCTTGGCCCTGTCGTTGCGTTGGTGACGGCGGGGCCAAGTTTTGAAAGAGCCCGCGCAACGTCATGTTGCCACGGTTTGCTGCCTATGACATATTGCAATGTGGTATATTCCACTTTCCGGGAACGCGTATAGGCTTGGATGGCGATAGACTAGGGGAGTATGTTTCGGGTTCGGCAAAGTCCGGAAACATTAAAAACTTAGGCAGGTTGCAGGGCAAGCCGGGAAACGGTTCCGGTCGTCCGCGCCGTCGAAGAAATGTCAAATTGAAAGGCTAACAATGACGGAAGCTGTAGCAAATATTGGAGTCGTCGGTCTGGCGGCAATGGGTTCGAACCTCGCGCGTAACCTCGCGCATCACGGCAACACCGTGGCGCTTTACAACCGCCATTACGAGCGCACCGAAAAGCTCATGGCCGATCACGGCACCGAGGGCAAGTTCGTGCCTGCCAAAACCATCGACGAGTTCGTCGCCTCCCTCACCAAGCCGCGCACGGCCATCATCATGGTCAAGGCCGGGGCGCCGACCGACGCAATGATCGAGGCGCTCGCCGATGCCATGGATCCCGGCGATATCATCGTCGACGGCGGCAATTCCTACTTCAAAGACACCATTCGTCGCGAGAAGGAAATCCGCGCTCGCGGCCTGCACTTCGTCGGTTGCGGTGTTTCCGGCGGCGAAGAGGGCGCGCTGAACGGCCCGTCCATGATGCCCGGTGGCACCGATGAGTCCTGGAAGACCCTCGGCCCGATCCTGAAGTCCATCGCCGCGAAGGCGGAGGGCGAGCCCTGCGTCACCCACATCGGCGAGAACGGTGCCGGCCACTTCGTCAAGATGGTCCACAACGGCATCGAATATGCCGACATGCAGCTCATCGCCGAAAGCTACGATCTGATGCGCCGTGGAATGGGTATGACCCCCGACGAGATCGGCGACGTGTTCGAGGCATGGGACAAGACCGAGCTCAATTCGTATCTGATCGAGATCACCGCCGACTTGCTGCATCAGAAGGACAAGAAGACCGGCAAGCCGCTGGTTGACGTCATCGTCGATCAGGCTGGCATGAAGGGCACCGGCACCTGGACGGTCCAGACCGCCCTCGAGCTCGGCACTCCCGTCACCGCCATCGCCGAAGGCGTGTTCGCGCGCGGCCTTTCCGACCAGGTCGAGCTGCGTGAAGGCGCCGCCAAGCAGAATCTCGCCGGCCCTGATGGCAAGCTCGAGTTCGCCGGCGACGACGAGCGCAGGGCTTTCATCGAAGACATTCGTCAAGCGCTCTACGCCTCCAAGATCGTCGCCTACGCGCAGGGCTTCAACGAGATCAACGACGGGGCCAAGCAGTACGACTGGAAGATCGATCTGGCCGCTGTGGCGCGGATCTGGCGCGGCGGCTGCATCATCCGTGCCCAGTTCCTCAACGTCGTCTCCGACGCGTTCGAGTCCGGCGAGGCCGACATCTCGCTGCTCTTCGCGCCCTACTTCAAGAGCGCCATCGACAAGGCTCAGGCTTCCTGGCGCCGTGTGGTCGGCAAGGCTGCGAGCTGCGGCATCCCCGCACCGGTCTTCTCGACCTCGCTTTCCTACTACGACGGCCTGCGTTCCAAGCGTCTGCCGGCCACCATCATCCAGGCCCAGCGCGATCTCTTCGGCGCGCACACCTACGGCCGCGTCGACGAGCCCGGCGCCTTCCACACCCTGTGGGCCGAGAAGGACCGTCCGGAAGAAAAGATGAGCGATTGATCGGTTGAACTGATTGGTCGATTGCCGACGCTTAATCGCCTGATTTTCGCAGCCGAGTAAGTATTTGGTCGGTGGCGAGAATCTGAATTATTCCGTCCTTTGTCGGATACCGATAGTTTCGGTATCTGGCGGAGGACGGTTTTGTAGCTGAAGGGTTATGCCTGCTTTGTTTACGGGCGCAACAGTGCAAATACAGCGGTTAATGCAGGTAAACGGGCTTTGGCGAATGGTTATGTGCAGTTTATCAGCATTGAAAGTAATGGAAATCTTGGTCGTGCTGGTAAACGGACTTTGGTGATTCGTAGCGTGCGGTTTGCCAGCACCAAAATCGTGAGAACCTTGATAAAACCGACGAAAACTCTGAAATTGTTGAAATATCGTTCGTCAACAACGATGATGTGGTCGGTTTCAGAGATTATTTTGAAACCGACCACGTTGGTGAATACTACAGTTTGGCCACCGCGTCGGGCGTGGTGAACCACGCGAATTCTTCGGTGCCGGCGGCAAAGCTGGCAGGATACGCGGGATTGTTGGCGCTCGCGAAAACGGCGGCGGTGGCATCGGCCTTGCCGGCTCCGCACGTGAGCATCCAGGTGCGGCGGCTGCGGGCCAGCATCGGCGCGGTCATCGAGACGCGCAGCGGCGGCATCTTGGGGGAGTGGGTCACGCCGGCGGCTAGTGGATATGTTGATGAGTCTGTTCCTGTGACCTCGGCGGAGGTATCTGTTCTCGTGTCGATTTCGGCGGAAACCCTGGCTTCGGTATTTGCGCCGGCGGAAGGGTTAAGGTTACTGCTGACGCAAGCAGCTGTTCCGGTGCTGGTTTCATTGGAACCGTTGACGTTGGCTGTGTGAGGCGCAGAGGCGCCGATCCTGATTTCGTCGTGGCCGGGGAAGAGCGAGGCGAAATGGCCGTCCGGCCCCATGCCGAGGATCAGCAGGTCCATTGCCGGTTCGTCGCCGAGCTCGCGCTTGAGGGCGGAGTCGTAATCGGCCGCGGCTTTGACGACCAGAGCCTTGTTCTCCTCGTCGCTGGCGGCTGCGACCTGTTCGGGCGTGCGGGTGTCGGTGGCCATCTCGTGGATGTTGGCCTCGGGCAGGCGTCCGTCGGCGACCAGCTTGTCGAGGAAGCGTTGCCGGGCCTGCCACGAGCTGCGGTCCTCATCGGTTGCGGCCACGAAGCGGTCGTCGCCCCACCAGAAGTGAACGCGCGTCCAGTCGATGGCGTCGACCAGCGGGTTCGAAGCCATGTAGGTCAGCGCGCGCAGGATGTCGGATCCGCCGGTCAGCGCCACGTCGTAGCGGCTGCGAATCGGTTTCGCGCCAGCGTCGCCCTTGCCGGACTTGTCACATTCGCTCAGCCCGTCCAGAATGGCGAGCAAGGTGCGTTGCGCCGCCGCCAAAGCCACGGTTTCCGCGTCCTTATATACTTCCAGTTTTCGATCAGCCATATGCAATATGCTCCTTGTCCATTTACTTCATCCGGACATTTGATTGAATACCACAAGTGTAGATGACTGCCGGTTTGCGCCACTGGCGTCGGTATTTCTAGCGTGTGCGCATTGTGTTTCGAGCGACGGGCCAGGCTTGAAGTGCAAAAAGTGCCATTTAGTATCGCTAAAACGCACTTTTCGCACTGTGCTGTGTAAAAAGTGCGCTTTAACATAGCTAAAACGCACTTTTCGCACGGCACTCTCTTGGCAGAGGCATCAACAATGCCCGGGCTCAGCCCTGAACCATGCCCCAGCCCTTGGCGATGACGTCGGCGTAGACCTCGTCCGGATCGATGCGGCGCAGTTCCTCGCTCAGGCAGTCCTCGAGCGTGCGCAGCGGCATGGCGACACGTTGCGGCGTCTGCCCCGGCTGGCTGATGACGGCTTCGCGCGAATCCGGGCGCTCCAGCGCAATCGTGCCGTCGGAGCGGTTCAGATAGACGCCGGTGATGGCTTCGGCGCCGGTGACGTAGCCGAGCTCGACCGGCACGTTGAGTTTCAGCGCGAGCCATGCGGCGAGCAGTTTTAGCGGCAGATAATCGGGCTGTCCGATCACCTTGACGGACTCGATCGGCAGGTGCGGCGGCTGGTCGATGGTGGTGGCCAGCATCGCGCGCCAGATGGTCAGACGCGTCCAGGAGAAGTCGACGTCCTTGGGCTCCCAGTTGGCACGAAGCGTGTCAAAGGTCTTGTCGGGGTCGTCCGAACGCAAGGCGTCGGTGATGCGGCTTCCGGCCATCGCTCCCAGCGGGTCCTTAGAAGGGTTCGCCGGCGGATTGGTCGGCCACCAGGTGACGACCGGTGTATCGGGCACCAGCAGCGGCATAACCAAGGTATCGGTATGCTGGCACAGCCCGCCGCGCGGACGCAGGATGATGACCTCGCCCGCACCGGCGTCGGCACCGAAGCGAACCTGCGCGTCGAGGTCGGTCTCGACGTCGCCGGAATCGGTGACATAGCAGTCCGGTTCCTTGTCGACGTCGCAGAACGGCACTTCCTTGCTGTTCGGCACGATGGCGATGACGCGGCAGGGGTGCTCGCGGCCTGCGAAATTGGCGATTTTCAGCGCGTTTTCGAGCTCGCTCTCAACGGTCGAGATGATGAGCGTCAAAACGCGGTCGTTGCCGGCCTCGCCGCGCTTTTGATGGAGTTCCTCGATTTTGCGCGCAACGGCGTCGGTCTGGGTATTCGGCATTTTGATGATCATGGCATCCTCCAATGGCGTCCATCGCGTGCGAGCATTTCGTCGGCAACCTTGGGTCCCCAAGTGCCGGCGCGGTACGGCTGCGGCTGGCCGAGTGTGGACCAATATTCTTCGATCGGGTCGAGGATCTTCCAGCTCAGGTCGACCTCGGCCGTGGTCGGGAAGAGCGGCGGATCGCCGAGCAAGACGTCCAAAATCAGGCGCTCGTAGGCCTCGGGCGAGTTCTCGGTGAACGAACGACCGTAGCTGAAGTCCATCGACACGTCGCGCACCTCCATGGCGGTGGCGCCGGGCACCTTCGCGCCGAAACGCATGGTGACGCCTTCGTTGGGCTGCACGCGGATGACGATGGCGTTGTTGCCGAGCTCGCGTACGGCGGTCTGCTCGAAGGGCAGATGCGGGGCGCGTTTGAAGACCACGGCGATCTCGGTGACGCGCTTGCCCAGGCGCTTGCCGGTACGCAGGTAGAACGGCACCCCGGCCCAACGGCGCGTGTCGACGCCGAGCGTGATGGCGGCGTAGGTCTCGGTGGTGCTGGACTTGTCGATGCCTTTTTCGTCGAGGTAGCCGCAGACTTCCTGCGAACCCTGCCATCCCGCGGAATACTGGCCGCGGGCGGTGTAGGCGCCGAGGTCGTGCGGCAGACGGACGGCGGAAAGCACCTTCGTCTTTTCGGCCGTGAGGTCACTGGCGGCGAAGCTCACCGGCTCCTCCATCGCGGTCAGCGCCATCAGCTGCAAGAGATGATTTTGTATTACGTCTCGCGCGGCGCCGATGCCGTCATAGTAGCCGGCGCGGCCGCCGATGCCGATGTCCTCGGCCATGGTGATCTGCACGTGGTCGACGTAGTTGGAGTTCCAGATCGGCTCGAACATGGAGTTGGCAAAGCGCAGCGCCAGCATGTTCTGCACGGTCTCCTTGCCCAGATAGTGGTCGATACGGAAGACCGAGCTCGGGTCGAAGACCTCGGAGACCACGCGGTCGAGCTCCTTCGCGCTTTTCAGGTCGTGGCCGAACGGTTTCTCGATGATGACCCTGCGCCATGCGTCGTCGTTGGAGCGCGCGAGCCCGGAATCGGCCAGTTGCTGGGAGACGATGGGGAAGGCGCTCGGCGGCACGGACATGTAGAAGGCGTGGTTGCCGCGCGTGCCGCGGTCGCGGTCGAGTTCCTTGACCGTCTGGCTCAGGCGCTCGAAGGCCGCCTTGTCGTCGAACGTGCCGGTGACGAAGCGCATGCCCTTGGCGAGGTTCGTCCAGGTCGATTCGCGGAACGGCGTGCGGCAGCGAGCCTTCACGCATTCTTCCACGAAGTTGGCGAACTCCTCGTTGCTCCATTCGCGGCGGCCGAATCCGATCAGCCCGAAGCTCGGCGGCAGCAGCCCGCGGTTGGCCAGATCGTAGATGGCCGGCAGCAGTTTCTTTTTCGCCAGGTCGCCGGTGACGCCGAAAATCACCAGGCTGCAGGGTCCGGCAATGCGTGGCAGCCGCAGGTCTCGCGGATCGCGCAGAGGGTTCACCCAAGTTTGTTGTTCACTCATAGATAGCAATCGTAGTCGTACTGGCATGTTTGCGCACGGGGAATGCGTGTAATGAACCGAGGTGTAGCGGGTTTCACACTTACGGCGTCAGCCTTTCGTCGGGGAAGGAACGGACAAGGCGCGGTTTGGAAAGATGGTGCGAACGATGTGTGCCGAGCCGACAGTCAAGGAGCGTGCTTGAGCGCCTTCCTTGTTGGTCGTGGCGATTCGTGCTGTGCTGGTCGTTTCGTGGCGGAGTCGCTGATGCAATACGGCTGCGTTGTGACACCTCTTGGAGCGCATTTTCTGCCGCTTGGCCGATACCTGCGTGTGTCGCGAAGTCGTGCGATACAACAATAAACGGTAAATAATTAATGCAGGTACGGACGCATCTATTGTCTGGTTTCGGTAGAGGCGGTGTAGAGAGGGAAGGAAACTGATGGCGTTACGGTGGAAAGGCGGTAAGCCCAGTCTCTCTATTGCCGCAGTATGTGTCATAGCAGCATAGTTGATTTTCAGAGATTGACTGTATTATAAAGGAGGGAGATTTACGTAGCTGAAAGCACCGGTAAGTTGAGGCGCGAAAGTGAGTCGTCAGCGGTATTGCAGCCGGTTGCTCGTGCTGCGTTTACGAAAAAGAGAAGTGGTGTGAACGGGTATGGATGTTACGTTTCAGGCTAATTCGGCCTTGCCGCAAGGGCAGGTGAACGTCATCGTTGAGGCATCGGAGTTCAGCAACAACGCGGAGCAAGCACTGAAGAGTATCCAGGCTTTGGGTAATCGGCGGGTTTCCGCCATTCCTGTCACCACGCAAACTGGACTGCAGTTGGTGCGCGAGTCAGATATCGTCGCTTTGGAGGTGCAGGGCAGCTTGGTGCTGATCCGCATCCTCGCTCCGGCCGGGGCCGTTGGCGCCGCCGAAGATGAGGGTGTGCAGGTCGTTGCGACCGCAGATACATTGGTGCATGTGTTGAGCCTGTTGCCTGCGACTTGCATCAGGGTTTCCAAGCAAGCTGCCATCAACATCAATCAACTGCAGTCGTTGGAAGGAAGTTATTCCGGCAATATGACCGCCCATCTTACCGGTGGGATAGATGAGACGGTGAGCCGTCGTTACGTTGACGCTCTACGCAGAGCGATAGGAGCATGAATCGTGTTAGAGGAAAATGACAAGGTCGGTAATTCTGTGTCTGGGGATCGCAGTGAACGTTCGTTGCAATCGGGAGAAACGGAACGTCGCGAAGCGAAGGATGGCAATATGCGCAATGGTCGTTCACACACGCCGGGGAAGAGCAACCTTCGGGTGTCCCATCATGGGCAGCAAGGTATTTTGCACGATCCGCTTTCGCAGATTCTTTATCATCTTTTCGCCGCCATTGCCGTAGGCACGGTGATGTTGGTTGTTTTCGAGCTCATCGTCCCGAACTGGATTCCCATCAATAGAATGAGCATAATAACGTTGCTTGGCCCGGAGATCGTGGTCGGTCTGCTCGACTATCTGCTGTTCCACGTGGAAGTCTCGCTGTCCATCGCCATTCCGGTTCACTGCGTGTGCACGTTCGCCGCCTTCAGCGCGTGGGTGTTCGTCAACGGGTGGACGATTGTGTTCCGCGAGCAGCTTGTATATTTCATTCTTTCCTTCGTCGTGATCTACGCGTTGGTCTGGCTGGGTCTGATAGTGTATTACAAGTTCGTTGCCTGGGAAATCAACCGCAGCGTTGCCGAGCGTTTCAACCGCAGGCAGGGCCGGCAGTAGACGGATTGTCTGCCCAATAGCTGCTTGTGGTTACCCGTCTCTACGAGAACCGGAGTCAATGTATTGTGCTCGATTTGATAGAGCAGGAGCCAATCAGACTCGATGTGCGCCTCGCGAAAAGTGTGAACGTTCCTTGTAAGGGCATGGACGTCGTATTGATGAATTAAAGCAGCGCTGTCTTGCCGCATCAGCAAGTCGATAGCATAATTGAGTTTATTGAGATCAAAATGCTTTCGCTTGAGTTTTTGACGTCTTTGAGGAACATTCCGGTTCGTTTGGTGGGGCTAAGCATTTCTTAATTCCTACATCAGTCCGTCAACGTTGTCAAAGGTTTGCATCCCGCTGTTCATAACACTGGTCATGTCCAAGGCATGGAGTTGATGCCAGCTTCGCTCAATGGGTGACTCACCTTGATGTGAGTGGTTTTGACACCAGCGAGGCAAAGACTATGTCGGGAATGTTCGATAGTCCTAATAAGCATTGGCCGGTGACGGATCGGATCAGACCGAAGCCGTCACCGGCCAATGTCGTATAGATACTTTGCGAATAAACACTGTCGTTCAAAGGGCGAAGTACGTATTTTCGAGTCTTAGAGTTCCGGCTCGATCATGATCTTGACCTGCTCCTTGTCTTCGGCCAGCGCCTTGATGCCGTCGATGCCGTCGTCCAGGCTGACGCGCTTGGCGATGACCGGCTTGGAAAGCGCGACGAGCTGGAGCTTGCCGGTACGCTGACGCTCAACGCGTGTCGAACGTGGCCTGCGCGCCGGCGCATTCGAACGCGATGTCGCGCAGGCTTGTGGTCCCTTTATTCCTTGTGCTTCCTGGCGTATGCGACGATGGTGATCGCAGCTCCTGCCGCCAGGAGGACTGCCGCTGCCGCGATGACGGGAATCACAGCGCTGCCGGTGGTCACGAGCTGCTGCTTGGGGGCGGCCTGCGGCTTCTGTTCGGGCTTGGGCTTGGACGGAGCCTTCGGGGCCGGCTGCTGTGGCGTCGGAGTGGGCGTCGGTGTGGGCGTTGGTATCGGCGTGGGTGTGGGTGTGGGCGTGGGCGTTGGATCGGGCGTTGGTGAGGGAGGTACTAGCCTGCGCTCGATGGTGCCGCTGAACTGAACGAGAGTGAGGGAACGGGTCGAGCTTGCCGGGGTGCTGAAAGTAAGGGTGGCATATTTGTTGTATTGCAATGTGCCCTTGTTCCAGGTGGTGGTCCCCGTCGTGGGATTGTACGAACCCGTCGTGGGATCCAACGTGGGTGTGATGTAGGAACCGTTGAGGTCTTTGGCCGTGGTGATGTTTAACGGCAGGGAGCTGGTAGCTGGAAGTGTTATGTATTGATCCCAGGCTTTTAGTGTAGCGTTTGGAAGGTCTTTGAGCGGACTGATGTCGCTGATTCTGTCGTGGCTGATGTCAAGGTCGGTGAGATTGGTGAGGTTTTTCAGCGGTGTGACGTCGCTGATGGGGTTGATGGACAAATCGAGGTCGGTGAGGTGGATGAGGTTCCTGAGCGGTGTGACGTCGTCGATTTTGGTGCAAGCTATATTAAGGTGGGTGAGGGAGGTGAGATAGCTAAGTGGCGCGATGTCTTTGAGCCACAAATTATCTGCCAGCATAAGAGTGGTGAGGTTGACCAGTCCCTTTAGCGGTGTGACGTCTGTGACATCATTAAGGGAAATGTCGAGGTCGGTGAGGTTGGTGAGTCCTCCCAGTGGTGTGATGTCGCTGATCTCGTTGCGAGCAATGTCGAGGTCGGTGAGGTTGGTGAGTCCTCCCAGTGGTGTGATGTCGCTGATTGCGTTCACTTCGAGGACGAGGTTGGTGAGGTTGGTGAGGTTTTTCAGCGGCGTGATGTCGCTGATGTTGTTTTCTAAAGCCTTGAGGTTGGTGAGGTTGGTGAGTTCTTTCAGCGGCGTGACATCGGTGATTTGGTTGCCGGAGATGATTAGCGATGTGAGGTTGGTGAGTCCTTTCAGCAGCGTGACATCGGTGATTTGGTTGCAAGAGATGTCCAGCGATGTGAGGTTGGTGAGGTATTCGATTCCAGTGAGATCAGTGACTTGATATTCTTCCGGTTTTTGGCCACCCACGCCGACCTGTGTTGTGGCATTGATTTGCGCTTGTGTGAATGTCGCTTCAATATTCACACCGTTGACGTAGGCCACGGCTTGCGCAAGATTATGGTCGGGGAAGCACTGGGCGATGGTGCTGGTGCCGACGGTGCAACCGCTTTGCGGGCTTGGGGCCGGCTTCGAGAGACCTTGCGTGGCGGGTACCAATTGCCGCGTGGGCTGTTGCTGCAGGTTTTGGCGCTTGGGCATGGAAGTCCGCTTTTGTGTGCCCGTGTTCGACGCTTTCGCGGCTCCGGGAACCGTCTGGCCTTCTGCGTTCTTTGCTTCTTGGCCTGCTTTCGTCTGGCCGTCGGCCGACGCGCTCTGTGCTGGAACGTTCGCATTGTCGGCGGGTTCCGGGCTGGCCATGGCGCCGGCGGTCGGGATGAGCATGGCCAGTCCTGCCAGGGCCGCGATTGATGCGGCGGCGAACCGGTGGGCCCGTGGGTTCTTTTGGGTGTGTTTGCCGCTCGTCATGCTGCTTCTCTTTCCGTGTCGACGCCAGTATCGCAACGATGGATGCGGGTTGTGGCCGCGATTCATCCAATGAATTCCACTGTAGCCGTCGCGGAACGGGACAGATGCGGATAAAGCGTAGCAGGCCGAATACAGCGGGTGAAACGTTTGATATGGCGGGTGAAGCGCGGGAAAGCGAAACGGAGCCCGGCCTTGGTTCGTTTCCGCAAGCCGAGATGCCGTCAAACGATATTGAGCCGGAGGCGGGCGAAAGGCCGTGAGAGGATAAGGCCGCTTCGGCTTGGAGGCGTGTCCGGGCTTCGGTGTGAGTGCGGATGCCGGATGTCCCCGTGTTCCACGGGACCCGGCTTCCGCGTTTTCCGGGCGATTCCGTACAGGGGTATTGGTTCGGCCTAGTGCATCGCTACTTGGTTGTGGGCCGGGTGCCGGGCAGGGTTGCGTCGGGGTAGTCGAACCTGAGGTAGTCGGTGGCGTTGATGACGGCGTACTGATCGAGCTGCATCGGCCCGGTCCCGCGGTAGACGATGGCGCACCGTTCGCGAGGCACACCCAGCAGCCCGCCGAGCTTGGCGAGTGTCCTGCCCTGCCTGTCGTGGTAGGTTTTCGATGATTTGATCTCCAGCAGTTTCGGCGCCGCGGATTCGTACTTGTCGATCAAGTCCACTTCCTGCTTGTCGGCGTCGCGGTAGAAATACAGTTCCGGCTTTTTGCCTTCGTTGTAATAGTGTTTCGCCGTCTCCGCAACGATAAGGTTCTCGAATACCGCGCCGAACATTTCGTGGTTGAGCAGCTGTTCCATGCTATGAATGCCCAAGAGGTTGCACAGCAGGCCGGTGTCGTAGAAGTAGAGTTTCGGTGTCTTGACAACGCGTTTGCCGGCGCTTTTGAAGTACGGGGGCAGAGTGAACAGGATGTAGCTCGATTCGAGGATCGACAGCCATGATTTCACCGTCCGGAAGCTCACCCCCAGGTCGTTCGCGAGGTTCGTGTAGTTGGTCAGGTTGCCAGTGTTCAGGGCGCAAAGCCTCAGGAAACGGCGGAAGTCGTCGATGTTGCGGACGTCCAGATAGTCTTTGACGTCGCGCTCGATGTAGCTGCTGATGTAGGCGTCGAAATAGGCGTCGAGATCGATGCCGACGTCGTACGGGCGCGGGTAGCCACCGCGCAGCATGAATTCGTCCGCGGAAGGTTTTTGCGCGGAGCCTTGCGCTTCCATATAGGAAAGCGGCAGCAGGCGTGCGATGCCGGCTCTCCCGGCGAGCGATTGCTTGACGTTCTTCAGCATCAGGAAATTCTGGGAGCCGGAGAGGATGTATTGGCCGGTGGTGCCGCGCCGGTCCGACTCCGTCTGGATCATCGAAAACAGGTCGGGCGCATATTGCGCCTCGTCGATGATGAGCCTGTCCGGGCGGTTCTCGATGAAGCTGACCGGATCGTTCAGCGCGTTGGCACGTACGTTCGGCCTCTCCAGGTTGATGTACTCGTAGTCGCCGAACACGCTCTGGATGAGCGTGGACTTGCCGCTTTGGCGGGGCCCGGTGATCGACACCACCGGGAACCACGTCGCGAGTTTCTTGACGTATGTGCTCAAGGTTCGCTCGATCATATTCGCCGCCGTCCGTTCTGTGTTGTTCCGTCCCGTTTCGCGTTAAAGGTTGCTGCGAATTATCGGCTAATTCTGACGTAGGATTTCCGATAATCATGACCTAGGCTATCGGATAATCCTGACATAGAGTTTCTGGCAATCCTGATATGGGATTTCGGGAGATTATGACGTAGGATTTTCGATAATCGTGACATAGAGTTTCTGGCGATCCTGATATAGGAGGCCTGGCGATCCTGATATGGACGGGCAGATAGCGCAAAGGTCGGCAGATACGAAATCAAGAATGGCGGATTTCCGCCAATTCCTGATTTGTGTCTGTCGACCTTTGTGCGCTATGCGTGCTGTGAAGACTAAAAGTCCCAGTCCTCGTCGTCGGTGGCCTCGGCGTTGCCGATGACGTAGGAGGAGCCTGAGCCGGAGAAGAAGTCGTGGTTCTCGTCGGCGGAAGGCGAGAGCGCGGCGATGATCTCGGGGCTCACCTTGGTTTCGGCGGCGCTGAACTTGGCCTCGTAGCCCAGGTTCATCAGGGTCTTGTTGGCGTTGTAGCGCACGAATGCCTGCACGTCGTCGATGAAGTCGAAGCCGGCGTAGACCTGGTCGGAGTACTTGACCTCGAGCTCGTAAAGCTGGTTCAAGAGATCGTCAGTGTACTTCTTGAGCATTTCCTGGTCGGCCGCGGTGCGGTGCTCGAGGTGGCGCTGGTACTTGTAGCCGGAGTAGTAGCCGTGGATAGCCTTGTCGCGCAGGATCAGGCGGATCATGTCCGCGGTGTTCATCAGCTTGGCACGGCTGGAGAAGTAGAGCGGCAGGTAGAAGCCCGCGTACAGCAGCAGCGAGGAGAGCATGACCGCCGCGACCTTGCGCTTGAGCGGGTCATCGGACTGGTACTGCTCCATGACGATGCGCACGCGCTCCTGCACGAGGTCGTTGCCCACGGCCCAGCGGTAGGCTTCGTCGATCTGCTCGGAGGAGCAGAGGGTGGAGAAGATGGAGGAGTAGGAGCGGGCGTGCACCGACTGCATGAAGGCGATGTTGGTGTAGATGGCCTGCTCGTGCTCCGTGAGCGCGTCCGGGATCTGGACAAGCTCGCCGACGGTGGCCTGCTCGGTGTCGAGCGTGGTCAGCCCGGCGAAGACGCGGACCGTGGTGGTGCGCTCGTGCTCGGTCATGGAGCGCCAGGTCGGGATGTCGTTCGACAGCGGCACCTTCTCGGGCAGCCAGAAGTTCGCGATGAGGCGGTTCCACACCTCGAGGTCCTTGTCGTCCTGGATGTTGTTCCAGTTGACCGGGCGGATGCGCATGGACTTGGGGTCCGCACCCTTGGCGAAGGCCGTCGACCACTGCGGAGGCGTCAGCGAATCGGCCATCATCTTGTCATCGGCGAGTTTGACCTCGTATGTCATGAGTGTTCCTTCTTTTCGTGCCGTTCTGTTTTTTTAAAGTTTCGCGGTATTCGCCTTGCGTTTGGGGCAGCCGCTCGCGAATACGTCTGGGAGGGTTCATTCTCCCGTATTCCGTTGACATTGAGCGGTCGGTTCCCGACAGTGCAACACTACATCTAGTGGTTGGGCAATGCGATACCTCTATATATAGTAATCGGTCGCCCGTGGCTTCGCCCTACGGCACGCGGGCCAAAGCTGTGATGTAGCTAACAGAGACGAGCGTCGGTTGTCGGTTTTATGCCGGTTCAATGTCGATCCAATAATAAGGGCCGGCGAAAATCCTGCAGTAGAGTTGGTGAAAATCGTAAGGTAGGATTTTGAAAAGTCGTTTGATAACGCTTTTTATAGTCGTTAAATGGAGTCGTAAAATCCGTCTGAACCGATACATTGAGCCTGTCATCAGCGTGAGTGTTGATGACAGGCTCAATATTATATGGGATTTTGGCTATCGGTGCCGATTACTCGAGGCCGATGCTTTTGAGGTCGTGGACGGTGAGCCGGTCGACGGCGAGGACGCCGGATTCGGCGGAGAGCAAGACCCCCCGCTTGCCTTCGGACGGGTAGCTGTAGGAGCTGAGGACGTGCAGGCCGTCGTTGACGTAGACCTCGACGGAGCCGCGGTCGACGTAGACCCGCAGCTTCAGCTCGTCGGCGTTGAGCTCGGCGTCGGTGAGCTTGGCGGCGCGGTAGCCGCGGTCGCCGCGGGCCGCGGCCTGGCGGTCGACGACCACGGTGCCGGCCTGCGCGTCGTAGGCGACGTAGGTGTAGGAGCCGTCGGGGGTGGCGTGGACCTTGAGGCCCGCGCGCTCGGCGGTGGTGTCGTTGAGGTTGATGTCCAGTTCGATCTCCACGGCTTCGGCGTCCTCGTCGACCAGGGCCTCCTCGTTGGCCTCGATGGGGCGGGCGACGTGCTCGAAGGTGTTGATGCGCAGCTTGTCGATCTCGGGCACCGGTACGGTGTGCAGGTCGCCGTCGGCGCCGAGATAGCATTCGCGGGGCAGGGTCATCTGGCCGCACCAGCCGTCGGACTGCATCGGCGCGCTTTCGCTGAACGGGCTCATCCAGCCGTACATGATGCGGCGGCCGTTCGCCTCGAACGACTGTGGCGCATAGTAATTCGCACCGGCGTCGAGCAGGCGGAACTCGGTCTCGGGCTTGAACGCCTCGCCGGGCGTCCAGGTGCCAATCATGTAGCCGGCGTTGTTCTCATTGCGATTCATGTAGCCGCGCGCCTTCGAGCCCATGGCGGAGAAGACGATGACCCACTTGGTGTTGCCGTCCTTGTCCTTCAGGGGGAAGAAGTCGGGGCACTCGAGCATGAAGACGTCCGGGTCCGGGTCATCGTAGAGCACGTTCTGGAAGGTCCAGTTGATCATGTCATCGCTGGTATAGGCCCAGATCTGGCCGCGGTGGTCGGCGGTGGAGACGCCGTGGATCAGGTGCCAGACGCCGTCCTGCTTCCAGACTTTCGGGTCGCGGAAGTGGGAATCGACGCGTTCGCGCGGGCAGTCGATGACCATGCCGAGCTTGTTGAGTTTGGTGGCCTCGTCGTCCTCGGCCTCGGCGAGCATCTGGACCTGCCACTGGCCGTCGGCGTCGTCGCGCCCGTTGGTCCAGCGGTGGCCGGTGTAATAGAACTTGAGTTTGCCGTTGTCGTCGATCACGGCTGAGCCGGAGAAGACGCCGTCCTTCTCCTGCTCGAGGCTGGGGGCCATGGCGATGGGCTCGCGCCGCCAGGCAGCCATGTCGGCGCTGGAGACGTGGCCCCAGTGCATCGGGCCCCACTGGGTGCCGTAGGGATGCAGCTGGTAATAGACATGCCAGCGGCCCTTGTAGTAGCACAGGCCGTTCGGGTCGTTGATCCAGCCGCCGTTCGAGGCGATGTGGTACTTGGGGTACCAGCGGTCCTCGCGCTCGAGGTCGAGCGTCTCGACGCCGGCCTCGGCCTTGGCGAGTTCCTCGTCGTGGTCGCGGATTGGGGTGTAAACAGGATATTCGGTAGTCATCATTGATGCCTTTCTCATTGTTCGGTTGATATAAGTAAAACGTAATAGAGAGATTCGCGATGTCGGCTGCCCGTGGAACGCCACGAATGCAATATCATATTGTTCCATATTGCAAACATGACGCTGGCCAACTGGTTTGCGTCGCAAACGTAATGCCATATCGGGTTCTATTGCAAATGTGACGCTAATCGTGCTGGTTGCGTCACATCTGCAATAGACAGAGGATGGTGACGAAACGTCAGGCCGGGAGCTGGTCGCTGGCGGCCTCGGCCTGGATGGCCTCGCCTTGCGCCTCGGCTGCCTTACGGTCCTTAATGCGGATGAACGGATCGCCGCCCACCTGCTGATCATCCTTCTTGATCACGAAGTATCCGTAGATCAAAGCGAGAAGGACGATGCCGGAGATGATGAAGAAGGTCGGGCGGGCGCCAACGCGGTCGCGCAGCAGGCCGAGCGGGTTGGACATGATGACCTGGCCCAGCTGAGAGGCGATCTGGAAGCCGACCATGTAAAGCGTCGCGGAAAGCTTCGTATCGTAATGCAAGGTGAAGTAACGGAAGGCGGGGAGGCTGAAGAGCGGGGTTTCGATGGCGTGGAACATCTTGACCACGGAGATCATCACGGGGTCGTGGAAGACGCCGCACAGGCCGATACGCAGGCACATCACCACAGCGCCGAGCAACAGGGAGTTGCGCACGCCGATATGGTCCATGATCACCGGGACGATGCCCATCATCGCGGACTCGCAGAACACCTCGGCCGCGTTGAGCACGGAGTACCAATTGTTGCCCTGGGCCGTGGTGGCGAAGAGGCTGGTGTAGTAGTTCGGGAACATCTGCTGGTCGAAGACCGTGTAGAAGGTGTTGGTGAAGAACATGAAGATGATCAGCGCCCAGAGCGAGCCCATGCCGAGCACGGAAACCATTTCCTTGACGGTCGGGTTGGTGCGCGGTGCGTTCGGGTCGGCTTCCTTCCGCAGTTCCTCTTTCTGTTCCGCCGGGCGCCAGAAGGCGTAGACGCAGATCATGCCGAGGCCGAAGAGCGAGCCGAGCCAGAAGTTCAGACGCATGTCGACGTTGAACAGCGGGCCGGCGATCAGCGCGACGACCGCGTAGCCGAAGGAACCCCAGGCACGCGACTGGCCGTATTCGAAGCCGAAGTGACGGCTGTAGCGTTCGGTGAGTGCCTCGAAAAGCGAGCAACCGGCCATGAAGCCAGCGGAGAGGACGATGGAACCGAGGAGCACGCCGATGTAGCGGGTGGTGCCGCCGGCTTTGAGCATCGGGGTGTAGACGAACTGGGCGAACGGGCCGACGCAGGCCGCGATGCAGGAGACCACGACGACCAGGCGGCGCTTGATGCCGAGGTTGTCTTGCAGAACGCCGTAGACGAACATGATCACGAGCGTCACCGCGGAGTTGATGGAGTAGATGGTGCCCTGTTGCTGGGCGGTCATCCCGAGGCCCTTGGTCGGGTCGGTAAGCCACCGGGAGAAGAAGGACCACCAGATGCCCCACGAGCAGAAGAACATGAAGATACCGGTGGAACTCTCGAGATACGAGGGGTTCCGGTACGTTTTGGCGCCTTTGATTGCCATTTCGTCACCTTTCTTTTCGACATCGCTGCCGCGTGATGTCTTGTTTACTTCCGTCCTTGCCGAATTCTGCGGCATTGCCTTAGGCAAGAAACTGGTAAAAATATACGACGAGAAACGATTTACGTCAAATTGTAAATCGTTTCCGGCGTTTTCAACTAAATAGAAACCGTATATATGGATTATTTATAGATATCTGTCTAAATTGTTGCGCCGATGGGCGATTCGGCAGTTACGGCCGGGCGGTCCCGCGATTGATCACCGAACCACGTTCGAGCAGCGTGCAGCGGATGCGTACCGGGTTCGGTGCGTCGAGCGCCGGGATCGCGGCGACGGTTTTCCTGTTGCTGGTCGGATCCAAATCACGGCCTTCGATCATCGAGATCAGTTTGCGGGCGCCCCAATAGCCCATTTCGTAATGCGGCAATGCGATGGTGGTCGGCTGCGGCTCGAAGGTCTCCTTGATGATGCGGTTGTTGTCGATGCCGACCACGGAAATGTCGTGGCCGACTTCGAGTCCGTGCTCAGCGGCGCACTGGTATACGTACCAGGTGCGGGCGTCGTTGAAGCAGAAGAAGGCATCTGGGCGTTCGCGCTCGAACAGCTCGGAGACGGCCTTGAGCGCAACGCCGTTATTGCCTACGCTGATGCTGAGTTTGGGGTCAATGGGCAACCCGGCTTCTCTGAGGGCTTTTCTGTAGCCTTTCAGGCGCAGCGGTTCGGCGAGGAGATTTTCGTTGCAACCTATATAGGCTATGCGTTTGGCGCCGGATTTGATGAGGTATGTGGTGGCGTCGTAGCCCATGGCGACTTCGTCGGGAACGATGTACGGTACGCTTCCGTCCGATGACGTCGCGTCGATGAGGACGGTGTGTTCGCGTGAAAGCGATTTGGGAACGGCTGACACTCTGTCATACATTTTGGCATACAGATAGCCGTCCACACCGTAGCGTTTGAGCGCGGCTATTTCACTGGTTTCGCTGGCCTCGCCGTCCGTATTGACCAAAAGCATCATGTATCCCAGCTCGCTTGCGGCGTCCTGCGCTCCCAGGATCATTTCGCCGGCGTACGGGGTGGTGGCGATTTCCTCGCTGATGAAACCGACGGTATGGGTGCGGCTGGTGCGCAGGGAGCGGGCGAGGGGGTTGGGACGATAGCCCATTTTCTTCGCCGTTTTGCGGATATGTTCGGCAAGCTCCTTCTTGACGTGTCCGTTTTCGCGGTGGTTCAGTGCCATCGAGACGGCGGTCACCGATGCTCCGGCCTCTTTGGCTACCTCTTTGATCGTGGTCATGATTTGTATAATAACGGTCGCCCATGATGCCGGAACGGTTGTGCACAGTTCTGTATATTCGTGGTGAATATTAAATAGATATAGAATGACGGAAATGAATCGGCGGGAAATGAAGAAAGTAAATCAGGTATATAAAACGAATAAATCAGCGAAGGCCGTTTGGGGCGATTTGCTTGCGGTGATGGTGACGCTCGCGCTCGCGGTGAGCGTCGCTCCCGGCTCGGCGCTCGCCGATACCACCGCTACAGGTGGCCAGCAGGCCACGGCGGTGCTCGATACGTTGCCGGTCAAGGGGCGCGCGCCGAAAACCGGATACAAGCGTACGCAATTCGGGCGTGCCTGGGCCGACGTGGACCGCAACGGCTGCGACACCCGCAACGACATTCTGGGGCGCGACCTTACCGGCAAGAAATTCAAGGCAGGGACCCGCGATTGCAAGGTGATGTCGGGCACGCTCGCCGACCCGTACACCGGCAAGACCATCTATTTCAAGCAGGGCAGGAAGACCTCGGCCAGGGTGCAGATCGACCACGTCGTCGCGCTTTCCAACGCCTGGCAGACCGGGGCGCAGAAGATCGGCGCCGGGCAGCGCAGGCAGATGGCCAACGACCCGTACAACCTGCTGGCCGTCGACGGGCCGAGCAACCAGCGCAAAAGCGACGGCGACGCGGCGACTTGGCTGCCGAAGAAAAAGTCGTACCGTTGCTCGTACGTTTCGCGGCAGATCGGCGTGAAGCACAAGTATGGCCTGTGGGTCACCAAGGCCGAAAAGGCCGCGATGCAGCGCGTGCTTGCCACCTGTCCGACGCAGACGGTGCCGACTGACAGCGGTCCGTTTGCGCGTGCCGCTGCGGCGTCAAAGGTTTTACCGTGATTATTAATACAATTACTATGCTTTTGTATGGATAGTGCGGTTTTCGGCGTGATGTGAGATTGTATACATCTTGACAAACGTTGATATTCCAACGATTTGACGTTTGCTAAACGTATGTCGGGAATGTATAATTCTATACATCGATTCAGCTCCGATGAAGGGGCAGGAACGATATGATAGCGATGTTTAAACGATTCCGGTTCAATGCTTTTGCAAAACCGCTGGTCGTTTATTCTTGCGTCATCTCACCGATATGAAAGGAACAGCTATGAAAGCCGTTGTGTTTAAAGCGTATAAGACATTCCCGTCGCTCGAGGAAGTCGAAAAGCCGACCCCAGGGCCGGGCGAGGTGCTGCTGAAGGTCGCCGGCGCTGGCTGCTGCCATTCCGACGTTTCCGTCTTCCGCGATTATGACGAGGTCACCGGCGCGCAGACCAAGCCGTCGTTCATCCTCGGCCATGAGACCTCCGGCTGGGTCGAAGAGGTCGGCACCGGCGTCACCGGCTTCAACAAGGGCGATGCCTACCTGGTCTACGGCCCCACCGGCTGCGGCCACTGCAAGCGCTGCGTCGCCGGCGAAGAGAACTACTGCGAGAACATGGCCACCAACAAGTCGCTGGCCATCGGTCTCGGACGTGACGGCGGCATGGCCGAATACATGGTCGTTCCCGCGCGCAACCTCGTGCCGCTGGGCGACGCCGACCCGATCGCCGCGGCTCCGCTCGCTGACGCCGCGCTGACTCCGTACCACGCCATCAAGGCTGCGCTGCCTCACCTGCAGGGCGGCGGCAAGTACGCGCTGGTCATCGGCCTGGGCGGCCTGGGCCAGATCGCCATCCAGATTTTGAAAGCCATCACCGGCGCCACCATCATCGCCACCGACATGAAGCCGGAAGCCATGGCCAAGGCCGAGGAAAAGGGTGCCATCACCGTCAAGGGTGATGAGAACGAGGTCGAGAACATCCGCAAGATCACCGGAGGCCGTGGCGTTGACGCCGCCTTCGATTTCGTTGGCATCGCTCCGACCATCGCTGCTGCGCAGGCCGCTTCCGCCATCGATTCGCGCGTGACCATCGTGGGCATCGCCGGCGGCAAGGCTTCCTACGACTGGTACAGCAACCCGTGGCAGCAGGAGCTCACCAGCGTCTACTGGGGCTCCATGCCCGAGCTGCACGAGGTCGCCGCGCTCTATCGCGAAGGCCTGATCACCCCCGAGGTCGAGACCTATTCGATGGACAACGCGCTCGACGCCTACCACAAGCTGGTCGACGGCAAGCTCTCCAAGCGCGCCGTCGTGGTGCCTCACATGGGTGAGTGAGCGACAGCGAAAAAAGCGAAAATAGTGAGTTAATCGGTCCTGACTGGATTTGATTGAGCGGGTGACGATGCGTTTGTACGGATGTATCGCCACCCGTTTTCGTAGTGTATGCGCGAAACGTAAAAAATGATTAATCGTAAAGCGAGATGTGCTTTTACAGAACTGTTAATATCCGGTAAAGGGGCCACTATGGAAATGAACACCGAAATACAGGTTGAGACTGACCGGTAGCTCAGGGATGAGGCTTCGGAAATTCTGGAATCCATGGGACTTGATTTGGCTACAGCCGTCAATATGTTGCTTAAGCAGATTGTTAATACCCGAAGCCTTCCTTTTAAGCTCAAAGCACCTGAAGTGTGATACCAAAGTCTGGCATAGATTCATTTGTTAAGCGGAATGCGCCGGTGGCGAGCGGTGTTGATAGTGCGGACGATAGCTTATATATTGGGTGTAGCGGTACTGATAATTTTTCTTAAAAGTTGGGGGCAGACATGCTTTGGTCTTGGATGCATTTGGTTGTGGGCGTTGTGCTGATCGTCGCGGTGGCCGTGGGGCTGCTGGGGCCGGCGAGGATGACGAAGATCTGGGCGATGATCGCTCGCGTCTGCTATATCCTCATTATTCTGAGCGGAGTCTTTCTGATTGTGCACGCCTGGCCGCATATCACCGTGCTGCTGGTGGTCAAGATCATTCTTGCGGTCGCGCTGATCGCGCTCGCGGAAATCGGGTTTGCGAAGAAAAGCAAGGATACGGCATCGGCTGTGGCCATCTGGGTGCCGATTGCGCTGGTCGTTGTGGTCATGGTGGTCGGCCTCATCGTCTCCCATGGTTTCCCGCTCGTCATGCTGTAAAAGATGCGGCGGTTCCGGCTGTGCGCCTTGCTTGATGCTGGTGCGGCTGCGAATGCGGCTGTATGGAGGCGTATAAGGGCCGGAACGCTGATTGAACGAGGTTTCATTAAGTTGGAGCCTCGTTTTTGTTTGTCTGCCAGTCCGTCCATCTGATTGTCTGTTTGGTTGTTTACCTGATTTTTGCGACGGATTTGGTGAAAATGTATCTAAAAATCGGTAACGGAGACTGTTTTTCGTATATCTTTTCTTTAGAAGACATTGCCGACCGATCGTTGCTGATTGCATTATTGCGGTATCTGATTCGATTCGACAATGTGAGCAGGATGAGAGAACGAATCGGGGCTGTTATGGTTGTTTGGCGTTGGATGCATATTGTCGCTGGCGTATTGGTGCTGCTCGCGCTGGTGGTAGGTGTGCTTGGGCCGGTCGGCATGGTCGAGGGTTGGGCGACGGTGGCACGGGTCTGTTACGTCGTGCTTATGGTGAGTGCCGTGCCGACCGTCCTCCACGCGTGGCGAGCCAATTGGCCGGCGACGATCGTCAAAATCGTTGCGGCGATTGGGCTCATCGGGATGTGCGAGGTCGCTTTCGCGCATCGGCTCCGTGGCGCTGCGCCGCTGCAGACGCTGTGGATGCCGCTGGTATTCGGCGTGCTGGTATTCGTGCTTGGCCTGTGGCTCGCGCGTGGCAAGCATCGCGGCACCGGTAAGCCGTCACGTCGCTAGCTGTTGCCGATTTATGGCGCAATCGGCTAGCCCGTATTTGCGACACGCAAAATATGATACGCAAATCGAGAAGTGACTGTATAATGAAGTTTTGTTGCCCCTCTGGCTCAATGGTTAGAGCAGCGTCCTTTTAAGTCGTGGGTTGTGGGTTCGAGTCCCACGGGGGGCACGAGCAAGGTATCGTCGTAAAGGCGGTGCCTTTTTTGTTTTAAGGGTTGCGAGATTTTAGCCGCTGACTCGCTTTCCGGAGTGGTCAAGCGCTGTGTTTGTTGAAATTGCCGAGCACGGCGTCGAGCAGTCCGGGGAAGGCCGTGTCGAATTCCGGGCGACGGAGACGGGCGCTCTGTTGGACGCCGTGATGGTCGCGCCAGACCAGGCCGGATTCGCGGAGCACTTTGAAATGGTGGGAGGCTGCGGTTTTGGTGATGCCCAGCGCGCGGTAGATATCGCCGCAATGCATCTCGCCGTTGGTGTCGAGCAGCGCGACGATGCGCAGCCGAAGCGGGTCGCTCAGGGCGAACATTGCTTGCGGTAGGGTGACGTCTTTCGGGTCGGTATGCAGCTGGTCTTTCATGGTTTCCATGATACGATAATCATATTGGTTCAATAAACGTTGAACTAAATGAATGATGAATGTTGTGCAGATTAAAGAGGCCAGCAATGATTGATCAAACCATCAACCAGGAAACGGATCGTTTTCTCGCCGCACGCGACGCGTATAAGGAAGCGAGCCCGCAGGTGGTCGGCGACTTTCTCGCCATGAAGCGCGACGCGTTGAAGCCGGGCGCGCTTGACGGCAAGACCAAGGCGCTGATCGCCGTACTGATGGGCGTATCGCGCGGCAGCGAACGATGCATCATGACGCACGTACGTGCCGCAGCCGATGCGGGCGTGACTCGTGATGAACTCATCGAAGGGCTCAACATGACCATCGTTTTCGGTGGCGCCCCTCAATACGGCTATGCCAGCTATGCTCTGAGTGCGTATGATACGTATGTAGCTCGGTGAACTGGCAGATAGGGATTCCGGAAGTTGGCGCGGTGAAGTGACAAATGCGTTTTGTGCAGATGGGGGGCTATACTGTTGCTCCTTCACGTTATGTATGACAATCAATAGGGCTCATAGCAACCAAGAAGTAAACTGAGGCCATGCCTTGCACAACATTACTTGTAGGAAAAAATGCCAGCTACGACGGATCCACGCTCATTGCGCGCAATGACGACAGCGGCGGCGGGCGTTACGACCCGAAGCGGTTTGTCGCAGTGAGCCCGGCCGACCAGCCGCGGCATTATCGCAGCGTGCTGAGCCACGTCGAAATCGACCTGCCCGACGATCCGTGCGCTTACGTCATGGCACCCAACGCCTTGCGTAACCGAGGCATCCTCGCCGAAGCAGGTGTGAGCGAGCGCAACGTGGCGATGAGCGCCACCGAGACCATCGCCGTCAACGAACGCGTGCTTGGCGCCGATCCGATGGTCGAGTTGCATACCGTGCCCGCTGGGGGAGATAGCAAATCTGCTTCTGGCGCAGGTCGTAACGGCGTCAATGGCGCTGAGCCTGCACCGTCCGTCGATGCGCTGTGGGCGTCGATCGGCGAGCCTGAACCCTACGACGCGGGTTGCGCCGATGACATCGCCAATCAAGGGCTGGACGTGTACCTTGCCCATGGTGGCGAGAGCCGGCTGCGGCCCGGCGGATTTGTGGGTGGTAAAGCCGCTGGCGAAAATCCTGCCGAAAGCGCGATTTCGGCCGACCCCAACCGCCGTGAGATTCCCGGCGGTATCGGCGAGGAAGACATTATTACTTTGGTGCTGCCCTACGTGCACTCCGCACGCGAAGGTGTCATCCGTCTGGGCGGGTTGCTCGAACGTTACGGCACCTACGAGGCCAACGGCGTGAGTATTTCCGACGGCGACGAGGTGTGGTACCTCGAATCCATCGGCGGCCACCATTGGATTGCCCGTCGCGTGCCCGACGATTGCTATGCCGCCATCCCCAACCAGCTCGGTCTTGACCATTTCGACCTCGTGGAAGCGCTCGCCGAACCGAAGCCGGGCGAGGCGGATACCCGCGACTATCTCTGCTCGGCCGATCTGCGTGAGTTCATCGAGGCCAACCACCTCGACCGCAGCATGGACAGCTCCGAGGAGCATTGGCGCCATCTCAACCCGCGCAAGCTCTTCGGCACCTCCACGTTCCGCGACCATATCTACAACACCCCGCGCGCCTGGTACATGCAGCGTTGCCTCAACCCTAGCGAGGACTGGGATTCGCCATCCGCCCGCTATACGCCGATTTCCGACGACATCCCGTGGGCGCGCAGGCCGGAAAGCAAGGTCAGCATCGAGGACGTGAGCGTCGTGCTGAGCTCGCATTATCAGGACACCCCGTACGATCCGTATGGTCACGCGGGCACGCCGGCGACGCGCCACAGCTTCCGTCCGATCGGCATCAGCCGCACCGGCCATCTGGCGATCATGCAGATTCGCGGTTATTTGCCGGAGGCGGCGGCGAGCTACCAATCCGTGATGTGGCTGGCGTTCGGCTCGCAGCCCACAACCGCCAACGCGCCCTTCTATACCAACGTTTCGTGCACGCCCGCGTATCTGCGTGACACCACCGGCGAAGTCTCCACCTCCGCGCTCTACTGGACCAACCGTCTCATCGCGGCGCTCGCCGATGCGCACTTCGACCTGACCGGCAGCGCCGTCGAGGCGTTCCGCGAGGACATCTTCTCGCACGGCCATCGTTTCGTCGCCGAGGCCGATGCGCGGCTTTTGCAGGCGGTGCGGAAAGCCGCGGCCGCGCCGGTTGATGGCCAAGAAGCGCAAACCGCTGAGCAGGCGCAATCGGTACTGGACGAACGGCAGACGGATGCGGTGCGTCCGATTATGGAAGCCGCGAACCAGCGCATGGCCGACTATCTCGAGGCACGCAACAAGCAGTTGCTCGACAAGGTGCTCTACATTTCCAGCGAGCACATGCACAACGCTTTCGCCCTCTCCGACCGCCCGCAGCAATAACCTGCGGCAGGCAACAGTCGGAGGTAACGTAAAAGGCGATAAGCCGTGGCGCGAAGGGAGACTTCGGCCGGCTTATCGCCTTTTACACAATTCGTATTAGTGCGGTTTCGGCGCCGACGGATAAGAAAAATCAGAAGTTGCCGCCGTTCCAGCCCCAGTCGCCGGTGGCCGTATAGCGGATATACGTGCGGTCTTCGGGCACGCCGAGCTCGTCGTGCAGCGCGGTCATGATCTGCTTCGACATTGATTCCCAAACCGAGCGGTCGACGCTGCCGGGCTCACCCATGACGTTGACCTCGACGTAGGCCGCCGGCAAGTCGCAAGTCCCGCCGAAATAGATCGGCATGTTGTCCTCGAACGGGCACATCAGCCAGCTCTCGGTCTTTCCGGGGACGGCGGTGATGGCCTTGCCGTACGCGGCCTTCAGGGCCTCGCGCTGCTCGGGAGTGGTGGAAACGGAAACGTGGGTATGAATGACGGGCATAATGGCTCCTTCGTTGTGCTTACAAATCCTTGTTTATTGCCACTGACATCTTACGGCGTACGTTGCGTCTGGCGCCGCTCTGATTCCATTTCTGTCACGTGCGCATTGTTGCGTTTGTGACGCTTCTACGCTGATGAGCGTCACGTTTGCGATCGACCATTGCGGTCCCATTGCATGTGTGACGCTGAGGCGTTTGCTGGTGTCACGTTTGCGATCCCGTAGTTGCATTTGCGGCAAACAGGCGGCAATAATGTGGCGGTGGTGCGCAGATTATCGGGGTATTTGGTGCAGGTATGCCCGTGGCGCCCTACTTTGCTCCGGTTGTGCGTACATTTGGAATGTTGATACGGATTGATATATCGTGCTGTATTGAAAAATATCGCTTGATGATATTTGAGCAGGCCTATTCCAGCGCGCGGACGTAATCGACGAATCGTGAAGGGAAGGAACGGCAAACGATGAGCGGTAGGCGAGGCCAGGAACCAAGCAGCAGCGTAGCGACGGCCCCGGGAAAACTGTATATCGCCGGCGAATATGCGGTGGTCGAGCATGGCCATCCGGCCATCCTCATCGCCGTGAACCGTCTGTTGACCGCCCGCATCACCGAACACGACACTTCTTCCGCTGCAGCTCAACCGCAAACCTTCGGCGTCGACCCCGTCGGCCGCATCCATTCCGCAGGTCACCCCGAGGCGTCGGTGACCTGGCGGCGTCGCGCGGGACGTGCGGTGCCTGACGTGGAGCAGCCGGGCGCGGCATTCGTGCTTTCCGTCATCCATGCGGTCGAGGAACTGGCCCAGCAGCAGGGCCGTGATCTCAAGATCTACGACGTCAATATCGAAAGCGAACTGGACGACGCCTCCGGGCGCAAATATGGCTTGGGCTCGTCCGCCGCGGTGACGGTGGCCATGATGAAGGCGCTGACCGCGTTCTACGGCCTCGAGCTCGACCCGATGCAGCAATACAAACTGGCGTTCGTTTCGGCCAGCCGCGCCCAGAAGGTCGGCTCAGGCGGAGACTTGGCGGCGAGCCTTTTCGGCGGTTGCATCCGGTTTACTGCTGTCGACCGGCAGTGGGTCACCAACCGCTTGCAGGACACGGCGCTGAGCGATTTGATCACGATGCCTTGGCCGGGGTTGAGCATCGCGCGGCTCCGGGCATTCGGGCCTTCCAGCAGCTTGCGCCTGATGGTGGGATGGACCGGCAACCCAGCGTCCACGCCTTCGTTGGTCGGCCATGTCCAGCAGCAAAGCGCCGCCGAACACGAGCGGCTGTATCAGGCCTTTTTGAGCGGCAGCGATGCCTGTGTCGACGCATTGGCCCAGGCGCTGGTCGCCGATGACGAGCAGGGCGTCATCGCGCACGTGCGCGAGGCCCGCAAGCTCTTGCAGACCCTTTCTTCGTTCACCGGAGTCATCATCGAGACCCCGGCCTTGCGTGCTCTGGTCGAGGTGGCCGAAAGCCATGGTGCCGCGGCGAAAAGCTCCGGCGCCGGCGGCGGCGATTGCGGCATTGCGATTGCCGGGCCGAACGCCGACAAAGCGGCGGTTACGCGCGGTTGGCAGGAGAAAAGCATCGTCCCGCTGGATTTGTCGGTGCACGCTCCGCAGGTCGAACTGGCCGAGTGGATGGGTGAGACCTCGGATTTCATGGCCGCGAGGTTTGCCGGAAATTTTTGTCAGAAAGCCGGGACCAGCCGCGCCGCCGGAAATGTCGGCAGGGAAGTCGGGACCAGCCGCGCCGCCGGAAATGTCGGCATGGAGGCACCGGCAGGTGAAACCACCGGTATCGTCGATTCGTTGACTGCTGATTCGTTCTCTGGTGATGTCGGCAGGCGCATGTTCGGTATGAATTCGCGGATTGCGGGGGCGAGTTCGAATCGCAAGGACGACCACGTGCGTCTCGCGCTCGCCGAGCATGGCGACGCGCAGCGCAACGCCTTTGATGATTTGGCTTTCATGCACCACAGCTTGGGCAGTGTCGATGTCAACGACGTCGATATGTCTACGAAAGTCTGCGGGACACGCTGGGATATGCCCTTCTATATCAACGCGATGACCGGCGGATCGGCCAAAACCGGTGCTATCAACGCCGCGTTTGCCCGTGTCGCCGCCGAAACGGGCATGGCCATGGCTTCCGGTTCCCAGCACGCCGCCATCCGCGACCCGGGGCTCGAGCCGACGTTCACCACGATTCGTAAGCACGATCCGTCCGGTTTCGTCTTTGCCAACGTCGGGCTTTCCGTCAGCGTTGAGCAGGCCCTGCACGCCGTCGAGATGATCGGCGCCGACGCTCTGCAGATTCACGTCAACGCCGCGCAGGAGCTGGTGATGCCCGAAGGCGCGCGCGATTTCGAGACGTGGCCGGCGCGTATCGCCGCCATCGTCAAGGCCTCGCCCGTGCCGGTGATGGTCAAGGAAGTCGGCTTCGGCATGAGCGTGCGAACCGTTCGGCAGCTTGCGCAGTTGGGGGTGCGTACCGTCGATGTCAGCGGAAAAGGCGGTACCGATTTCGCGCGCATTGAGAATGCCAGGCGGCAGGGCCACGAATACGGCTATATGGCCGGTTGGGGCCAGTCCACGGCATTGTGTCTGTTGGGATTATTGCCCGACATATGTAATACAACAAATAATGATAACGGCATTTGTGCGGCCGAATCGGATTTCGGCGATACGGCAAATAATAAGGCGAGACGCGGTACGAATGTTACGAGTTCTCGGGCTGATGACGCGAATGATGACGGATGCTCTCATGCGGCCAGTGCCGACTTGCGTGTTGATGGTGCTGGTAGCGTTGGCGGCATTGAGAGGGTTGACGGCGCCAAAAATGATACAGATTATCATGGTGCTGAAGGTGTTGCCGTGCTCGCTTCCGGCGGTGTGCGCAACCCGCTCGACGTGGTGAAGGCGCTCGCGCTGGGAGCTCGAGCCGTCGGTGTTTCCGGCCATTTCCTGCAGGTGCTGAACGCTAGTGGGGCCGATGGCCTGGTTGCTGAAATCAACAGCTGGAAGAGCCAGGTGCGCTCGCTGATGGCGCTGCTGGGCGCGAAAACCGTCGCCGATTTGCGGCGCACGGATTTGTTGGTCACCGGCAAAACGGCCGAAGAAGCACGGTTGTTAGGCGTAGACCTGTCGGCGCTCGCGTGTCGCCTTTGAGCAGCCGGCCGATGTGCCGGTGCCGGCGCGGCACGAATCGATGGTCATTATGCCGCTCCGTTGTTTGCCAAAATGTAAATATATACGAAACCGGCTCCAGGCCATCCCGTTTTCGGTGCATTTCGTGATTTTGAGGCCTCTTGGTGCACCAAGATGGCCTTTTTTGAAGGATTCATGGGTTATTTGCCGAATTTCCGGGTACTTGGTGCACCAAGTGGGCTATTTTTTGAGGAATGAGGGGGAATTTGTGATTTTTGTGGGTACTTGGTGCACCAAGAGGCCGCAAAATCACGAATTGCTGAATTCTGGTGGGTGGGCTTCAATAGAAGCATGTTTCCTGCATTTTTGAACGAAGACGCCGAAACCGTGGCGAAAGGGTTGCTCGGCTGCACGTTGGTGCGCCAAATCGACGGCGAGACGTTGGCTGTGCGCATCGTGGAAACCGAGGCATACGACCAACTTGACCCCGCAAGCCACACCTTCCATGGCAAAAGCGAACGCAACCGCGCGATGTTCGGCCCGTCCGGGCACGCTTATATCTATCTGGTCTACGGCACGAACCTGTGTATGAACGTCACCGCATTCGAGGAAGGATTCGGCGCAGGTGCGCTGATTCGCGCCGCCGAACCGGTGGATACTCGGACTGTCGAAATCGTCGAAAAGCGTCGTGGCGGCAAACGTATCAAGGATTGCCTCAACGGCCCGGGCAAGATTTGCAAGTCGCTTGGCATCACCATGGATCTCTACGGCCACGACCTGCGCAAGCCGCCGCTGAAGCTGGAAACGGGCTCGCTGCGCCCCGGCGAACGCGTCGAGGCCACCCAGCGCGTCGGCATCACCAAAGCCAAGGATCGCCCGCGTCGTTTCGTCATCGCAGGCAACCTGTATCTTTCGCGCTGAGACGTCGGCTGTCGTCTGCTACATCAGCGCGACCACGATGACGACGAGGTTCATCACGCTGGTGGCGGCCTCGATGCCGCCGACCTGCATGGCTTTCATACGCTTGTGACGCGGAAAGATGATGGCAATCAGCAGCAGTACGGCGGCGGCGATACCCCAAAGCAGACCGGTGAGCATAACGCCGTGCGGCAACGGCAATCCGGCGAAATCCTGCAACAGCGCAGGTGCGGCGAAACTCAGCGCGGCAAGTACGGCATGATAGGCGACCGAAAGCACGTAATAACCGGAATGGCCGTACTTGCGGAACATGGTTTTGACGAACACGACCGAAGCGTATTCGGTGAGGATGAAAGCAACTGCGGCCACGACGCCGGCTTTCGGCAGCAGTGGTGAGTCTAGGAAATACGGCGAAAAATACTGAAACGAATGCGGGGCCGCCATAGCAAGGTGAAGGCCGGATGGCGACAATCTTGACGCAAGGGTTTCGCCTGGGTTCGTCAGTACGAAGAAGTTCGAACCGAGCGAAGTGGCGAGCAAAGCCATCCCTCCGGCGGCGGCGACGGAGACCGCGTTGCCCCAGAGCGTACGTTCACTGCGGCGCCAGGCAGCGAGGAAGGAAAGCAAAGCGAGAACGGCGTAGACAGGAATCCACCACAGCAATTTCGGAGCTGAAACCAAAACGGGGATGCCGACGACGGCCGTTGCAATGAGGTAAGCGAGCGTGGGAGTGAGGTAGATATTTGAGCGGTGAGGTTTGCGTGAAGCGAGGGCAGGATTGGTGGCGGAGCCGGTGACGGCAGTAGCTGAGCGGCGCGCCTTGGTGTGGCGTGAGCATTGGATGGTGCGGTCTGAGCGT
Source organism: Bifidobacterium sp. ESL0800 (assembly GCF_029395355.1). Lineage (NCBI taxonomy): Bacteria > Bacillati > Actinomycetota > Actinomycetes > Bifidobacteriales > Bifidobacteriaceae > Bifidobacterium > Bifidobacterium sp. ESL0800. The sequence goes on from NZ_CP113913.1 coordinate 2,093,915, forward strand.
TGGATGGTGTGGTCTGAGCGTTGGGCGGTGTGGTCTGAGCGTTGGATGGTGCAACTTGAGCGTTGGGCGGTGCGGTCTGAAACGGAGGCTTGATCCGGATTATTTCTTGACGAGCCGGTTGCCGTCGAATTTGCGATATTGGCGTTGTTGAGCCTCTTGGCTTCTTCTCGGTGCTTCCGAGCGTCCTTGACCTCGTGCGAGCGGACGGCGAGCCAGCGGGCCGCGGAGAACTGGAAGCAATAGCACAGCGTCCATGCCGCCAGCAACCAGACATTGCGCCACGAGACTCCGCCGATGAAGATGCCGCCGAGCGCGGGGAAGAGCGCCATGACCCACGCTCCGGGCTGGTCCGGCAGCCAGAGTTTTGCGACGTTCTTACGTTCTTTTGTCTCAATCATATCCACTACTTTACTTCATATTTCGCGGAGGCAAGGACTCGGAACCGATTATTTCTACTTAAAAGCAATAATAATAACTATAATATAATAACTTCTTGATAAGGCCGAATGGTTTTGACAAATTTGGTTTAACGCTTTATCATGTTAGCAGTTGTGCGATAAAGCGTTAAATCAAAGTGGAGTACGTACGTTTTATCGTATGATGCAATATTGGCGATTACAAAGGAGTAGACGATGACTGCAAAACCTATCATTATTGATACTGACCCGGGCATTGACGATGCGCTGGCCATTTCGATTGCCCTGTTCGCCCCGGAAGTGGACATCAAGTTGATCACCACCGTGGCGGGCAATGTGAAGCTCGACTATACGACGACCAACGCCCTGCGCATCCTGACCTACCTCAACAAGCGCATCCCCGTGGCCCGCGGCGCCAGCGAACCGTTGCTGCGTGCGTTCCGTGACGCCAGCGACGTACACGGCAAGAGCGGTATGGAAGGCTTCGAATTCCCTGAACCGGACACCTCGCTGCTGTGCGAGCGCAACGCCGTCGACGAGATGCGCCACGTCCTGCTTGCCTCCGACGAGCCCATCACCTTGGTGCCGATCGGCCCGCTGACCAATATCGCCCTGCTGCTCAAGACCTATCCCGAGGTCAAGGGCCATATCGCCGGCATCGTGATGATGGGCGGCTCGATCGACCGCGGCAACCAGGACGTGATGTCCGAATTCAACATCAACGTCGACCCGACCGCCGCCAAGATTGTCTTCCGCTCCGGCGTGCCGATCACCATGGTCGGCCTCAATATCGGGCTGAAGGCCAAGCTGCTGGCGCAGGACAGCGCCCAGCTGCCGACGATGGGCAAGGTCGGCAAGATGGCTTACGGCCTGTTCAAGCATTATCGCAGCGGCACCATGGAGACCGGCCAGCCGATGTTCGACCCGACCGCCATGGCCTGCCTGCTCGACCCCGATCTGTTCACGCTGGTCGACACCTTCGTCGACGTCGAGACCTGCGGCGAGCTGACCACGGGCTGCACCGTCGTCGACCTCGACAACGTCCTGGGCCGGGAGCCGAACGCCAAGGTCGCCGTCGACATCGACGCCGAGCGTTTCCGCAGCTGGCTGCTTGACCGCGTCAGCAAGTGCGACTGATTTTCTAGTCATTTCCTGCTTGCCCGTCAGAGCGCGTCTGGTTCTTGGGGCTCCTCCGACGGGCGGGCCAAAATCTGTATTGACCTCACAGGGAAGGCGACGTTGGCTTTCCGCTACATGAGGGTGTCTAAATATTTTTGTTGTGGTGTTTCATATTCGAATTCGGTAGGTGTTCTCGCCGGCGGAATTATGAAAATGAGAGAAAGAATTAGGTATGTATCTCGCGCTAGATATATTGGGAATCGCCGTGTTCCTGTTGCTGGGATGGGCGCTGTCCGATAACCGGAGAGCCATCAATTGGATGTCGGTAGGCATTATGACGGTGCTGAACATCGTCATCGCTTGGTTGCTGACCAGTTTCTCCTGGGGCCGCGCGGCCGTGCAGGTCGCGGCGCAAGGCTTCGCGGAAGTCATCAAGATCTCCTATAAGGGCATCAATTTCGCCATCGGCAACTGGGTCGGCCCCAACGGCGTCAACCCCGCGCCCGTGAACTTCATCGTCAGCTCGCTGCTGCCCATCCTGCTCATCGTGCCGCTGTTCGATACTTTGAGCTACATCGGCTTCCTGCCGTGGGTCATCAAGTGGATCGGCCGCGGCCTGAGCTTCATCACCCGCCAGCCCAAGTTCGAGTCCTTCTACGCCATCGAAATGATGTTCTTGGGATGCACTGAGGCCCTGGCCGTCTCGAAGGTGCAGCTGCAGAAGACCAGCAAGGAGCGCAACCTGTCGCTGGCGATGATGTCCATGAGCTGCGTGTCCGCCTCGATCATCGGCTCGTATATCCAGATGATACCGGGCCAGTTCGTGTTGACCGCCATCCCGCTGAACTGCATCAACGCGCTGATCGTCGTGGGCATGCTGCACCCGGTGGAAGTCAAGCCCGAAGAGGATGTCATCTACAAGATCGACAACAGCGAAGACGTCAACGATGCCATTCAGGAGACCGCGGACGCCGAGGCCGGTGTCGTGACGGAAACCTCCGACGCCGCCAAGGCCTCTGAAACCGCGAAGGTCGTCGAAACCTCCGATACCACCGATGCCAAGCCCACCTTCAAGGCTCGCGTCGCCAAGTTCTTCCATCGCGACCCGAACAAGCCGCAGAAGGAACCGTATTTCTCCTTCCTCAGCGATTCCCTGCTCGGCGCCGGCAAGCTGGTGCTGATCATCACCGCCACCGTCATCACCTTCGTGGCCATGACCGGCCTGATCGACAAGCTGCTCGGCCTCATTTGGGCCAAGCTTTCGCTCGAGAGCATCCTCGGCGTGATCATGTACATCCCGTCGCTGTTGCTCGGCCTCGACCCGGCCACCGCCTGGAGCATGTCGCAGATTATGGGCCTGAAGCTCGTCACCAACGAATTCGTGGCGATGGGCGAGGTGACCAAGACCATCGCGACCTTCGCGCCTCACTATCAGGCCGTGCTCGCCGTGTTCCTCACCTCGTTCGCCAACTTCGGCACGCTCGGCATGATCACCGGCCTTTACCAAGGCATCGTCGACAAAGAGAAGAACTACCTGATCGGCCACAGCGTCGGACGCATCATGCTCTCCGGCATCCTGGTCAGCCTGCTTTCCGCGGGTATGGCCGGCCTGTTCGTGTGGTGATCGCGTAAACGTCTGACGGCGGTGTGAGTTCCGCCGTCAGAAGGCTGAATGCAAAAGTCCCGCAACCGTTTTCGATATGGTTGCGGGACTTTTCTATGTCGGAACGTTGTCTGGCGGTCGGCTTGGCTAGCGGATATCGGCCACGGTCTTTCTCATCGCAAGCGTGGGGTCGATGAGTTCGTGGACTGGCGAATCGAGCCATGTGCGGTGCTGGTCGTCCTTGTAGGACGCGATGCGTTGGCCCATAAGCCGCCAGCAGGTGTCGGCCAGGGCGGGAATGTTCTGGTCGATGGTGGCCAGATCGGAATTGAGCCCGATCCTTCCGGCGATGTTGTCGTAGCCGATCACCGAGCAGTCTTTGGGCACGCGCACGTCGAGTTCCTCCAGACGTTTCAGAAGGCCGAGAGCCATGAAATCGTTGCAACAGAAGACCCCGGTGGCTTTCCAGTCGACGATGGAGTCGGCGGCCTGGTAGCCGCTGTCGAGCCGATAGTCGCCTTCGCAGCTGAGCACGGAGGCCTTCTTGACGCCGGCCTTTTTGAGACTGTCCATAAACCCGTTCTTTCGGGCGTTGGCGCTCACGGCCGTGCTGTCCCCCGAAATGCAGGCCAGGCGCGTGTGTCCGTTGTCGATCAGGGCTTTCGCGGCGAGCTCGCCGCCCATGTAGCCGTTCGAGCCGACGGTGTCACACCAGTTGACCTCTTGCAGGCGGTCGGTGAGGATGACGGGAAAGTTGAGGTGTTCGATGCGCCGGCGCAGGGTTTTCGGCGATTCGACGGATTGCATTGAAGGAATGAGAAAGAGGCCGTCGATACCGCGGGATTCGAGCTGGCTCAAAAGGTTGAGCTCCGTCTGCTTGGAATCGTTGGAATTGGCGATGATCAGGGAATAGCCATCGGCTGCACACACGTCCTCGATCTTTTTGGCGAACGAGGCGAAGAACGGGTTTTCGATATCGGGCACGAGCAGCGCCAGCAGCATCGATTGGTTGGTCACCAGACTTCTGGCCATCTGGTTAGGAACGTAATGCAATTCCTGAGCCTTGCGCGTGATGAGTTCGCGTTTCTGCGGCGACACCCGTAGCGGATGGTTGTTCAGCACCAGCGAGACCGTGGTTACAGAGACCCCGGATGCCTTGGCGATGTCACGCAGTGTTGCTCGTTTGCTCATCTGTGCGTTCTCTGTCTTTCTCTGCTGTCCGTACCGGTGTCGGTTTCGGCGATGAAATGCGCCGCATCAACTGTTATCGATACTACCAGCAAAGAACGTCTTGATCTGGGCGCTGGTGCCGTAGGAGGCTTGCGCGCCATATCCTGTGGCGGCGTAGGCGGCCACGTAGGAGGCCAGCGAAGCGGAATCACTCAGCGTAAAGCCCGAGGCGAGGCCGGCCAGCAGCGTGCCCATGAAGGAGTCGCCGCAGCCGGTGGTGTCCACGGCGTCGATCTTGGCCGCGTCGACATGATAGGTGCTCTCGCCCGTAAGAACCACGGCGCCGTCGCCGCCCAGAGTGACCACCGCTTCCTTGAAGCCGAAATCGTGCATGGAGCGGGCGATGTAGTTCCAGTCCATGCCCAGCCAGTCGCCGTTCTTGGGCTCGGCGATGTTGAGCAACTGCGCCATCTCGTGCTCGTTGACCAGCAGGATATCAGCGTACTCGATGAGCGCCTGCGGCAACGTGTCGGTGAAGGGGGAGTCGTTCAAGAGCACTTTGATGCCGGCGTCGTGGCACATCTTCGCGGTGGCGGTGACGGTTTCGATCGGGCTTTCCAAGCACAGGCCGAGCACCGACGACTTGAGCAGCACGTCTTTCTGGCTGTCGATATAGGCCATGTCGACGGTGGCGTTGGACCCGGCGGAGTAGACGATGGTGTTCTCTCCGTTGGCATCCACGGTGATCACTGTGGTGCCGCTGGCGCCGTCGGCGTGCCGGATATGGGAGGTGTCGACGCCTGCGTCATTGAGCTTGGCCAGCAGGAAATCCGCATTGCTGTCGCTGCCCACGGCTCCGAACATATTGACTTTCGCGCCGATCCGCGCGGCCGCCGCGGCCTGGTTTCCGGACTTGCCGCCGGGCAGGATGCGCAGCGGGCCCCCGGTGATGGTCTCGCCGGGCTGGGGCAGACGTTTGGTGGTGACCGTGTAGTCGGCGTTCATTGAGCCGACGATGCTGATTGAACCGGAAATGTCGTCCAGTAAGGAAAGCGTCTTTGCATTCATTTCATACTCGATTCACGTGCGTCTGTGCTATTGGCATATAGATGTATGTATATGGTAAAACGCTTTATCAAAGAAGTCAAATTATCAGCCCATAAAGAAGGCGCGAAAAGAAGAGCTAAAGAAGGACCGAATCCGATTGAACGGCCATTTGAACATACGACGGCGCCGGATGAACGTCTGCTTCATTCATCCGGCGCCGTTACGGAATTTTGGGTATATACGATGCTTACGCGTACATGTTGCGCGGGTGCATGTCTTCGGGCAGGCCGTCCATCAGGCCCGAGACCGAGCCGGATTCGAAGACGGAGCGGATGCCGGCGGCCAGCAGCGGGGCGATGGAGAGCACGGTCATGTTGGGCAGGCGCTTCTCCTCGGGAATCGGCACGGTGTCCATCAACACGATTTCGCGTGCGCCGCAGGTCTTGAGCCGCTCGATAGCCGGGCCGGACAGCAGGCCGTGGGTGGCCACCAGCGTCACGGATTTCGCGCCGGCCTCGCGCAGCGTGCGCACGGCCTCGCAGATGGTGCCGGCGGTGTCGATCATGTCGTCGACCACCACGCAGTCGCGCTCGCGCACCTCGCCGATGATGCCATGGGCCACGGCGTGGTTCGGACGCGTGACGTCGCGGGTCTTGTGGATGAAGGCCAGCGGCAGCCCACCGAGCTTGGCGGCCCAGCGCTCGGAGACCTTGATACGTCCGGCGTCAGGAGAGACGATGGTCGCGTTTTCAAGCGGCATGGAGTTCTTGACGTAGTCGAGCAGCACTGGCATCGCGGTCAGATGGTCGACAGGCCCGTCGAAGAAACCCTGCTCCTGCGAGGCGTGCAGATCGACGGTCATGATGCGGTCGGCGCCGGCGGTCTGGAAAAGGTCGAACATCAGCCTGGCGGTGATGGGCTCGCGCCCGAGGCCCTTCTTGTCCTGGCGTGAATAGCCGAGGAACGGCGCGACAACGGTGATGGAACGGGCGGATGCGCGCTTCAGCGCGTCGATCATCAGCAGCTGCTCCATGATCCACTTGTTGATCGGGTCGGTGTGCGCCTGCAGCACGAAGACGTCCGCGCCGCGTACCGGTTCGGTATAGCGCACGTACATCTCGCCGTTGGCAAAGTCGTAGGCCGTGGTCTCCAACGGCACGGTGCCGAGGCATTCCGCCGTGGCCGCCGCCTGCTCCGGGTACGCCCGGCCTGTCACCAATGCCAGTCGCTTTTTGGACTTACCCTCGAGAATCGCCGACATATCTCACCTTCCGCTGTAGGTGTGCATTTGGCCTTGCTCTGTGCGAACGAGCAGTGCGCCGCCGGTCGTACAAGGTAGGCCGGCAGGCATCGGACGGTCGCCCGAGCCAAGGTTGATCAAAAGAAACCAACTCCAATATACAGGCAACCCCGTGCAATTGCCCGAAGCCGGGTTGCGCGGGGTTGTCTGAAGCGGATCCGTGTCAGTGCATGCTGAGGTCAATGGCCACTTGATCATTGCCTGCGATGTGGAACTCGCGGTCGTCGTTGATGAGAGTTTTCAGTTGCCTTTGGTGTCGCCGAGCACTTTGTACATGGTTTTGTCCGTTGTGTCGCCATCCACGTTGAAGTAGCCGGCGCTTCCCGCGATTTGATTGGGGTTTGTTATATATCTTTTGTAGTGCGGATTTCCTTCGAGGCTGTTGTCATACGAACCGATATACAGGTCAATGGTATAGAGGTTACTGTTGCCACCGGTTTGCAGGTTGGTGAGATCCATATTGAAACCATTGATTTCCAGTGTGGTGACGAGAGGATCGTAAATCGTGAACCGGACAGGTTTGATCGGAGGATTGTCGATTTTCCAGCTATCTGATTGGATGGGAGACCCGTGGCAACTCATGGTGAAACTGTCATGGTAGTGCTTATGAGGGTCGCCCGATGCAGCCCAATATTCGAAAGATACTTTCTGTGACCCGTCGGGCATCTTGGTGATGCTGTTGATTTTATCGGCGTTGAAAGAAGGATTGAGAATCTCACCTTTCTTGTCTGCCTTTTTGCATCTTGACGGGACAGTGGTCGCATTGGGATCAGAAAGTTCAAGGCAGTATACGTCGTTTTCTGTCATGACTTTCGCCCGTTTGGTCTTGGATGAGCCGAGTTCCATTTTGCTTGCATCTTTGAACTGACCGTTGAGAATATCGTCCAGATACGTTTCGGCAACGGATTTGGGAGTCTGACGGCAGAGCACGAGATAGCCTGCCAGCAGGGCGGCGGCGACCAGGGCGATGCACAGAAAGACGGATATGCCTATAACGTAGGTCTTTTTTGATTTCCTAGCCTTGAATGTCGGGCCAGAGGGTACCGTGGCGCTCATTGATTGTTGCGGCGAATAGCTGCCTGCTCCAGGCATTGCGTTCGCGTTTGCCGGCATCGGCGCTGCCTGCGGAGGCGCACCGAAGCCGCCTGTGGTGAAGTTGCGTTGTACGGATAGTTGAGGTACCGGGTCTGCCGGCCATGTTCCTGTCGGCGTCGGCGCGTTTGCGGGCACAGGTGCCGGCGCGGTTGGCGGCGTGGGAATGGCTGCAGCCAGCGTGGGCCGGGGTGCGGGCCCGTGAGCCGGCATCGTCTGCATGGCAGCAGCAGTTGGGAACGCTGTTGCTGGTTTGGCCCCCGGTGCGGCTGGTGCAGGCATTGCCGAAGGCGTTGGGCTGGCGGCTGTCGGCGGCGCGGACAGAGACGTGGAACCGGGTGCTGCGGGTGTCGACGTCGTTGAAGGTGTTGGCCCGGCGGCTGTCGGCGGCGTAGACATGGCCGCACTCGGCGTCCCCGCGCCTACGGCCTGCCCGCAGTTGGTGCAGAATCTTGAGTCTTGCGGCAATGCGCTGCCGCAATGAGGGCACTTCATCTTGATATACAATTCCTTCGATTTTCAGTTTTTGTTATGAAGTTTTAGTCGTTGATTGTATCTTCGGGCCTTTGGCCCTCGGACTGGTGAGCTTCGGACCGGTGGTCAAAAAGACTGTCGTTCTTCCGGGCCTTTGGCGACTTCGAGTCTCTGGTTTTCAGTCGTTGTTATCGCTGTTGAAAGCCACTTTCACCTTGTTGCCGGAGATGGTGAAGGTGCCGCGGATGCCGTTGGCCGTCGTAGTGGTGTCGTCCGGCTTCCACTCGTCGTCGTAGCTTTTGCGTTCATAGCTGAGTTTCATCTTCCCGGAGGAACTGGTCGTGCCGAAGGAGCCCTGCTCGATGTCGATGTAGCTGTCGCTGACCTTCGGATAGGAGACGACGGTCCACGCGAAGTTCCGGTAGTCGTCATCGTCGCCGTAGAAGTACTCGCCGAAGGGGCATCCATCGGGGTCGGCCTCCTTTTTGGCCGCACATTTATCGATTTTCTTCTTGACCTCACCGTTGAGCGCATCCTTGAGCTTCTGCGTCGGCTTGACCTTCAGAGTGCCGCTTGATGCCACGCTGGTCACATCGTCGGCGGCTACGGAGTTCAGCTTCACGTCAGAGCCGGTGAGGAAAGGAGAGGAACCGGTCGTCACGGTGTAACTGCCGGGGTAGACCTTGAGGTTCAGGGTGGTCGTCGTGGTGCTTTCGGAACCGGTGTTGTTGGTCGAGGTCGAGTTCTTGGAGGAGACGGGGATGTCGTTGACCTTCACCGAGGAGACGACGTTTGGCACGGTCACCTGCAGCTCGCCCACCATGGGGTTGGTGATGGCCCAGTTGTCGAAGAACAGGAACTTGCGGCCGCTGGTGGCCACGTTGAGCGTCTTGGTGTAGTCGCGGCCGGAGAAGCTGTAGGTGACGATGGCCTGGACCGATCCGTCGGGATTCTCCTTGGTGCTGGTGATGCGTTGGTTGATGATGGTCCCATCGCTCTGCGCCGCATCGCTGGTCAGCAGCACCGCCTGGGCTCCGCTCACCTGCGGGTCGGCGATTGAATTGGCCTGGTCGAAATTGCCTGCGGCGATGGCATCGAGGTACGAGTTGATGGTGTTTTTAGGGCCGAATACCGTCGAATTCAATGTGCTGTAGACGATGGCCAGCAGGATGCACGCGGCGACGGCGACAATGCCGATGATGACGTAACGCTTTTGCTTGGCGGTCATCGGTTTCGCTGCTGTTGCAGAAGGTGCCGCCCCGGGCGTTGCCGGTATATCCGGTACGCTCGAGACGCCAGGCACGCTCGAGGCGGCGGCGTTGAAGCGCTGCGGGCCGGGGATGCCGGGCGCTTGCGTGGTGTTCGGCATCGGCATCGCGGCCGGTTGCGGGGCGGGAATCGGCGAGCCGGGCTGTGGTATGCCGGCGACCCCGGGCACAGGCGGAACGCTTCCGGGCGCAGAGGAAGCCGGGGAGGGGACGGAAACGGGGTTGGCCGGTTGAGGGGCGGCATTGGCTCCGACGGCCTGCCCGCATACGACGCAGAACCGGGAACCTTGGGGCAGTGGGCTGCCGCAGTTGGTGCAATTCATCTTTGGATCTCTCTTTCTCCGGCCGGTTCGCGGCCCTGAACTCTGCTTTTGGTTTTTGCTCTTCGATCAATGGCTGAGGCCGTCGCCCGTGAGCAGGCGACGGCCTCAATCAGCGGCGGAAAGGCGGGCAGCGGCTAATCAATTAGTGATGTCTGTCTTCCCATCGTTTCGGTCGACGTCCGGTGGTTATCGCATTACCGGTGGCTGCGTCGGACCTGCGGTGGGGCCTGACGCGCCAGGTTGGCCTGGGGTATACGTCTGTTGTGGGCTCCCCGTCGTGGGCGCGCCCGGGACTGACGGTTGTACGCCGGTCCCCGCGAATCCCTGCTGAGGCGTGACCGGATTCTGCCAGGTTGTCGGCATGCCGGTAGTACCTGCGGGCATCGTCGGTGTCGCCGGCATTGCGGGTGCTCCGGATTGCGGTGCGAGCGGAGCCGTTGGTGCGCTGGGTGTGGAAGGTGCGGCGGGAGCTGCCGGGCCAGCTGGCCTGTTGGCCCCGCCGTTTCCGAGTTCGCTGAGACGCTTGAAATTGGCGCCACAGGCGGTGACATAGTCCTTGATGTTCTGCGGGGTCGGTTCCACGGCTCCGCCTTTGGCGATCTTCCAAAGTTCCGGTACTGAGGCCAATACGGTCGGCCCGAAGGTGATGGCCACCGCCTCGATGGCGAAGGCCCAGACCGCCGCCAGCAGCGGGTACCACGTCGCGATGGTGATGGACATGCTGTCCGTGGCGTGCTGGGCGCCGAAAGCGGTCAGGCCGAATACCGCGATAAACCAGAAAATGGCCGTGGCCACGGGTGCCTTCCATGTGTGGTTCCACTTGGCGTAGAACGGGTCCTGCGTGGTGCGGACCGCGGCGCGCAACGCGATGTAGAAGGTGACGATGATGAAGACGATGGCCAGCAGGATGAAGATCCATGCCTTGGAGGTGCCAGGTGCCCACTGCTTGGCCGACATGAGGTCGGCGAACGTCACCGTGCTCGAGGACTGCGGATCGCTTGCCGTCAGGCCGCCGAAGGACATGATGTCGGTGAGCAGGAACTGCAGGTACGGCATGGCGATCGGGATCATCAGCAGCGGTGCCGCCGTCTTTACGCCGACGACCATGATGATGAGCGTGATCAGCGCCACGATTGTGGAGAGTAGGGCGTAGAGGGCGAAGGCCTCAACGAAGGTGCGTGCCGGGCCGCGCATGCGGTGCGAGAAGCGCCAGATGGCGTGGAACACGTCGTTGCTGTCCGAGGCGTACTGGGCCATGGCGTAGCCGATCAGCGCGCCGATGCCGGCCATGAGGAAGGCCATGAAGAACGTGCGGAACGAAGCACCGCCGAGTGTGGCACCTGCCTTGGCGTCACCGATCGACGCCGCGGTGGTGAAGGGGAAGATGGCCGCGAGCAGGACGTAGACCAGACCGGCGGCGAGACCGACGACGACGGAGCTGATCACGCCGTTGAATTTGAAGTGTGCCCCCACTTTGTGCGCGATGAGGTAGGCGCCGAACGCCGCGCCCAGGATCAGCGCGATGCCGGAAAGGCTCATCGGCAGCCAGATCGAGAAGACGGCGCTCATCGTGCCGTTGGTGGCGTCGGACGAGGCCGAAGCATTGCCGGAGAACGTGCCGGAGACGCCCGCGACCATCATCATGACCAGGACGTGCAGGAAGTCGCTGCTTTTGACCTTGAGCATTTCGGAGAAATCGCCGAAGGGGAGGCTGCCGATATCGCCCACGGCACTGCTGGACGAGGCCATTTCAAGAATGATGGTGTTGATCAGGGCGAGCACGGCGGCCGCGCCCACGCCGATGCCCAGCGAGACGCCCATGGTCTTCACGTTCTCCGGGGTGGAGAGGCTTTGGTAGGCACCCTGCAGCTTCTGCTGCGTGGCGGTGGGTGCTGCCTGTGCGACGGGCGTTACTGCGGGGGCAGGTGCGGAGGCGTATTGTGGCATGCCGGCTGCATTCGGCGCGGCCTGGGCCGGCATCTGGGGTGCCGCGGCCGGAGCCGCAGGGCCCGCTGGGGATGTGGCCGCGCCGGGCAGCGGAATCGACGGGGACTGCGCTGCCGGGGCCATCGGCGCTGCCGGTGTCGCTGCCGACGCAGGCTGGGTGCTTTGGCCGCAGTGCGAGCAGAATCTGGAATTTTCCGGGAGCGTCGTTCCGCAATGGGGACAATACATAATGTCTCTCCGTTCTAAGTCTCTGGCAACCCCGACGTTGGGCAGGGCCGATAACCACAGAATATAAGTGAGGGCTAACAATATGGAGGTAGATTATGCAAAAAATTAGAAATATACAATTATTCGCCTAATTTTCTCGAATCGAGGTGTGGCGGCGAGTCCTGCCGGTATGCTGAGAGAAGAAGAAATCTGCGTGAAAAGAGGGAGAAAGAGCGATGAAGCGTTGCGTATCGTGCGGTGCGAATCTTGATGACGGTGCCCAGTTCTGTTCCAACTGCGGCAGTGCGCAGGGCGGTGCGTCCGCGTCCGCGGCTCAGACAGCATGTCCGAAATGCGGAACTCCTGTCAATTCGGGGATGCGGTTCTGCCAGGTCTGTGGAACCCCCTTGACGCCTGCGGGCACGCCGAACGCCGCGATGCCGCAGCAGGCTCCTGCCTCTGCCCCTGCTATGCAGCAACCCGCGATGCCGCCGATTCCGATGCCTCAGGGCGGTGCACAGCCGACCCAGCAGTTCCAACCTGTCCAGCTCTCCCAGCCGGCGCAGCCTGCTCCGACCCAGCAGTTCCAGCCCGTGCAGGCAACGGTTCCAACGCAGTCCGCTCAATTCCAGCAGGGTTATGTGCAGCCGAACCAGCCGAGCGATGGGTATGCCGACACGTCCTCGCAGGCGGGTTCCAACGGCGTTGCAGAGCCGGAGGCCTCCGACGGCGGCGATGGTGACGGTGACGGCAAAAAGACCAAAAAGGGCAGGAAGAAGTGGATCGCCATCCTGGCCATCATCGTGGTGATCGCGTTGATCGCGGCAGGCGGTGGGCTCTGGTGGCACTTCAAGCACGGTTCCGACGCGTCCGGTTCGTCCAAGGCCACCACGTCGGTGACCCGCAAGCACAAGGCCAAGGATTCCAAATCCAAGAAGGTCGGCAAAGAGGTCAAGGTCTCTGGCTGCCAGCTCGCACCGAAGGCGACGCTGAGCGGCGTCGACCACAGCGACACCACGATGCTGGCCAGCTTCGACCTCGACACCAAGTGCGACAAGCAGAACCAGGCGTTCAAGCGTGACAAGGTCAAGGTCATCATCGAAGACAGCAACGCTGTGGTGGCCTCGGCCGTCTACGATTTCTCCAAGCAGCCGATCGCGTTCAAGGGCGGGTCCGCCAAGGTCACGCTGGCGTACAGCCTCTCCCAGTACTGGCGCCCGTTCGACGAGATCGAGATCTCGGAAACCAAGGTCACTTTCCAGCCCGGCGAGGCCGGCAACGGGTCGGCGGCAAAGAACGTGAAAAAGGCCTTGGGAGGTGCCGATGTGCGCGACAGCGACATCGAGCGCTACTCCAAGGAAGCGCTGAAATGGCAGACGGACCACGACGAGAGCCGCGGTTGGGACTTCCACAGTGACGTATTCACCACTCAGATCTCCAGCAAGAAGGAAGGCATGAAGGCCGGGGGCAAGACCTGGGAATTCCACGACATCGAGCAGGAATTCCTCGCCAACCGCATCAAATACCCGAAGGCCATCCTGATTTGGGGCAAGGATTTCGCGCATTACACTCAGAACGGCGCCGACGCCAGCTATTACGTCACCCTTTCCGGCGAGCCCTTCTCCGACAAGGACGCCGGCAGCAACTGGTGCAAGTCCAACAACCTCAATGCCGACTCGTGCATGGCCGTCAAGACCGGATCCGACGACTGAGCGGCGATATACGTCCTTTGAAGTCGGCCCTTTGAAACTGTCCGGTTGAAGTCGGCCGGAACCACTATTATAGAAAAGCTATGTCTGACGCGGTTTTGCGCCTGAGATGGCACGCATACACACTCCTGTCGCGGAAAGACCGCGGCCGACTTTAGTCCGAAGGAGGTGGGTGATGTCTGCACACAAGTATGAACTGATGTTCATCGCCGATCCGGAGCTTGACGAACGAGCCCTGAAGAAGCTGACCCAAGAGTATATGGAAATCGTCACCAAAGAGGGCGGTTCCGTTTCCGACCCCGATATCTGGGGACGCCGCAAGCTTGCCTATGAGATCGATGGCAAGAACGAAGGCAACTATGTCGTGGTCAACTACAGCTGCGAGCCGGCGACGAGCGACGAGCTCGACCGCGTTCTGAACCTGAACGAGTCCGTAATCCGCACGAAGATTCTTCGCAAGGATGTCAAGTAAGCCCCAACGCGGGAATATTGAATTTTAGTCTATTTGCTTTTGCTTTAAGTGTTTCAAGGCAAAGCTGGTGAGGAAGGCACGTCATGGCAGCAGGAGATACGGTTATCACGATTATCGGCAACCTTACGGCTGACCCGGAGCTGCGCACTATCGGCAGCGGTGCGTCGGTCGCGAGTTTCACGATCGCCTCGACGCCGCGTACGTTCAACCGCCAGACCCAGCAGTGGGAGGACGGCAATGCGCTGTTCATGCGCTGCTCCGCCTGGCGTGACATGGCCGACCATTGCGCGTCCAGCCTTGCCAAGGGCATGCGCGTGATCGCGCAGGGCCGCTTGCAGCAGCGTTCGTACACCGCCAACGACGGGAGCAACCGCACGGTTGTGGAGATGACGGTCGACGAGATCGGCCCGTCCCTACGCTACGCCACCGCCCAGGTGCAACGTCAGTCGTCTTCGAACGGCGGGTTCCAGGGTGGTTCCCGCAACAACGGAGGCTATAACGGCGGCGCCGGCAACAACGGAGGCGGTTATAACCGTGGCGGCAACGGCGGATACCAAGGCGGCGCAGGCTACTCGGGCGGCGCTTCCGCCGGTCAGTCCCAGCCGCAAGGCCAGCCTCAGACCGGCAGCGATCCGTGGGGCAGCTCAGCCAATTCCGGCGACGGGTTCTCGACCTTCGGAGGCAGCTCCGATTTCGGCGGGGATTCCGACGAACCGGAGTTCTAGCGGTAGGTACGCGAAAAGGCGCCAGAAACCCAGAAGACAAGCAATAGACGTTAAACAAGTGTTAAGGAGACATTGATATGTCACGTAAAAGGCCAAAACCACCAGTCAAGCCGTTTAAGAAAAAGCCGAACCCGCTGAAGGCTGCGAAGATCACCGAGATCGATTACAAGGACACCACGCTGCTGCGCAAGTTCATCTCCGACCGCGGCAAGATTCGCTCGCGTCGCATCACCGGCGTGACCATCCAGGAGCAGCGCGAGATTTCCCGCGCCATCAAGAACGCGCGTGAGATGGCCCTGCTGCCTTACGCCACCAACGGCCGCTGATAGGAGGCAAGAACAATGGCTGAAACCAAAGTTATTCTCACCAAGTCCGTCTCCAACCTCGGTCACTCCGGTGACGTCGTCGAGGTCAAGCCCGGCTATGCACGCAACTACCTGATCCCGCAGGGCCTCGCCTTCGCGTGGAGCAAGAACGCCGCTTCTCAGATTGAGGCGATGAAGCGCGCACGTCTGGCCAAGTCCGTGGCCACCCGTGAAGACGCCGTGGCCGCCAAGGCCGCCATCGACGGCACCGTCGTCGAGTTGAGCGCCAAGGTCTCCGAGTCCGGCAAGCTGTTCGGTGGCATCTCCACCATGGACATCGCTTCCGCTCTGGAATCCAAGGCCGCCGTCGATCCGAAGGCGATCAAGGTCGAGACCATCAAGACCACCGGCGAATTCCCCGCCACCGTGGCCCTGCACCCGGAAATCTCCGCGAGCTTCACTGTGAAGGTCGTCGCCGAGTAATTTCAGGATTCATAACGGTTTATCACCGCAAGCTTAAGCAAGAAAACCCGCCGAGCACATCGTGCCGGCGGGTTTTCGTATACGCGGGCAATGCGAAAGGGCCGAATCCAGCAGAATCAGAATAACTCTGCTGGATTCGGCCCTTTGAAATCGATCAGCGACTTACATCTCGCGTCGGCGTCCTATCGTCAACGCCGTCAAGCCGCTAATCGCCGAAATCACTGAGCGGTGTAGCCGCCGTCGGCCACGAACTCGGAGCCCGTGGAGAACTTGGACTCGTCGCTGGCCAGGAACACAGCCATCCAGGCGATGTCCTCAGGATCGCCCAAGTGGCCCATAGGGGTCTTGGACTCTTCGAGCGCGACCAGTTCCGGATGCGGATCGACCATCGGGGTGTGGATGTATCCGGGGTGAATGGTGTTGACGCGGATGTTCAGATGGTTCTCGGCGCAATAGAGAGCCGCGGACTTGGTCATCAGGCGCACGCCGCCCTTGGTGAAGTCGTAGGCGAGGTTGATGGACTCGCCGATCAGACCCTCAATGGAGCACATGTTGATAATCGAGCCGCCGCCGAAGTTCTTCAGGTTCTGCACGCCGTGCTTGGTGCCGAGCATCATGCCGGTGCCGTTGATCGCGACGGTCTGGTCCCACTGCTTGAGCGGGATGGTCTCGATGTTGTTGCCCACGCCGATGCCGGCGTTGTTGACCACGACGTTGACCTTGCCGAACTTGGCGATGACGTCCTTGAACGCCTGCTCCCACTGATCCTCTTGGGTAACGTCGAGGGTGACGAACATGGCGTTTTCACCGAGCTCGTCTGCGACCTTCTCGCCGTTCTCTGCGTTGATATCGGCCAAAGCGACCTTGGCGCCTTCGTCGACGAACTTCTTAGCGATTGCCAGGCCGATGCCCGAAGCGCCACCGGAAACCAGGGCAACTTTGCCGTCAAGACGATTTACCATAATCTAACCTCCTCATTGTTCGATTACTTACATAAACAGTCTAACACTTGGCTATCTCTAATAATTTGTTATCAAAAAGGAGTGATCGGCAATTCGTTGCAAATAAAGCAAACCAAGTCTTTTCAGTGTGTCGTATTGTTGTTTTTATTCTTTTTGTGATTCTGCGAGATCTGTTGATTATGCGGGCGAAAGTCGGTTTCGCTTTGGCTTGAAGCGACTGCGTCCATCGGCGTATAATAGGCTGGTTGCGCGTTCGGGGGGTCGGGGCGCGCCAACTGTTGCCAAACCCCTGAAGTGCCTGGCAGGCAAAGTATATTGAGGTTTAAAGAATTTGCAAGAAGAACGCGTATCTACACAGACAAAACTATCCATCGCCGCAGCGGCGCTGCTTTCGTTTACGGGCATCCTTACCGAGACGTCGCTGAACGTCACCTTCCCGACGATGACGCGGGAATTCGGCCTGCCGCTTTCGACCATCCAGCTGCTGACCTCCGGCTACCTGCTGATGGTCACCATCGTGATGAGCACGTCGTCGTTCCTGCTCAAGCGCTTTGACACCCGTCTGCTCTTCCGCTGCGCCGTCATCGTCAGCATCGTCGGCACCGTGCTGTGCTGCCTGCCCTTGAACTACTGGCTGCTGCTGCTTGGCCGTCTGCTTCAGGCGGCGGCCACGGGCGTCTCCACTCCCTTGATGATCAACGTCATCCTCGCGTTGGTGCCGGTGAGCCGACGCGGCACCTACGTCGGCGTGGCTAACATGGTCACGTCGTTCGCCCCCGCGCTCGGCCCCACCTACGGCGGCCTCATCAATTACTACTTCTCCTGGCGCATCATTTTCGTATTCACGCTGCCGCTGCTTATCGTCGCGTGGGTCTTGGGAGAGACGAACCTGCGGCTGAAGGCGCAGGGAGCCGGCAAGTCCTTCGACGGCATCGGATTGGTGCTGCTGAGCTTCTTCATGGTCAGCTTCACCGAGATCTTCGACCAGTTCGGAGCAGGCGGCGGCTGGTCGTACAAAGTCGCCATCGCCATCGTCGTGGCGGCGGTCCTGCTCGGGCTGTTCATCTGGCGTTGCTTGGCCAGCAAGTCCCCGTTGCTCAACCTTCGCCTGTTCAAGAATCCGATCGTGAGTCTGCGCGGCGCGAATTACGCCATCCTGCAGTTCATCAATATCGGCAGCTCCTTCCTGCTGCCGGTGTTCGCCGAGAACTTCCTCGGCATCGATTCGCTGGCCGCCGGGCTGATGCTCCTGCCGGGTTCCCTGCTCGGCGCCGCCATCGCCCCGTTCGTGGGCCGGCTCTACGACCGCCGCGGCCCGACGCTGGTGCTCTTGGTCTCCAACATCTCGCTGATCATAGGGGCCACTGCGCTGTGGGCCATGACCGGCAAGGCGAGTGTGGTGATCCTGACCCTGCTTTATATGTTCCTGCGTGCCGGTTTCAATTTCGGTTACGGCAACACGATGTCGGACGCCAGCAAGTTCGTCTCCGGCGCTCAGCAGACCGATTTCAACTCGCTGTTCAACGTGCTGCAGCAGTATGCCGGATCGCTCGGGACGACGGTGCTTTCCGCGTCGCTTTCCTTCAGCGAAGCCCGCATTCCGCACAATATCAAGGCGGCGTCGGCGGCCGGAGCCACGAATGCCTTCGCCCTGCTGATTATCCTGGCGCTGGTGGCGCTGGCGATCACACTGGTTTCCATCAAGGTGCGCAAGAACCCGTCCGTCGAAATGCAGAAAGTCGAAATCTGACCCGTCGTTTCGTGCGAATTGGTTTCTAGGCTCCGCATACGTAACGCATAATGCAATGAGCATCACAGAGTAGTTTTCATCACATTCGCCCACGGCTGGAAAGCGGCTTTGTATTGCAAAAATCAACGCGCGATGCGTTACGCTTTAAGGCAATCGATGTGAAAGCGTTTGTTGGCATTGCGCCGACGGAGCCGTATCGGGGTCGAACGTCGTAGTGGAAAAGCGAGACTCCGGCAAAGCGAAAGAAACGGCGAACGCAGCTTGGCATCGTGAACCAACAATGGCAATGAAGCGAAAGGGGCCGACGATGGCTGACAAAATCAATGCATCCGACGCGATGATCAAGGTACTTGAGGATTGGGGCGTGAACCATATTTTCGGGCTTCCCGGAGGGTCGTTCGACTCGACCATGAATGCGCTGCACAACCGGCGGAAGACCATGAAGTACATTCAGGTGCGTCACGAGGAAGCTGGGGCGCTCGCAGCGGCCGGCGAGGCCAAATTCACCGGCAAGATCGGTGTGTGCTTCGGTTCCGCCGGCCCGGGTGCCGTCCACCTCTTGAACGGCCTGTACGACGCGAAGCACGACCACGCTCCGGTGCTTGCGTTGGTCGCCCAGGTGCCCACCGCTAAAATGAACACCGATTATTTCCAGGAAATCAACGAAGGTCCCATCTTCGACGACGTCGCCGTCTACAACCGCACGGTGATGACCGCCGAGCAACTGCCGGCCGTGGTCGATCAGGCCATCCGCCAGGCCTATGAGCATTCCGGTGTCGCCGTGGTCATCATTCCCAAGGACCTGGGCTGGACGCCGATCGATGATGACTTCCGCTCCACCGCGCATGATTTCAGCCGTGGAAAGCTGTGTGCCCAGCCTGATCCAAAGGATGTGGCCAAGGCCGTTCAGATCCTCAACGAGGCTGAACGCCCGTTGATCTACTTCGGAGCCGGCGCCAAGGATGCGGCCGAGGAACTGGTGGCGCTCTCCGACAAGATGAAGATTCCCATGATGTCGTCCGCGTTGGGTGTCGGCGTGCTGCCGGAAGGGCAGAAGGCGTACGTGCGCAGCGCCGGGCGTGTGGCCACCAAGCCGGGCGTGGACGCGGCTTTCTGTGCCGATGCCGTGCTGTTCATCGGCACCAATATGCCCTTTACCTCCTACTTCGTCCATCCGAACGCCAAGTTCATCCAGGTCACCATCAAACCCACGGACATCGGCAAGCGCCACCACGTCGACCTCGGCATCGTGGCGGACGCCAAGGCCACGTTGAAGGCGATGCTTGAGGCGGCTCCGAACGTGGAATCGCGGCCTTATTACGATGTGATAGTGGAAGACCTCGCCAATTGGAACGAATGGTCGGCCGCCCGCGAGGACCTCGAGGGCACGCCGCTCGAGCCCGATACCGTCTTTGCGCGCATCAACCGCAACGCCGAGCCCGACGCCATCTTCGCCGTCGACGTCGGCAACGTCACCATCGACGGTTATCGCATGCTCAAGGTGAGCCCGAAGCAGAAGATCTCGACTTCCGCGTGGTACGCCACGATGGGCTATGCGCTGCCGGCGGCCATCGGCGCGCAGGAGAGCTACCCCGACCGCCAGGTCTTCTCCATCAGCGGCGACGGCGGGTTCGCGATGAACATACAGGACATCATGACGCAGGTGAAGTATCACGAGCCGATCATCAACATCGTGCTGACCAACGAGGCGCTGGGCTTTATCGAAGGTGAGCAGGACGATATCAACCAGCCGCATTCCGGCGTCGACCTGATCGACGGTGACTACGCGGACGCGTGCGCGGCGTTGGGCGCGAAGGGATTCGAGGTCCGCACGCTCGCCGAGCTGGACGACGCGTTCGCCCAGGCGGTGGCGAACCACGACGGCCCGAGCGTCATCGACGTGAAGATCTCCGGCGTCCGCCCGCTGCCCGTCGAGCAGCTGGTGCTCGACGTCGACGAACACCACACCCAGGCCGACGTGGACGAGTTCGCCCGCACCTATCGCACGCAGGGACTGGTGCCTATCAGCAAGTTGCTTGAGCGCCACGGGCTGGACGGCCATATCGAGCCGTTGAAGCGTTTCGGTTCCGTCTGAGTCCCGCCGATCCCGTTCGGCTGTGTGCAAGAACGAAAGCACACCTAACGAAACGTGATAACTGAATAGAATGAATATCCTCTGACAGCGAGGGTACGCAGAAAACGGCTTACGGGTTGTGAAGCGCCGATTCCGATGGTTGTGACGGTGAAAGAGACGAATATCGGAACGGATTTCTTCAAAAACCCGTAGGCCGTTTTTGTTCTTTACCGCGCAAATATTGGCCCCTGCCGCACGTTGCCATGCATCTTGTCTATTATGGATACTGCATAAATGTTGAGTTTTTTACAATATCCGACATGAGGAGCGTGCGACTTTGAATCGGTCTCGGCGAGGAGGCGGACAAGACAGGCAAGACGACAAGACGCGACTTCATCATCACTCTCGCAACGCCCCGATTACGTTGGGCAATGCCATAGGTTACGGTATCGGCGACATTTTCGGCGGAGGTCAGCTTACGCTGATCGGCACCTACCTGGTGCTGTTCTGGACGCGGTTCTGTGGCATGTCCATCTCGTTGGCCCAATCGGTGGTGGGGCTGAGCGCCATCATCAGCGGCGTCGCGGCTCTTTCGTTCGGTATCCTCGGCGATAATCTCTATCGTTTTCCGATTGGTCGTCATTTTGGCCGTCGGCATTTCTTCCTTATGCTGGTGCCTCCACTGATTCTGGTCGGTATCCTGCTGTGGATTCCCGGCCTGCCGTTTGTGGTTTATTTCCTCGTCTATGTATTGTGGGTCACCGTCGCCCAGCTGTTCGCCTCCGCATACAACACGCTGCCCGGCGAGATGGCGTACGGCTTCGACGACCGCACCAAGCTCTCGACCGTACGTCTGCTGATTTCCGGGGCTTCCGGCACGCTGATTCTGCTCATCGGTGGAGGCACGCTTTCGGTGTTCGGCGAGCACAGGCCGGCTGGATACATGATGTTCACCATCGCCATCACGATTTGCTTTGCTCTGGCTGTCTTCATCTGTTGGAAAAGCACGTGGGAGATGACGCCCGAGGAGGCGGGATTCGGTCGGTATGTCAATGATGCGGCTGGGAAAGCAAAGGTTGAAAGCCATCTTTCGGTACGTGCGGAAGTCAAGCTGTGGCGGCATCGCCTTGCCGTCATGTTCCGCGAATACGCCAGCACGCTGCGCATCGCGATTTTCCGTCGCCACCTGGCGCTCTACCTGCTGATGCTCACCGCCGGCGACGTGTTCGGCCAGACTTTCGTGTTCTTCGTCATCTATGACTGGAACAAATCCGCCGCGTTCGCCTCGTTGCTCTTAAGTTCCGGCATCATCACCGTGCCGCTGAACCCGCTGTTCGGCGCGACCATGATCAAGGTCGGTCCGAAACGCATGTATCAGGCGAGTTTCGCCGCGAGCCTCATCGGCCTGGCTTGGATTTTCGCCGCATGGCGTTTGGTCGGGGTGATCGCGGAACCGTGGTGGACGGTGTTCGCCGTCGCCGGCGCCCTGTTCTTCTTCATTGCCAAGGCCCCTTCCGGTTATCTGCCGTGGGCCGTCTTCCCGTTCATCGCCGACGTCGATCAGGTCGTGTCCGGCAGATATCGCGCCTCGACATTCACCGGCATACAGGCAGGATTGCGTCAGTTGACTTCGGGGCTTTCCTCGATTGTCGTCGGTGCTATCTTGGGATTCGTCGGTTTCGACTCCTCGCGCCGGGTTCAGAGCGTGTTGGCGGGTAATGGCTTGGGAGCGTTGATGATCGGCTGGTACGCGCTTTCCGTCGTCATCTGCATTGTCGTGGCGCGTCGGTTCAACCTTGACAAGCGCACGGACGGCATCGCCCTCGCCGAGTCCGCCCGCGTCGCTTCCGGTGGTGACCCGCGCAGCGTCGATCCGTCTGTTCGTGTCACGCTGGAAGACCTGACCGGCCAGCCCTACGGGCGGTGACGGGCGCTGCAGGCTGTGTGTATCTGGCAAACGGTACGAAAAAAGGTACCGCCAGACGACGATACCTTGCTCGTGCCCCCACGGGGATTCGAACCCCGGACACGCTGATTAAGAGTCAGCTGCTCTAACCAGCTGAGCTATAGGGGCGCTGGTCTAAACTACAAGAGCCAAGAGAACAGTATACATACGCAATGAAATTTGCGCAAGGCGGTGTGTCGCTATCAATTATACATTGAACTTGAAAACGTTTGACAACAAATTTTCGGAACGAAAAAACTGAGAATGAAGTGTTTTATTCGTACGGTGAGTTACACTTCTTATTGATCGGATATGGATATGTTCAACGTTTTGAGCATGGCATCTTCGAAGAATGACTAAGAACGATAGATGTTCTGTGCCTGAATTACGCGGTTGTGGTGATGGCACGTTCGTCGCACTCGAGGAGGAAGAACAATGGAATTCTCACTTAGCGCAAAGCTGGCGGCCGAGTTCATCGGCACGGCTTTCCTGATGATATTCGGCAACGGCGCGGTCGCCAATACCGAACTGAAGGGCACGAAAGGCCACGGCACCGGCTGGCTCAACATAGCGATGGGCTATGGTTTCGGCGTCATGTTCCCGGTGATGATGATTGGCTCGGTCTCCGGCGCGCATATCAACCCCGCGATGACCATCGGCCAGGCGGTCAACGGGCTCTTCCCGTGGAGCGAGGTGCTGCCCTATATCATCGCGCAGCTTCTGGGCGCGGCTCTGGGCCAGTTGATCATCTATATCACCTATCTTCCGTATTACAAGATGGAGACCAGTCCGGACGCCATTTTCGCGACATTCAGCACCACTGAGGCCTCCGGCAACAAGGTCGTCTATTTCCTCAACGAGCTCTTCGGCACCCTCGTCCTCGTGCTCGGGGCGCTGTGCATGCTCTCCCTGCCTTGGGGCAAGAAGGACCCGGCCGCCGCGGCCATCGTCGTCGGCCTCATCGTCTGGGGCCTGGTGACCTCCATGGGCGGCTCCACCGGCCCCGGCCTCAACCCGGCCCGCGACCTCGTGCCGCGCTTCCTGCACTGGATCCTCCCCATCCCGAACAAGGGCGGTTCTCGCTGGGGTGAGGCCTGGATTCCGGTGATCGCCCCGATTATCGGCGCCATCATCGGTGCTTGGATCTTCAAGGTCTGCTTCGGCTGATTCCAAGGGTCCCGGATTGCTGAACGTGTATTTTCCGTAATCCAACGGTAAGCCAACGGTGAACCGACAATGGCGGCGCGACCTGCGATTCTGCAGATCGCGCCGTTGTATTGTTTGATATCCTTTGCCGGCTTGTAGTTAACAGAGGATGCGTTATCGAAAGTTGGGATACGAGAACTATCCGTTTCCGATTTCCTTGGTTTGCGAGGATTATGAAAAATGCTGGCCCATGAATTTTTCTCGTCATGAAGAATATCTATTATTGTCCCCATAACAGGGAAATCCGAGTGGGGGAACGACGTGACACGTGAGCGACCGACGAACACGGGAACCCCACGCGGCAAGGGGACGGAAAACGGGCGGAAGACGTCTGCGAAGACCGGCAAAAGTGCGAAAAGCAGGGGAGCGGCATTGCCGATCGGAATTCTTCGGGCTTGTGCACGGTGGGTCGGCGGGGTCTTGCTTGCCGCGATCCGTGGATTCAATCACGCTGTGCGACGCGGCTTTCGGGCGTTTCGCGATTTCCTTGGATTGCGTAGGCCGAAGACTGCAGGCGGTTTGCACGGCTCGGCCGGCAAGAACGCTTCGCGCGCACGGAGAAAGGCGACACGCGGCGTCCGCAATCCAGATCTTGACGGTGAACTTGGTATTTCCGAAATATCGCAGGGTTTCATCGGCTCGGTACTGGGTCAGGAAACCGATGAAGGTTCCGCGCGAAAGGCTTCTGCGCGATCGTCGGTAGATTCTGCCGCGTCGCGGCCTGTGCCAAAGTCTGTTTATCGTTTTCGCCGCATCGTCGTGCTGATGGTGGCGTTGATAGTGGTTGTCGCCGTCGTTTTCGGCTGCAGGGCGGTGATATCCGCGGTCCGCGGCCATGATGATTCTCCGACGCGGCAACATTCGTCTTCGGCCGTCTCAAAGGCCGATTCCCAGCGGGCCAGGCAGGTGAAAAAGCGCGGCAAAAGCAAGCCGCCGAAACCTGATTTGACCAAGGCGACCCCGTTGAAACCCCTGACCGATCAAAGCCGCGCCTCGATTCTCGCCACTGCGCAAAAGACGGTGGCGGCCAGCGGCAAGCCGGCCCAGCAATATTCCTATTGTGTGAGCACGAAGGGCAACGTGGGCGACGCCAAGGTCGGACAAGTCTTCGAAAACACGATTTTCCGTACGCTGAACGACCCGCGTGGCTGGCCGCGTGCCGGCGCGACCTTCACGTACAGCGCCGATTCCAGTAGCTGCGATTTCGTCATCTATCTTTCGCAGCCGTCGCTGATGACCACGTTCTCGGGCAACTGCTCCGACGAATACAGCTGTCGCGTGGGCAACAACGTCATCATCAACGTGGACCGTTGGAACGGCGCCACCCCGCAGATGCTGAACGCCGGGATGTCGCTTGACCGCTACCGCACCATGGTCATCAACCACGAGGTCGGCCATCGTCTCGGCCATATCGACAACGAACCTTCCTGCCAGGCTTCAGGAGCTCTGGCTCCGCTCATGCAGGAGCAGTCGATGGACCTGCGCGGCTGCAAGCCCAACGAATGGCCGTTGGATTCCGAGCTCTGGATCCAATGAACGGGCGGGCAACCAAGGTCGGCCGTTTCGCGCCCACGCCTTCTGGGCGGATGCATATCGGCAACGTCTACGCGATGCTGGCCGCGTGGCTTTCGGCGCACGAAGGTGATGGCGTCGGTGACGTCGTGCATAGGAATGGCAGAGACCAAAATTGTAATGCATCTGGAAGTCTTGGAGTTGAGCGTTCAGATGCTGCTAGTGTCGCGAATAAAGGAAGCCGGCAGGGCAACGCCAATGGCAAGGTGTTGCTGCGCATTGAGGATGTCGACGGACCGCGTGCGGTGAGAGACGCCGACAAATGGATCATGGACGATCTGCACTGGCTCGGGCTCGACTGGGACGACGAGCCGGTCTACCAGTCGCAGCGCACGGAGATTTACGAAGAAGCGTTGCGGGCGCTGAAATCGGTGGATATCGAAGATGTCGCCTTAGCCGATGGAGTTCATGCGGGTTATGCGGGTTCGCAGAATTTTTCGACAGGTGACCTTGATGGTTCCGCCGATGCGTCGGATGGCCGGGATCGTTCGGCAGGTGATAGTGGTGGATCCGACGGCGCGTCGAATAGGCGGAATCGCTTGCAAGGCGAGGTTGTGCAAGATAATGCCGAACGCCCGTATTCCGGCAAAAGTGCGATTTCAAAAGGTCCGTTGGCCTCCGGTGATTTTCCGCTGGCCTACCCGTGTTTCTGCTCGCGTGCCGACCTGCGCGCGGCCTCGGCGCCGCAGGAGGGCGACCGGTTTCTGATCTATCCCGGAACGTGCCGGAAGCTGCTGGGCGAGCGACCCGACGAGGTGCGCTCGCGGCTGGAAGCGGGGAAGCGGCATTCGTGGCGTATCGCCGTGCCGGAAGAAGGCGCGCCGGGAAGCGTCGTCACGTTCGAAGACCGCGTATTCGGCCGGCAGCGCTTCGACTTGCCGCTTCAGGTCGGCGACACCGTGATTCGCCGTTCCGACGGCATCTTCTCCTACCAGCTGGCGGTGGTGGTCGACGACCTGTTGATGGGTGTCAACGACATCGTGCGCGGCCGTGATCTGCTGCGTTCCACGGCCCTGCAGATCTGGATTCGGCGTGCGTTGGTCGACTCTGGTTTCGCTGCGAAATACGGGATTGGCGCTGAGGGTAATTCAGCCGAAATCAATCATCGGCGTAGCGAGTGTCGCGGTATATCGGAAACGGATAGGAGCCGGAAAGCAAGTAAACGTAACACCGAACAAGCGGATAATTCGCTTCGTTTTGATGATCGCAATGCTGTAAAACCAAATAATCCCGCAATCTGCTATACCAACGCAACGGCGGAACGCCCGGTCTATGCCCACCTTCCGCTGATCGACGACCCGAGCGGGGTCCGTCTGGCCAAACGCAAGCACTCGCTGGACCTCGGCGCGCTGCGTGCGGACGGGGTGAAACCGGAGCAGGTTATCGGTTATTGCGCGTGGCTGCTCGGTGTCCGTATGCCGGGCTCTGTCCACATTTCGGACACCTCGGCTCCTGTTCCGTTGAGCGCTCGAGAAGCCTTGGAATGCTTTGCTTTCGACGATATTCGAGCCGACAGATCCGATCGAATTTTGGCTCCGAATTGGGCGGATGAAGTTGACAGAGGCAAAAACGGAAGTGTAGCGTAAGCACCAATAACTAAACACTACAAACCGATGAAGCGGGGAAGTAGACGGAAACGCGCGATGAGCGAGCCTGGGATGGTGAGAGCCGGGACGAGATGCGAACCGTTGAGTGGGCCGCTGAGGGCGCACCGATTGGCTGGATTTCCGGCGATGAGGCTGCGACGTAAGGCATACGTCAGTTGCCGGGGATGTGTTGGCATTCCGATAAGGGCACGGGAGACCGTGAACCAAGGTGGCACCGCGGGCATATATTCGCTCGTCCTTGGCTGTAATTGACAGCTGGGACGGGCTTTTTTAGTCCCTGAACGAGGCGGAAGCCTTCAGGAGGTGCCCATGGTGAACGTGAGTGCGGGAACTGGTGCGGGTTCGAACGGCGATGCGGCCGTGCGAGGTGCTGCCGGCGACGAAAGCCGTTACGCTGGCATTCGGCCGACGCTTGACGAAGTACGCGACATGGCTGGTACCGGCAAGTATCACCGGATTCCTGTGATGCGCGAACTGCTCGCCGACCGCCTGACCACCATCGAGGCCATGCGCCGGGTGCGTGCCGCTTCCAATCACTGCTTCCTGCTGGAAAGCGCCGAAGCCGACCAGCGCATGGGGCGCTATAGCTTCCTCGGTTTCGCGCCGACGCTCGAACTGACCTGCAAGGCCGGTGACCTGCGTATCAAGCGTGTGGCTCCTGCTGAATCTTCGGACGGCGACGTCGTGGTCGAGCACGCGCACGTCGACCACCCAAGTGACGCGATTCGCAAGGTGCTTGCCCAGTATTCCAGCCCTCGCCTCGAAGGCTTCCCGCCATTTGCCGGCGGCTTGGTGGGCTATTTCTCCTTCGGCTATTTCGCCTACGCCGAGCCGACATTGCGGCAGGAAACCCGCGATCCCAAGGCGTTGCCCGATGTCGACCTCATGCTCTTCGACCAGCTCATTTCCTTCGATTCCTACCGTCAGCGCCTCCAGCTCATCGCCGGTGTCGATACCAGCGATGTGGATGCCTCCTACGAGCGTGCGGTCGCCAAAATCGAACAAATGCAGCAGATTCTCGAGCGCGGCGAACGTTACAATTTCAAGCCGCTGGAGCTTCAAGGCGACCTCACGCTGACGCTCGACCGCGAGCAGTATGGCTCGATGATCAGGACGGCGAAGGAACACATCTACGCCGGCGACATCTTCCAGGTCGTACTTTCCAACCCCAGCACCGCTCGGGCTTCCGGCAGCCTGTTCGACGCCTACCGTCTTATGCGGGCCGAAAACCCGAGCCCTTACATGGTCTTCATGTCCAGCGACGACATCGAAATCGCTGCCGCTTCGCCCGAAACACTGGTACGGCTCGAAGACGGCAAGCTGCTCACCTATCCGCTCGCCGGAACGCGTCCGCGCGGCGCGACGCCGGAAGAAGACAAGCGCATCGAGCAGGATTTGCTGAGCGACGAGAAGGAACTGGCCGAGCATAACATGCTGGTCGACCTCGGGCGCAACGACATCGGCCGCGTCGCGCAGCTCGGCAGCGTCGAAGTCGAGCGGCTGCACGATATCCTGCGGTTCTCGCATGTCATGCATATCGGTTCCACGGTTGCGGGCAAGCTCGCGCCTGGCAAAGACGCGCTCGACGTCATCGACGCGGTGCTGCCGGCCGGCACGCTTTCCGGAGCCCCGAAAATCCGCGCTTGCCAGATCATCGCGGAACTTGAGCAGGCTCCGCGCGACATCTACGGCGGCGCCATCGGCTACCTCGATTTCTCCGGCAACCTCGACACCTGCATCGGCATCCGCCTGGCGTTCAAGCACGACGGCAAGGTGACGGTGCAATCCGGGGCGGGCATTGTGGCCGATTCCGACCCGGACAAGGAATTTGAGGAATGCCGCAACAAGGCGCTCGCCGTTGTGGACGCCATCAACCAAGCGAACGGAGGTCTGAAATGATCACCATCGTCGACAATTACGATAGCTTCTCCTACAACCTCTACCAGCTCATCGGCTCCATCGACCCGGATGTGCGCGTGGTGCGCAACGACGATCTCGACGTCGCCGGGCTGGCCGCGTTGGGCTCCGACGGCATCGTGCTTTCGCCGGGGCCGGGCAAGCCCGCGGACGCAGGCATCTGCGAAGACGTGGTGCGCGAGATGGGCGGGAAGGTGCCGATTCTGGGCGTCTGCCTCGGCCATCAGGCCATCTGCGAGGCGCTGGGCGGCAAGGTCGTTCCCGCCGCCGAGCTGATGCACGGCAAGGCCTCGCCGGTCGAGCTCGATAACGATTGTCCGCTGTTCGCCGGGATGCCCTCCGAGATTCAGGCCGCGCGTTACCACTCGCTTGAGGCGGACAAGGCGACGTTGCCGGAGACGTTGCGTGTCGTGGCCCGCACGCTCGGAACCGACGAAATCATGGCCGTCTCCCACGTCGCCGATCCGACGTTCGGCGTCCAGTTCCATCCCGAAAGCATTCTGACCCCGCAGGGCTCGCAGATACTCAGGAATTTCATCGATGTGGTCGACCGATGGCGGGTCGGCAAGCGCCGGTGAGCGGCCGTTGAGCCGATAACCAAGACGGTCGGTTCGGCAAGCGGGATGTCAACGGTTTGCTCATCGATATCGATAGTCATCAATCAATAAACCAATAAGTAAGTCAATCAATAAGTAAGTAAATCAATCACAAGGGAGTAATCAACATGATCAGTGAAGCAATCGTCAAAATCGTCAACAAGCACGACCTCACCTACGACGAGGCCTACCAGGCCATGAAGGAGATCATGGGCGGCAAATCGACGCCGACCCAGAACGCGGCCTTCCTCGCGGCGCTTTCCACCAAGTCGGCCGAGGCCGAGACCATCGACGAGATCGCGGGCTGCGCGGCGGCCATGCGCGAACTGGCCACCCCGGTGCCGCACCCCGGCATCGAGACCATCGACATCGTCGGCACCGGCGGCGACGGCGCCAACACCTTCAACATCTCCACCACCGCGGCGCTGATTTCCGCGGCCGCCGGAGCCCACGTGAGCAAACACGGCAACCGTGCGGCCAGCTCACAGTGCGGCACCGCCGACTGTCTCGAAGCCCTCGGCGCGAACATCTCGCTGTCGCCTGACGAGGCGCTCGACCTGCTCAAGGCCGACAACTTCACCTTCCTCTTCGCCCAGCGCTACCACACCGCGATGCGCTACGTCGGTCCGATCCGCAAGGAGCTCGGCTTCCGCACCGTCTTTAACATCCTCGGGCCGCTGACCAACCCCGCCCGTCCCGAGTACTTCCTGCTGGGCGTCTACGACGAATACCTCGTCGAGCCCATCGCCCACGTGCTCGAAAGCCTTGGCGTGCGTCGCGCGCTGGTCGTCTACGGCCGCGACAAGATGGACGAGGTCTCGCTTTCCGCCGAAACCGCGGCTTGCGAGCTGCGTGACGGCGAATACCATCCGATGACCCTGACCCCGGAGGAATTCGGCCTGACCCGCTGCACCAAGAAGGATCTGCTGGGCGGCACCCCACCGCAGAACGCCGAGATCACCCGCGCCATCCTGGGTGGCAAGGAGACTGGTCCGAAGCTCGAGGCCGCGCTGTTCAACGCCGCCTGCGCGCTTTACGTTTCGGGCGTCGCCTCGTCGATCGGTGAGGGCGTAGAACTGGCCCGCGAGCAAATCACCTCCGGTGCCGCGATGAAGACGCTCGAGGCGTTCGTCGCCGGTTCGCAGAAGTTCGCCAAGGCCGATGCGGATAAGTAGAAATTGCGATATCCGATATCGGCTTCGATACCAACGATAAGAAGGTGCAAGAGTAATGGCTGATTCCGAGAATATTCTCCAGCGTATCGCCGCGAAAACCCGCGAGCGTGTGGCTGAGGAAAAGACGCAGACTCCGCAGAGCGAGGTGGAGGCGCAAGCCCGTGAGGTCGCCGCGCAAAAGGTTGCGGCGGGGGAGACCGGCAACGCGGCGTTTCCGTTCGAACGCGCGTTGAAGGCTCCGGGCATGAGCTTCATCTGCGAGCTCAAACGCGCTTCGCCCAGCAAGGGCCTGATCGCGCCGGACTATCCCTACCTCAGCATCGCCCGCGATTATGAAAAGGCCGGGGCGGCGGCCATCAGCTGCCTGACCGAGCCGACATGGTTCAAGGGTTCCGACGAGCATCTGCGGCAGGTCGCGGCGGCGGTCAGCATTCCGGTGCTGCGTAAGGATTTCATCGTCGACGAGTACATGATTTTCCAGGCCCGTGCGTGCGGTGCTTCGGCCGTGCTGCTCATCTGCTCGATTTTGAGCGACCGGCAGATCGCGGATTACGTCGCGCTCGCGCACGAGCTCGGCATGAGCGCGCTCGTGGAGGCCTACCAACCCGACGAGGTGCCGCGAGCGATGGACGCCGGCGCGCGGATTATCGGTGTCAACAACCGCGACCTGCGCAATTTCGAGGTGGATTTCGAACGCAGCCTGCGTCTGCGCCCGACCGTCGGCCCGGACCGCGTGTTTGTTTCGGAATCCGGCGTATACACTCGTGCCGATGTGGCGCGGCTCGAGGCGGCCGACGTGGACGCGGTGCTGATCGGTGAGACGCTGATGCGTTCGCCGGACAAGGCCGCGGCGCTCGCGGAACTTCGTGGCAGCGCCGCCGATAGCGCGACGGTAGCTGGTAAGTAAGAGACGAAATGATGAATAATCCGGCGGCATCCGCCGCAACCGTTCCTGCAGGTCGCATGCCAGGCAGTTTGTCCGTTCGAGGGTTATTCGTGACTGGGAATGAGAGGTAGTGCGATGAATGATTCGATGGCATCGCTTCGCTCCGCGTCTTTGGAATCGTCCGATAACGGTGTGCCATTTGAAGATGACGCCATGGTTGCTCATGCCATTGCGGACAATACGGTTTCGCTTGCTAACACGGTTGACGTGGATGTTGCAAATGTCGCAAATGGTTGCAAAGTCAAGCTTTGCGGGCTCAGACGCGAGCAGGATATGGACGCCGCTCTGGCGGCCGGTCCCGATGCCGTCGGATTCATCATCGATTTCCCAAAATCGCATCGTTCGATTTCTCCCGAGCGTGTGGCCGAGCTGGTGAGGTATATGAAGGCTCGGGCTGTCGAAACCGGTGTAAAACCGCCGGCCGCGGTAGGAGTGTTCGTCGACCAACCGGCCGAGCACGTGGCTGCCGTCGCGCGTGACGCCGATCTTGATACGGTTCAGCTGCACGGGCACGAGGACGAGGATTATCTTGCCGAGTTGCGTGAGCTCGTAACGTTGCCGATTATGCAGGCGTTCAAGGTTCACGAGGTCTTGGATGTGGTTCGTGCCGTTGAATCGTCGGCCGATCTTATCCTGCTCGACGCCGGTGCGGGTGACGGCAGGACCTTCGATTGGTCGCTGGTGGCTGAGGTCGAGCGTCCGTTCGTGCTCGCCGGTGGCTTGTCCGCCGAAAACGTGGCCGCGGCCATCCGCGCGACCCATCCGTTCGGAGTCGATATGAGTTCCGGCGTCGAAACCGACCGTCTCAAGGACCCGGCCAAGATGCTCGCCGCGGTCAAGGCGGTGCGCGAACTGTCGAATACTGCGAAAGCGGGTGGTGCGTATGGTCGATAATCCAAAAGCATTTGTCGTAAGCAATTCGGGAGCATGGTTGCATCGGCACCGACGCAAACGTGACGAATATCGTCGATGGCGGCTGCCCGCCTGATAATCCTGCAAAACGAATCCGAACAGAATGATTGGCAGCACTGCCGATCGCCAACAAAAACCAATTTGGGTATCCGCAATCGGAAATCCAACCGAACAAAACCGTCAACCAGCAATACAATCAACGGTTATAGCTGTTAGATAAAAGGAGCAAATCATGACCAATTCGCCCAATTCCAAGGGGCGCTTCGGCATCCACGGGGGCCAGTACATCCCCGAGACGCTGATGGGCGCCGTCAACGAGCTGGAGGAGGCCTACAACCATTACAAAACCGATCCGGACTTCCTCGCCGAGCTCGACGACCTCGAGAAGAAGTACGCGGGCCGTCCGTCGCTGTTGTATTACGCAGAGAATATGACCAAGGACCTCGGCGGTGCCAAGATTTATCTGAAGCGCGAGGACCTCAACCATACCGGTGCGCACAAGATCAACAACGTGCTCGGCCAGGCGCTCTTGGCCAAGCGCATGGGCAAGACCCGGCTGATCGCGGAGACCGGCGCGGGCCAGCACGGCGTGGCCACGGCCACCGTCGCGGCGCTTTTCGGCATGGAGTGCGTGGTCTATATGGGCCAGGTCGATATGGAACGCCAGGCGCTGAACGTCTACCGTATGAGGCTCTTGGGCGCGGAGGTGCGCGGGGTGACCAGCGGCACCGGCACGTTGAAGGACGCGGTTTCCGAGACCTTCCGTGAATGGACGCGACGCATCGCCGACACCCACTACTGCCTCGGCTCGTGTATGGGCCCGCACCCCTTCCCGACTATGGTGCGCGACTTCCAGGCCGTCATTTCCAAGGAGGCCCGCGAGCAGATTCTCGAGGACGAAGGCAAGCTTCCGGCGGCGGTGATCGCGTGCGTCGGCGGCGGCTCCAATGCCATCGGCAGCTTCTACAACTTCATTGGCGACGAGGGTGTCAAGCTCATCGGCTGCGAGGCAGCAGGTCGCGGCATCGACACCGACCGCACCGCCGCCACGATGAACACCGGATCGCTCGGCATCTTCCACGGCATGAAAAGCTACTTCTGCCAGAACGAGTACGGCCAGATCGCGCCGGTCTACACGATTTCCGCCGGCCTCGACTACCCGGGTGTCGGCCCGGAGCACGCGGCGCTGAAGGATTCCGGTCGCGCCCAATACGTCGCCATCACCGATGACGAGGCCGTCGACGCCTTCGAATACCTCAGCCGTACCGAGGGCGTCATCCCGGCCATCGAAAGCGCGCACGCCGTGGCCTATGCCATGAAACTCGCGCCGACGCTGCCAAAGGACCAAAGTATCATCGTCACCCTTTCCGGGCGTGGCGACAAGGACGTGGCGGCCATCGCCCGTTACCGTGGGGAGGATCTTCATGACTGATAATACCAATACCGCCTCCGAGCGTGCCGCGGCCGCCGAAGCGAGACTGTTTGCCGACAATGACGGCGATGCGCAGGGTTTGCGCCCGGCCGGCGACGCTGCGAAATCGCAACCCGTCGTGCCGCACCGTTCCCGTATCGCGCAAGCGTTCACGGCCCCTGACGGCAGCCGTCGCAAGGCGTTCGTCCCGTTCGTCACAATCGGCGACCCATCGATTGCTCTGACCGAAAAGCTGGTGCCGGCCATGGTCGATGCCGGCGCCGACCTGATCGAGCTGGGCGTGCCCTTCTCCGACCCGACCGCCGAAGGCCCAGTCATTCAGGAAGCGAGCAACCGCGCGCTTTCCGCCGGGACGACCACCGACGATGCCTTCGCGCTGGTTGAGCGTCTGCGAGGCGAGCACAAGATTGAGACGCCGATGGTGTTCATGACCTACTCCAACGTGCTCTATTCCTACGGGCTTGAGCGTTTCGCGCGTCGGGCGGCCGAAGTCGGGCTCGACGGCGTGATTCTGCCGGACGTGCCGCATGAGGAGAAGCCCGAGTTCGACGATCCGTTGGCTGCCGCAGGGCTTGAACTGGTCAGCCTCATCGCGCCGACCTCGCACGAGCGCATCCGCAGCATCGCCTCGGACGCCAAGGGCTTCATCTATTGCGTCAGCTCGCTTGGCGTCACCGGCGTGCGCAAGGAGATCACCACCGACGTGGCGGGGATGGTGCGTGAGGTGCGTGCCGCCACCGACGTGCCGGCCGCCATCGGTTTCGGCATCTCGACCCCCGAGCAGGCCGCCAAGATGGCCGGCGACTCGGATGGTGCCATTGTCGGCTCGGCCATCGTGCGCATCGTCGGCAAATACGGCGAGGATGCGGTGCCCTACGTCGCCGACTACGTGCGCTCCATGGCCGATGCCGTTCACGCCCTGAACTGAGGATTCCGCAAATCGGTCATAATGATTCGGCCATAGTAATAAGGAATAATTAATAAGAAATCGCGGGCACATTCGTCATCAGACGTTGTGCCCGCATTCTGGTGCTGGTAAACCGCATCTGGACCGTTGCTAAAGTCCGTTTCCCAGCACTAAACCCAAGTTGGTGCTGGGAAACTGCATCCGGCCCGTTGCTAAAGTCCGTTTTCCAGCAGTAAAACCGCGTAGTGCCGGTAAACTGCATCTGGCCAGCTGGTAAAGTCCGTTTCCCAGCATGAAGATGTGTCGGCGATGGATTGTCGACAGAATGATGATCTGTTATTCCTCTTTTATTGCTGCGCGATGACATGGGCATGCATAATATGGAGGCGGACAATCGAAGTGGAAGCGGGGAATGATGACTGCTTATATGGATCACAAGGATCTCGCCAACGAGGTCATCGACGAGGCACGGACCAAGGAGATCGCGGACGGCGTGCATCGTGTGTTCGACGACATCGCGCAGGCCGAGGTGGCTTCCGGGCGCGAATCCGGGTCGGTGCGTCTGCTCGCAGCCACGAAAACCCGTGATGTCGGTGAGATTATGGCGGCCATCGACGCCGGCGTTCGCATGATCGGCGAGAACCGTCCGCAGGAGATTTCGGCCAAAGCCGAGGGGCTGATTCGCCAGTGCGCAGCACGCGGTTTTTCGCTGGGCGCCGCCGCGAACGCCCAGAATGCCAACGGTTCCAATGGTCCTGCCGCCCTGTTGAATACAAGCTCGGCCGGTAACGTTATGAAGTCGCAGAATGCTAATGGTTCCGATAACCTTGCCGCTTCCGCGGATGCCCAAATTTCCCAAGCCACGCCGAACGGCCATATCCCGTTCCATCTCATCGGCCAGCTGCAATCCAATAAAATCGGCAAGGTCCTGCCGTACGTCGACACCATCGAATCCGTAGGTTCTCTCGACGAAGCGCAGAAAATCGCGCGTCGCGCCGTGGCCCGCAATATCGTCGTCGGCGTACTGCTGGAAGTCAACGAATCCGGGGAAGCCTCGAAGTCCGGGTGCGAGCCCGATGAGGCCGCGGATCTCGCCTATCAGATTGCTGCCATGGAAGGCCTGCAATTGCAAGGTTTGATGACCATCGGTGCCCACGTCGACGACGAAAAGACGATACGTTCCGGATTCGCCCACTTGCGCGGCGTCCGTGACACGATTCTGAACTCCGGCGAGCCCGGAACGGCCGGCTGCAAGGACCTTTCGATGGGCATGACCCACGATATGGACTACGCGGTGGCCGAAGGCTCGACCATCGTGCGCGTCGGCACCGCGTTTTTCGGCGAGCGCGCGTTTATCTGAGATGGCGAATTGGCAGAACGGCAAGTGTTCCTGAAGCCATGGAGAATAGTGGAATACGCTGGGTGCAAGTTTGTCGGGCTTTCGGTTATTGATTTTTGCTTTGATGTTTTTGAAAGGTGACGAGAGATAATTTAGCGTTAAATCAACGTCAAAGGGGAAGACGATGAGAGAACAAACGAAAATAAAAGGGCCTTCAGGTAGGAACAAAGCCAGAAGCAATGGCCGTGTGATTCGCGTTCGCGCGGTGGTCTCCGGCTTGGTGCAAGGCGTGGGCTACCGTTACTTCGCAGTCAACGAGGCTCGGCGTTGCGATGTCGCCGGCTGGGTGCGCAACCGGCTCGACGGCTCGGTCGAAGCCGAGGCGCAAGGCGATCAGAGCCTGGTGGCCGCGTTCGTCGAACGGCTTGGCCACGGCCCGCAATGGGGTCGCGTCGACCACGTGGAAACAACGGAAATACCGCTTGCCGACAACGAGGGCTTCGAATTCCGCGTCCGTCGCGACGCCCGCTGAGATTGCGTTGTTGCCAGCACTAAGTGCGGTTGATGTGCTGGAAATAACGCATTTAGCGGTTGAAAATAGGTCATTACCAGCATAAGGGCCATAGTTAGTGCTGGTAACAACGCGTTTGGATTGCCGTTTTGCCCGTTTCGTGGTCATGCCCGGAACGCAACTGTGCGCAGGAAACTGTAGCCATGGCTGAACAGGGCGGTTCAGCGCCGATTTTTTTCGGTATATTTCCTGCTTTGCCTGTTCCCAGACCGGAAGATGGCGTAGGCTGGAGGCATGAGAATCGCACGCTACTCCTATAACGATGTTCCGCACTATGCCTTCGTGCAGACCGACAAGAACGACAAGAAGGATTATCTGGTCGAGCTCGACGGCTATCCCTTTGGCTCGCAGCCGGTCGGCCCTACCGGCCAGCGACATTTAATCGACGAGGACGGTGTTCGCCTGCTTGCTCCGGTCATCCCCTCCAAGGTATACGGCCTGGCCAAGAACTACGAGGCCCACGCGCAATATATGCACGCCAAAGGCCAGTCGTCCGCCGAACATGCGCCAAGCGAGATGGTCATTTTCATGAAGCCGTCCACCTCCGTCATCGGCCCCGACGATCCGATCGTCATTCCCGACTATTCCAATGACATGAACTTCGAACCCGAGGTTGCCGTGGTTATGGGCCGCATCGCCAAGAACGTTTCGGTCGACAAAGCCATGGACTACGTGCTCGGCTTCACCTGCGTCAACGACGTGACGCTGCGCGATCTGCAGGGCAACGACCCGATGTGGACGCGAGCCAAAGGTTTCGACACCTCCTGCCCGCTCGGTCCGTGGGTGGAGACCGACCTCGACTGGAAGGACGCGAAGATCTCCTTCACTTTGAACGGCGAGGACGTCCCTGCCGCTTCCGGCACCACCGCCGACCTGATTCATTCGATTCCCGAACAGATCGCCGAAATCTCCAGCTTCGCCACGCTTTTGCCGGGCGATGTCATCATGACCGGCACCCCCAACGCCTCCGGCACGTTGAAGCCGCGTGACGAGGCCATCGTCAACATCGAAGGCATCGGTTCGCTGCGCAACGTGGTCGTCAAGGGCTGAATGCGAGGTTTCGCAAGTACCGTATATATAAGGTATGCGCGAGATAGATGAAGGTATAGGTATCGGACAGGCCGGTTGGCGGAGTTGATTCCGCTGGCCGGCCTGTTTCTATTATTCTTTGGTCCGGTAGAGTCCGAGTCCGACCATTTCTGTGTTTGGTGTATTCATGTCTGCCGGTTTAGACAGGTTCCAATATGGGTTTGGTGTCACGAATCGTGCCGATAAATCTGTCGGTTATTGGCGTCATGAGTCATCTCGTATAGGGAACTAGACAATGAAGTCTAAAAGTTGAGTCGAAGAGACTCAAGTTTTGGGAATAGAACCCCTCGGTTTGCGGTTGTATTAAGCAGACAACGAAATATGCCTTGGAATTCCAACGATTTCGCGACGGAAACAGGGCGAACAAACGGAGGAAAACATGGAACAACAATTTACGACCATGGCGCAGGAAGCGATCGGCGACGCGATTCAGAGCGCGTCGGCTGCGGGCAATCCGCAGGTCGACACTCTGCATGTGATGGATGCGTTGCTGCGTCAGGAAAACAGCGTGGTCACAGGGCTGATCAGCGCTGCTGGTGGCGATACGAAGACGATTGGTGCCGCGGTGCGCAACGCGTTGGTCGCGCTGCCGAGCGCGAGCGGATCGTCGACTTCGCAGCCGCAGGCGAGCCGTCAGTTGACCACCGCGTTGGCTGACGCTGAGAAGGAAATGAAGCAGATGGGCGACGAGTATGTCTCCACCGAACATCTGCTCATCGGCATCGCCGACGCCGAACCCAACGAGGGCGCGACGATTCTCAAAAACAACGGTGTGACCGCTGCGGCGTTGCGCAAGGCTGTGCCCGGTGTGCGCGGTGGCGCAAAAGTCACCAGCCCGGATGCCGAAGGCAGCTATAAGGCGCTCGAGAAGTATTCCACCGACCTGACCGCGCAGGCGAAGGAAGGCAAGCTCGATCCGGTGATCGGCCGTGACCAGGAGATCCGCCGTGTCATGCAGATCCTCTCACGCCGCACCAAGAACAACCCGGTGCTTATCGGCGAGCCTGGCGTCGGCAAAACCGCCGTCGTCGAGGGTCTTGCGGAACGTATCGTCGCGGGCGATGTGCCGACTACCTTGCAGAACAAGAAGCTCATCAGCCTTGATCTGGGCTCGATGGTGGCCGGTTCGAAGTACCGTGGCGAGTTTGAGGAACGCCTCAAGGCAGTCCTCAACGAGATCAAGAGCGCGAACGGCGAGATCATCACCTTCATCGACGAGATTCACACCATCGTCGGCGCGGGCGCGGCCGAAGGCTCGATGGACGCGGGCAATATGCTCAAGCCCATGCTGGCGCGCGGCGAGCTGCGCCTGATCGGCGCGACCACGCTCGACGAATACCGCGAGAACATCGAGAAGGACCCGGCGTTGGAACGTCGTTTCCAGCAGGTTTTCGTCGGTGAGCCGAGCGTTGAGGATACCATTGCGATTCTGCGTGGCTTGAAGCAGCGTTACGAGGCGCACCACAAGGTGACCATCGGCGACGACGCGCTCGTAGCCGCGGCGACGCTTTCGAACCGCTACATTTCCGGCCGTCAGCTGCCCGACAAGGCAATCGACTTGGTCGACGAGGCGGCGGCGCACCTGCGTATGGAGTTGGATTCGCAGCCTGAGGAGATTGACGAGCTGCAGCGTCGCGAGACACGTCTCGAGATGGAGGAAATGCAGCTGAAGAAGGCCGAGGACCCGGCCAGCAAGGACCGCTTGAAGAAGCTGCAAAGCGATTTGGCGGATACCCGTGAGAAGCTTTCGGGCCTGAAGTCGCGTTGGGACGCCGAGAAGGCCGGCCACAACAAGGTCGGCGACCTGCGTGCCCAGCTCGACGCCAAGAAGGTGCAGGCCGACAAGTTTACCCGCGAGGGCGATTTGGAGAAGGCCAGCAAGATTCTTTACGGTGAGATTCCGGCGATCCAGAAGCAGCTCGATCTGGCCGAACAGGCTGCGGACGAGGAGAATGCGGACGGCCAGGAGACCGAGCCGATGGTGCCCGACCATGTGGATGCCGATTCGGTGGCGGGCATCGTCTCCGAATGGACCGGCATCCCCGTCGGCCGTCTGATGCAGGGCGAAAACGAGAAGCTGCTGAATATGGAGAAGTTCCTTGGGCGTCGCGTCATCGGACAGAAAGAAGCGATTCAGGCGGTTTCAGATGCGGTGCGGCGCTCGCGTGCCGGCATCTCCGACCCGAATCGCCCGACCGGTTCGTTCCTCTTCCTCGGACCCACGGGCGTGGGCAAGACGGAGCTCGCCAAGGCGTTGGCGGACTTCCTCTTCGACGATGAGAAGGCCATGGTGCGCATCGACATGAGCGAGTACATGGACAAGGGTTCGGTGACCCGTCTGATCGGTGCGGCCCCCGGCTACGTCGGCTACGAAGAAGGCGGCCAGCTCACCGAGGCTGTGCGGCGTCGCCCTTACTCCGTCGTGTTGTTCGACGAGGTGGAGAAGGCGAATCCCGAGGTCTTCGACATCCTTTTGCAGGTGCTTGACGACGGCCGTTTGACCGATGGGCAGGGCCGGACCGTGGACTTCAAGAACACGATTCTGATCATGACCTCGAACCTTGGATCGCAGTTCCTGGTGCAGCCTGATCTGGATGATGAGGCGAAGAAGAACGCGGTGATGGACGCGGTGCATGCGCACTTCAAGCCCGAATTCATCAACCGTCTCGACGAGCTGGTCATCTTCCATCCGCTCACCCGCGAGGAGCTGGGCGAGATCGTCGACATCCAGGTGCGTCAGGTCGCCTCGCGCTTGACCGACCGTCGCATTACGCTCGACGTCACCAAGGCCGCGAAGGAATGGCTCGCCAACGCCGGTTACGACCCGGCTTACGGCGCTCGTCCGTTGCGTCGTTTGGTGCAGACCGAGGTCGGCGACCAGATGGCGAAGATGTTGCTGAGTGGCAAGGTTCACGACGGCGATACCGTTTTGGTCGACCAGACCGGCGGCGATCACCTCGAGCTGAGCACGATGCCGGAGGATCCGTTGGATGAGGATCACGACGGCGAGTGAACCGACGCGGTGAAACCAGAAACGCAACGCAAGTGAAAGCAAGCAGGCGTGACGTTTCGGTTTTCGCCGGTAACCGTTGAATGATGGCTTTCTGATAGGAAAGGCCGGATTGTTGCAGGAATGCAGCGGTCCGGCCCTTTGCTTATGTTCGCGGTCTATTTGAGATGCTTTTAGCGAGATGCTGATAAGGAGATGCTTGTAACGACACGTCGTTGGCGTGTTCTGGTTAATCGGGTCAATCGTTGCTATGCCGTGTCTTTCTGCGGCCACTGATAATAAGGATAACCGCGAGAATAGCGAGAATAAAACCGGCGACAACCAGCACTCCCACACCGCCGAACAACGCGACGACCAGCCGTGGCTGCGGGCCGAACGCCACCAGAAGCGCGAAGGCCCAGACCGCGATGATGATGACGGTGATCGTGAAGACGCGGGAGAAACGGGCGACTTTCCTCACTCCGGCGATGAGTGTGGCAAATGCGCGGTCGGCTATGGAATCGCTTGGAGTTTCCGGGATGGAAGTTGAAGTTGTTGATGAAGTGGCCGAATCTTGGAAACGTTCGGCGTCGCGCAGGATGGAAAGCTCAAGCAGCTCGATGCTCAGCGCCAGGGCGACGATGACGTTGACCGAACCAAAATAGGCGTGACGTGAACCTTCGGGGAACTGATTGCCGGCCACGCAGATGGCCAGACTGTAGATATAGGCGCCGGTGGCTCCAAGAGAAATCAGCGAATTGACGTCGGGCATATGGCGTTTCAGCGCGTGCCAGCCCTCGCGATGAATCGGAGAGCCGCAATAGAACATCGCCGGGGTGGTCAGGATGGCCTGTACCCATGGATTGATGAGCCAGCTGGGAATCAGAGAATCGCTGAAACGGCTTAACAGTGAGGGGATGAACACGATGACGGTAAGGACCAGCGCGAGTATCAGCAGGCGTGAGACGTGTGAAATCTGAGCCGTGGTCTCATTGGACTGCCCCTTGGCGGCGTTATCGTCGGAAGAAGTGTTGATGCCGGCGTCGGAAACGTCGAGGTTGCGTAGTCCCTGAAGTGCGGCCTCCACCGGTGATGGCGCCGAAGTCGGCGAGCGGAAAAAGAGGAGGATGAGCCACGTTGCCAGCGCGGCGAGCACCACTGCCAAACCGCCCATGAATAAGTCGAATCCCACGGTTCCTCCTTGATTACCCTTTCATCATTCCAGCAAGTGGCATCGATATCCATATCGGCGCCATGATTGACACGAGATATACGCACAGCCTTGTGTCTGGATTTCGTCCATGGCGTCCTGTGTAATAGAACATATGTTCGAAAATCCTGTAGTGGCAATCGTGATGGTCATCCTCGCAGCGGCGCTGGGGTTGGTGGCCGGTTTCGTGCTGGGCAAATCGAAGGGGCAGGAAGCCGCGCGAACCGTCAAAAACACCGATGCCGAAGAGGCGCAGGCGCAAAACGAAGAGCTTCGCCATCAGGTCGGCGAGCTCACCACGCAAGCCGCACAATATCGCGCTCAGTGCGACGGGTTGAACCAGCAGCTGGCGTTCGTCAAATCCCAGTTGGCACAAGCCCAGCAGGCCGAGCAGCTTCGTGTGCAGCGCCAGCAGGAGCAGGAGCGTGAGGCGGCCGAGCGCAAGCGGCAGGAGCAGGCCAAGGCGATGGCCGAGCAGAGCAAGGTGCTTTCCGCGCTCGCGCCTGTGCAGAAGAATCTTGACGCCTTGCAGCAGAAGGTCACCCAGATCGAGGAAGGTCGCAAGCATGAGATGGGTGCTTTGGGCCAGCAGCTCAAGGGGTTGAACGACCAGCAGACCCGTTTGGACAAGGAGACCAGTTCGCTTTCCGCGGCGTTGCGTAATAATAAGGTACGCGGCGCGTGGGGCGAGGCGCAGCTGCGCAACATCGTGGAGTCCGCAGGGCTCTTGGAGCATGTCGATTTTGATACGCAGGTGGTCGTCACCGATCCCGAAGGCCGTGTGCAGCGGCCGGATATGGTGGTGTATCTTCCCGGCGGCAAGACGATTCCCATCGATGCCAAGGCACCGTATTCCGATTACCAGCGTGCCTGCGAGATTCCCGACACCGCTTCCGACGACGAGCTCAAGCGCCGCGACGAATTGCTGGCCGCCCATGCCAAGGCGTTGCGTGAGCACGTCAAGACCTTGGGAGACAAGGCCTATTGGAACGCTTTCGACACCACTCCCGATTTCGTGATTGCCTTCATCCCCAACGATGCCTTGCTTGAGGCGGCGTTGAAGGTCGACCCGACACTGATGGACGATGCCTTCGCGCGTAAGGTCGCACTGACCTCGCCGGTCACGTTGTGGGCCGTTTTGAAGTCGGTCGCCTTCGCTTGGCAGCAGCAGAGCCTGACCGATGACGCCAAGATGCTCTTTGATCTTTCGCGTGAGTTGTATGAGCGGTTCGCGGTTCTTGGCGACAAAGCCAACAAGCTCGGCCATTCGATCACCCGCACGGTTTCGGCATACAATGCCTTCGCCTCGTCGTTGGAATCGCGGGTGTTGGTCACTGCGCGTAAAATGCAGAAGATTGATTCGAGCAAGGTCATCGACCCGGTCGATATGGTCGATTCCGAGAAGACCGACGTCCGCGAGCTGACCGCGCCCGAGCTGAATCTGGAGTCGGAGGAGCAACAATGAGTGCCGAGCAAGCCGAGGCCAAAGCTGAAAGCAAGGGCGGAGATGAAGCACAAGGCAAGGGCGAGTTGCAGTCGCTTTTGCAAGTAGCGGTCGAGAAGAAGCCGTTCAGCGAGCTGTTCGATGTAAGCCTTGACCATCGTGGTGCCGAGCTGATTGGCGACACCTTGCTCAATACGCTCGAGAACCGTGGTTTTGCGCTTGACGATTTCGATGCGGTCGGTGCGTTGACCGCTGCCGCTGTGCCGATGGTGACCGCCGTGATGCATGCGGCTCATGCCCGTGGGCGCGAACTCAGTGGTTTCGTCATGGATTTCGTCTATCCGTCAATTAAGGGGCCGTCAATCTTAGGCAAACGTGTGGTATTGCTGGACTCCTGGCTCTCTGAAAAATCGTATGTACAGACCTCTTCGCTGGTCACCTTGCGCAACGGCAATGAGCTGAGTCTTGATTTCAGCGTCGTGGAGCATGAGGGCGCACAAGTGGCCGCCATCGCCTCATTAATCGGTGGCGTCAGCGGCGATGCCGCTGCAAGCAGTATCAAAGTCATCAACCCCATTTCCGGTGAGGAACGCAATCTGCCGTTTGTCATAGCTTTCGATGAAGACGAGTTGCGTGGTGACGCAACTGCAGCGCCGAAAGCCCGCTGAATATGTGCAGACCGAATCTC
Source organism: Bifidobacterium sp. ESL0800 (assembly GCF_029395355.1). Classification (NCBI taxonomy): domain Bacteria; kingdom Bacillati; phylum Actinomycetota; class Actinomycetes; order Bifidobacteriales; family Bifidobacteriaceae; genus Bifidobacterium; species Bifidobacterium sp. ESL0800. The sequence continues at coordinate 2,137,906 of NZ_CP113913.1, forward strand.
AATACGGTGGTTCGCTTAGGGGACAGCGGCCTACCTCATTCCGATGATGTTGAATGTCTCGAATTCCCTGGGAATGTGGATTTGAAACATGTGCATTTTAGAGAGATCAAGTATTTGAAATCAATTGGTAACGCATTTCTGATTGGCGCTGGCGTTGCTGCGCCAATCGAAGGGAGTATTGACTGATTATGCGTGAGCCCAATCCTGTAACTGTGGCGGCCCGGGCTTCCGGTGAACCGGTTTTCCGTGAGATCGGCGTCGGTCCATGGGCCGAAACCCACCCGAATGAACCTCGCCCCGACGATCCGCGGTCTCCCAATTTTGACGCGCGCTACGATTCGGAGCTGCTCGACAACGGCGACCGCCGCAATGTGCTCGACCGGTTCCGCTACTGGTCGGTCGAAGCCATCAAGGCCGACCTCGACGAACAGGGGCGGCATGGTTTCGATGTGGCCGTCGAAAACTGGACGCACGATTTCAACATTGGCTCCATGGTGCGTACGGCCAACGCCTTCGCCGCCCGCAAGGTCCATATTGTTGGCCCCCACAAGTGGAACCGCAAAGGCGCGCTGATGACCGAGCTCTACCAGCACGTCGACCACCATCCTTCGATCGAGGAGCTGGTGGCGAGCTGGAAGCAGGAAATCGCCGAGGAGATCGAGCGGGCCGAGGCTGACGAGGCCAAGGCCGAATTCCGCGTGGACAAGGCCCGCTACCACCGCATCGCCGAGGAAGCCAAAGCCTCCCGCATCATCGCGCTCGACATCATTCCCGGCGCCGTGCCCATCGAAACCTACCGTTTCCCGAACCGCTGCCTGATGCTCTTCGGTGCCGAAGGCCCCGGCCTTTCGCAGCGTGCACTCGAACTCGCCGATGACGTGGTCTACATCTCTCAATTCGGTTCGGTGCGCTCGATCAACGCCGGTGCGGCCGCTGCGGTCTCGATGCACTGCTGGATTTCCCAGCATCTCACCCGATGAGGCTTGGCGAATCTGGGTGAGACCAAATACATCCAGATAAAAAGTATCTCATCGTTCTTGTGTGTTTTGTCCCTTTTGTCTAACAAGAGGTAGGATTAGTATATTGGTTTCCGGCAGCGTTGTCGGCCTTCGCCAAAGAGACAAGAGAAGAACGATGAAATTCTGCAATCATTGTGGTGCGAAAATGGAAGATGGTGTCGCGTTCTGTCCTCAGTGTGGTGCCCAGTCAGACCCATCGCTGTCGTCGGCTGCGTCTGGTTTGCCCCAATCTTTCGCTTCCCGTTCGTCGGTGACGTCTCCGAATTCGCCGAACGCAGTATCCTCTCGGGCCTCGTACGTGGCTGGCAATACTGGTGTCCCTGCTCCTTCTGCACCGCCTCAGTCAACTTATGCCGCACCTTCTTCAGTTGCACCGGCACCTTATAATCCTGCCGCTGTTGCCGGTGCTTCGCCTGGGATGCAGAAACCCCCGAAAAGTTCCCATTCCAAACGCTACATCATCATCGCGGCGGTAGTGGCAATTGTGGTGGTCGCGCTTGTACTGGCATCGTTCCTGTTCATCCGCAGACGTTCGAGTTCGCATGGAGCCAAACAAGCCGTTTCGACTTCGCAAGGTGCGCCCCAACCCACCAAGCCTCTGTCGCAAAAAGAGTATCCGGCAGGTGAGTGGACGCTTCGTGCCAAGCTCAAAGGTTCCAGCTGGAAGGCGTTGACCGTCAAGGTCGATGAAAGTGGCGGTATCACGCTCCTTGCTTCCGGAGTGAAAGTACTGTCCGGCGAGCTGAGCAAGAGCGCGAGCAGGGGCAATGAGACCGAATACAAGGTTGACCATGTCAAGACGCTCCGTCCGACATTTTATTTCCTTGGAAGTCCTTTCGACTATTTGAACGATCAAGAGCTGGCTTCGTCGAACATGCTTATCGATGTTCCTCAAAAGGGAATCAATGGTGATTGGTACTTCGCCATCCTGAAAAGAGGATATCTGTGGTGTGAATACGACATCAAGGTGGAAGACGGCAACAAGGTCAACTTGGGCTGGAGCATCACCGATGAAAACGACTACGACAGTGATTCAGAAGACGATTACGACTACGAAGACAGCGATGATGAAGAGTCTGCCTACGAGAGTGTCTATAACGAAACGTCGAACGAGAAATATTCTATCGAGGAAGTCGACGATCAACCGTCATCTAAATTCCAGAATAATCGTTCCGGTACGTTGAAATCGGTGAGAAGCGAGACTCCGGGCCAGAAAGCATACGCTATTTCCATGGATGACGGCTGGCTCTTTGCAAACAGGCCGGATGACAAATCCGATACCCAATACGTTTTCGAAATTCCAAGCAACCATTGACCCTTAAGCCGAGTTTGTAATGCGAATGCCACGACGGCGAACGGCCAGTTGATGATGCTTCCAATCAATAAACAGCCAAACGAACAATCAAGCACAGCAAAAGAGGCAAGGCCATGAAATTCTGTGAGAACTGTGGTGCGCGGGTGGATGATGTTGCGCAGTTTTGTGCCCAATGCGGCACGCCGGTAGCTCAGGCGACGCAGCCTATGCCACCTATGCCACCCATGCCTGCATCGGCTACTTCCCAAGGTGACTTTCTGGCGCAAAGCGATCAGGGTACGGCTGCTCAGGGGCTGACAAACCGGACGAGTCAGATTCCTGCATCGGCATGGCAGATACCGCAAGCTGAGGGTCCGGGTTCGCCGGTCAATACGCCTGCGCCGGGGCAGCCCGCTAGGGCGTCAGACGGCCATAAGCGTCGGAACATCATCATTGTGGTGGCGGCTGTGGTGGCCGTGGTTGCCATAGCCCTTGCTGCGTTCTTCCTCACCAAGCCGAGTTCCAAGGGCGTGACGCCGGAAAGCAATGCTCCTGCGACTGCTTCCGGTTATCCTGTGGACAAATGGTCACTTCACATGAAAGCGGACGGTCTGGATACTTCGGTCATTTCCGTCACCGTCGACAAGACCGGCAAAGCATCATTGCGTACGCCTGGTGGAGGTGATTTCATTGGTGTCATCGACGGAAAGTTGGGCAAGCCTCGTGTGGCAGGCAACAGCGTCACTTATCGTATTACGAAATTAAATGTTCCTCAAGATAAGCAAGTCGTTGGCAACTCGGGTACCTCCTTCTCGAACGACGATAAAAAGGAAATTCAGGCTTCGACCATTTCTCTGACCATGCCTCGTCAAGGGGTGGTGGGCAATTGGCGTATCAGCGTCAAAGTGGTCGGAGACAAATCAAGCAAAGCCGATGAATACACGATGAAAGTGGGCGCGGATCATACGCTCACTTTTGGCTGGGACGATGGTACCGGCATCCATGCCAGCGGCATTCGCAGCGGCGTATGGTCGAAAGTCAAGTCAAAGAGCAAGGACACGCAGCGCTTTACCGTGACGATGGAGTCTGGGGGGTTGACGGACGATCATCACCCTGATGAGGCCGAATTCTATTTCGAGACGCCCAACTACTGATTTGCCAACGCTCCGACCCGCTATCGACTATGGACGAACCGTTGCGGCCCGAGACGCTGTTGTGCCCTTAATGGGTGTTGCAAGGCTCGTTTCTCCGACTGATTTTGTCTGTTTGTTTGTCTGATACGGCGCACGAACAGACCGTATAGCCTTTAAAAGTGGATAGCCAACGAACCTCTTTTCGTTTCTGTGCATAAATCTGTGGACGATTTAGCCTCTCAACCCTTGACACGCCTCAAATGTGGATAACCCCTACCATTCGACCACAGTACCCGTTTTGGCTTGTGTTACGGTAGGCAAAGCGCGTGTAATTGATGTATGAACGGAACATACGAGAATCCTGTGATAGACCCGAGAATTCACCAACGTCATCCTGACATAACAGATGACGATGTGAGACATGCGTGGCGTTTTCGGTTCTTATCTGGCCCCAGAAGAAAGCAGACGAGGCAATGGGCTTCGATAGGTTTTGACAGCAAGGGTAGATTATTGGAAATGGTGTCGACGGATAAAAGTGGTGAGTTGCTTATTTTCCATGCCATGACCCCGCCTTCGAAGCGTACAATGATAGAAGTAGGAGCTTAAGATTTTAAGGATTATTAAAAGGAGGTATTAATGGACAGCGAAGAAATCGAGAAGAAATTTGGCTATACGCCTGAACAGTTAGATGAGATGGCCGCTGAGTATGAAAGCGGAGAATGGGAGGGGCCGCTTGATTATGTAGTGCAGTTGCGGCCCATTACTCCTGAAATGCGTAAGAAGATTGACGAAATTTGGGCTGGATATGAGCGTGAGGATGCTGAGAAATCCACAAAAGCGAACACTGGCCGTAAATTAGCTGCGGCGTATCGCTGAGATACTTATAAATGAAGAGAAGTCGAATAATAGCCTGGGTTTACCCTGAATTGTCCCTGAACATACCCTGAATCATCCCCGAGGTCGATGCTGACCGCACCGCGTACATGATACCTTTGAAATCATGATAGAGATAACCAATCTGAGCAAACGATTCGGTTCCAAAACCGCGCTCGACGGCGTGAGCTTCACCGCCCCGGACGGCAAGGTGACCGGGTTCCTCGGCCCGAACGGAGCCGGCAAATCAACGACGATGCGCGCGGCGCTGGGGCTGATTTCATCCGATTCCGGGAAAGTGTTGATCGATGGCGGCGACTTCCGCAAGTCTCGTGCTCCGATGACAAGCGTCGGTGCCGTGCTCGACGCCAAATCCGCCCATAAGAACCGTTCTGCATACAATCATCTGCTTTCATTGGCGCTTACCAACGGCATCTCCAAGCGCCGCGTCAACGAGGTCATCGATATGACCGGCTTGGAAAGCGTCAAGAAGCGCAAGGCCGGCGGCTTCTCGCTGGGTATGAGCCAGAGGCTTTCCATCGCGGCGGCGCTGCTGGGCGACCCGCACAACCTCGTGCTCGACGAGCCGGTCAACGGCCTCGATCCCGAAGGCGTGAAATGGGTGCGTGAGCTCTGCAAGTTCTACGCGAGTGAGGGCAGGGCGGTGCTCTTAAGTTCCCACCTGATGAGCGAGGTCGCGCTGACCGCCGACAATCTGGTCATCATCGGGCAAGGCAAGGTGCTGGAGACGACGACGGTCAACGATTTCGTCACCGAGCACTCCGGCCATTCGATTCGCGTAGTCACCCCGGAACCTCAAAAGTTGCAGGCCATTTTCGCTTCTGCTCCCGAAGTTCAGGTCCGCATCGAGCAACGTATGACTTCCGACCCGCGCGAAGGCGAGGTCTTCCGCATCAACGGGGCCGACCTTAAGTCCGCCGCGCAGGTGTTCGCCCAAGCGCAATTGATTACCTACGAGCTTGTCGAGGAAAAAGTCTCGCTCGAAGATGCCTACATGGCGCTCACCCATTCGCAGGTGCAATACGCCGCCAAGGAGTTGCCTGGCGAGCGGCCGATTGAATACGTGCCGCAGGGCACGGCCGGTGCCGGTGCCAGAAATGCCGGAAATGCCGGAAACGCAGGGAATATGCAGATGAACAATATGCAGGTCAACGGGGGAGAGCAGGCACGATGAACGAGACCAATACCATGAATCCGAACATATCTTCAGCTTCTCAGGCCGGTGGAGCACGCTACGCCGTCAACCGCAGCATGTCGCGCGCCCGTCTGAGCTTCCTCGGCAGCGTCCGTTCAGAGCTGGTGAAGCTGCGCAGCGTCGCCTCGACGTGGTGGCTTTCGGCGCTCGCCTGCATCATTGGGGTCGGCATCTCGGCGATACTGGCTGTGAGCGTCAAACAGGAAGCCCGTTATGACGCGAAAGGCAAACTGCTGGCGACGCCTGCCCCGATTCCGCGTTCCGTCGTGTTCAGCTGTATCGCGCAGAGCCTCGCCATCTCGATTGTGCTCATCGGTGTGGTCGCCATCCTTGCGGTGACCAGTGAATACGCCACTTCCTCGATTCAGATGGCCTTGGTCGTCAATCCGCGTCGCTGGATGTTCATGAATGCGAAGGCCGTGGCAGTCGCGATCCATACGTTTGTGCTCTCCTTGGTGATGTTGCTCATTTCCTGGGGTGTGGTTGCGGCGATACTTGCCGGCAACAAGCAGACTCCGCTGGGCAGCAAGGAGCATTGGCTGCCGATTATCGTCATTCTTGGCGGTGCGGCGATGATCACGCTGGTCTCCGAATTCTCGCTGGGACTGGGTGCCATCATCCGTTCGACCGCCGGTGGCGTGGTGGCGCTGGTGGCGGTGTACACGATGGCGACATCGGTGTTCGGCCTGATCTTCAGCTTGTCGAAGCATATGCAGTGGGCCTATTGGTGCTCGCAGCTGATGCCGTCGAGCTTGGTGAACAGTTTCCTGTCCGGCCAGCCTGCCGAAGTCGAGGCTGGAATGTTGCCCAAGGGCTGGTCAGTTCCCGGCTGGTGGCAGAGCGGTCTGATCATGATCGCGTGGGCCGTCGTCTTCTACCTCATCGGTGCGTTCGTCGTGAGCCGTCGCGATGTGAAGTAAGCTCATCGTTTTGTCCGAACCGTCAGATTCATTGGAAGTCCTGTATGCTGCCATTCGCGGCGTGCGGGATTTTCAATTTGTAGATCTCCCAAGTCTTATGGCACCACGACCTTGGGGAGCAAGAAGACAATCCTGCGAGAAAACATATACTTTTTACTGCGAAAACGTACGCTTCCTAGCAGGAATGCCCGGTTTCCAGCAGGAATGTCCGGTTAGGATTTTGGTAACCGGAGGTTCCGTGCCGCCGTCTTGAATATGTGTTCCTATCTTTTGTCTCAACCAAACGAATTTTGATACTCGGTTACTGTGCCTAGATAAACCGTGTGTTTTTGTCGTTTTCAAACATAAAATGGAGCATATTGAGTGACGTTGAGAATCGGTTAGAGATAGGGAAGAACTATGAGATTCTGCGACCAGTGTGGTGCGAGGATGGATGATGGCGCCGTCGCATGTCCCAACTGTGGTGCCGTGCCTGTGTCCGCAACGTCCGGTTCGTCTCAACCTGTCGGTGCTGTGCCGCCGTCGCCGTCGCTGGCTTCTGTTCCGCCGCAGGCTTCGGGCGCGTCTTATACGTCTTTGACCAATGCGGAGGCGGGTAATCCAAGCTATCCTCCTGTCTTGTCCGGTTCTTCCGAAACGTTTGGACCTGCCGCCGGTGGTTTGGCGTCGCCGAACCAGCCGGTTGCGAAGGTTTCCCATTCCAAGCGCAACATCGTTATCGCGATTGTCGCTGCCGTGGTGGTGGTCGTGTTGGCGCTTGCCTCGGTCCTGTTCATTCGCTCGCGCTCGAATTCAGGTGCCGCCCATTCATCGGACGCATCTTCGGCAGTAAATACGCCGACCAAGCCGTTGTCCCAAGCGCAATATCCGGCCGGCGAATGGGCTCTGCGCGCGAAACTCAAAGACGCGAGCTGGAAGACGCTGTCGGTCAATGTGGATGAGCAGGGCGATATCGCGCTCCTCGCGTCCGGAGTGAAGCTATTTTCCGGCAAGTTGAGCAAGGCAGCGACTAACGGTGGTAACGATAGCGTCGAATACACCGTCAAGAATCTCGCCGTATCGCGTCCACAGCCGCATTTCCTCGGCGATCCCTTTGACAGCTATCTGAGCGACAAGGAAATCGCCGCGTCGGATGTCACCATCGATGTGCCTAAGAAGGGAACGACGGGGGACTGGTATCTGGCGATTCAGGAATCCAATGGCGTGCAGTGCGAGTTTGGTATGACGGTGAAGGACGATCATAAGTTCACCATGGGGTGGAGCTACGGCTGGAACTCTACAGATACGGACGACGACGAAGATAGTGACGACGATTACGATGACGATTACGACGACGATTCCGAAGAAGACGACGCTTATCTTGACGGCGACGAGGATGGCTCGGTTGAGCAGAGTTCTGTCAAGCAGGTAAAAGACCAGATGCCCGATTTCGACGAAACGCGAACCGGCACGTGGAAACCGGTGAAAAGCGATACCCCTGGCCAAAAGGCGTACTTGGTGTCGATGGATGACGGTGGGCTTTTCGATAAAGTGTCCGGACAGCATCCATCCGACATTCAGTACACGTTTGAGGTTCCAAGCAACCATTAAGCCGTTGCCTACCGGGCGGTGGCGGCGGTTTGCTGGTCGTCCGTTTGAACGGCGAGACGTAATTGAGTCTGACCAAAACATATAGACGGACAATGAAAAGAGAAAAGGGAAAGCCATGAAATTCTGTGAGCATTGCGGGGCGCGGATTGATGACGGTGTCCGGTTCTGTGCCAATTGCGGCGCACCGGCACCCCAGACAGCGCCACTGCAGCAGCCGTCGGCCATGCCTCCCATGCCGTCGACGACGCAAGCCCCACCAGCCTCTCAGCCCGTCATGGCGGGGTTCGCTCCTGACACGCTTGGCGCGGCGGAATCCAAATCTGCCGCTCCTGGTATGGGCCTTCCTCCTACGGGAGCTTCTGCCCAGACGTCTGTTCAGGGCAAACACCGCAACCTCATCATCGTGGCGATTGCTGCGGTGGCAGTGGTGGTCATCGCCCTTGGCGCGTTCTTCCTGACCCGTCCGACGGCCAAAAGCGGGGTGAACGACAGCGCTGCGCAATCCGAATATCCGGTCGGGCAATGGTCCCTTCATATGAAAACGAGGGGGGCGGATATCACGCTTATCGCCGTCTCCGTCGGCAAGGACGGCAAAGCCTCGTTGCATACGTCGGTCGGCACCGGATCCATCGATATCATCGACGGCAAGCTGGGCAAGCCTGATTTCGCCGGCGGCAGCGCCACCTACCATGTTGGCGATCTGAAGTTTCCCCACGCCAAGCAGCCCAACCTCTTTTCCGATAACAACGAAAAGGTGGTCCAACCCTCATCCATTACTTTGACAATGCCTAGAAAGGGGATTGTGGGCGATTGGCGCGTAGTCGTCAGGAATGCTGGTGCCAAGTCGTCTGGCCCCCATGAGTTCACGATGAAAGTGGGCGCTGACCATTCTTTGGTGTTCGGTTGGAAAGGCGGCTATGGCGTTTACAACAGCGGTGTGCGCAGTGGCGTGTGGTCGACGAAAAAGTCTGATGACAAGAGCAAGCAACGTTTTGGCGTCGAGATGGAATCCGGCAATCTGATGGATGACGAATATGGTTCCGACGATGATGATGCTGGCGATGAAGCCGATATGCAAGGCAAGATGGAATTCTATCTAGAAGCCCCACAATACTAGACAGTTGAATGCATTGCCAGAACTCGTAATGCGTGACCGTCTATGGCGACATCATAGGGTTGCGTGCGCTTTCCCGGCAGAATCATCTTTGTTCCTAGATGGATTGCCTGATTGATGGCAATCACGAAAAGCATATTAGGCGTCGCCAGGTTTGGTGGGCGGCATTGGCACCCGCATCACGTCACCTGAACGTCACAGACGACTCATACAATTGAGATTATGCCTACTTTCACAAGAGATACAGTCGAGCATCTGGGGCAATTGGCCCAAATTGCGCTCACCGACGAGGAAGCGACCCGCATGCAAGGCGAGTTGAACGTCATCGCCGATTCCATCAACAAGGTGCAGGAGGTCGCGTCCGACGACGTCGAACCCACTGCCAACCCGGTTCCGCTCGAGGCGTATCTGCGCCCCGACGTTCCCGAAAAGCCGTTGAGCCGCGAGGACGCGCTCGCCGGAGCCCCGGCCACGGAGAACGGTATGTTCGTGGCACCGCGCATTCTCGGAGGTGAAGCCTGATGGCCGAAGCAAACGAATTGGTGAAGCTTACCGCCGCCCAGATGGCGGAGAAGATTCGCAACAAGGAAGTTTCCAGCCGCGAGCTGGTCGATGCCGAGCTGAACGTCATCGATGTCGCCGAGCCGGACATTCATGCGTTCCTGCATATTTCCGCTGACGAGGCGCGCGCTCAGGCCGACGCCTTCGATAAGAAGAACGCCGCGGGCGAGACCGAGGGCTTGCCGGAGCTCGCCGGTGTGCCGATCGCCATCAAGGACATGATTGTCACCAAGGGCATCGAGACCACCGCCGCTTCGAAGATTCTCGAAGGCTGGATCCCGCCGTACGACGCCACGGTCATCACCAAGCTCAAGGCCGCGGGCATGCCGTTGCTCGGCAAGACCAACCTCGATGAGTTCGCACAGGGTTCCTCCACGGAGCATTCCGCGTTCGGCCCGACCCATAATCCTTGGGACACCTCCCGCGTCCCCGGTGGCTCCGGCGGTGGTTCCGCTTCCGCGGTCGCCGCATTCGAGGCCCCGCTTGCGCTCGGCACCGATACCGGCGGTTCGATTCGTCAGCCCGGCAGCCTGACCGGCACGGTCGGCGTCAAGCCCACCTACGGCGGCGTCTCCCGTTTCGGTGCGATCGCTATGGCGAGCTCGCTCGACCAGATTGGCCCGGTCTCGCGCAACGTGCTTGATTCCGCGCTGTTGCAGGAGATCATCGGCGGCCACGACGTGCGTGATTCCACGTCCATTCCGATGGACGTTCCGCCAATCGTCAAGGCTGCTCGCGAAGGCTACAAGCGCGACCTCAAGGGTATGAAGGTCGGACTTGTCAAGCAACTCGGCGGCGATGGTTATCAGCCCGGTGTCGAGGCCCGTTTCAATGAAGCGGTCAAGCTTCTGCAAGACATGGGTGCCGAAGTGGTCGAGGTCGATTGCCCGCACTTCGATTACGCGCTCGCAGCCTACTACATCATCATGCCGTCCGAGGTCAGCTCCAACCTGGCCCGCTACGATGGCATGCGCTACGGCCTGCGCGTGATGCCGCCGGCAGGTGTGCCGCAGACGGCCGCCAACATGATGGCTTACACTCGTGAGGCCGGATTCGGCGACGAGGTCAAGCGTCGTATCATCCTTGGCATCTACGCCCTTTCCGCCGGCTACTACGATGCGTGGTACGGTTCGGCGCAGAAGGTGCGCACCCTGATCATCGACGACTTCAACAAGGCGTTCGAGAAGGCCGACGTGCTGGTTGCGCCGACGAGCCCGACCACCGCGTTCAAGTTCGGCGAGAAGATGAACGACCCGCTGACGATGTATATGAGCGATATCGCCACGATTCCGGCGAACATGGCCGGCACCCCCGCGATGAGCATTCCCGCTGGCCTTTCCGACGACGGTCTGCCCGTGGGCTTCCAGTTCATGGCCCCGCAGAAGCACGACGAGCAGATGTACAAGCCCGCGGCCGCGCTCGAGGCGGCTCTCGAGGAGCAGTGGGGCGGCCCGGTCTGGCAGAGCCTCAAGACCCCGTGGCTTAAGAGCGCAAAGTAATCGGACGGCAAGGAGAAACAAATCATGGCTGAAAAATTGATGAAGTATTCCGATGCCGTCAAGGAATTTGACCCGGTATTCGGTCTGGAAACCCACGTCGAGCTGTGCACGCAGACCAAGCTGTTCTGCCCGGCGCACGAGGAGTTCGGCGCGGAGCCGAACACGGAGCTGAGCCCGGTGAGCCTCGGCCTGCCCGGAAGTCTGCCGGTGGTCAACAAGACCGCCGTCGACTTCGCGATCAAGCTGGGTCTGGCGCTGCACTGTGAGATCCACGAGTGGAGCCAGTTCGCCCGCAAGAACTACTTCTACCCGGACATGCCGCGCGACTACCAGATCTCGCAGTTCGACAAGCCGACCAACGGCAACGGCTACCTCGACGTCGAGCTGGACGACGGCAGCACGTTCCGCGTGCCGATCGAGCGTGCACACATCGAGGACGACGCCGGCAAGAACACCCACGTGGGCGGCGCCGACGGCCGTATCGAGGGCGCGGACCACTCGCTGGTCGACTACAACCGCGCCGGCGTCCCGCTGATCGAGATCGTCACCAAGCCCGTCGAGGGCGGCGGCGACCGCGTTCCGGAGATCGCGGACGCCTACATGCGCGCCATCCGCGACATCGTGCGTGCCTTGGGCATTTCCCACGGCCGCATGGAGCAGGGCAATATGCGTGCCGACGTCAACATCTCGTTGCGCAAAAAGGGCACCACCAAGCTCGGCACTCGTTCGGAGACCAAGAACGTCAACACGTTCCGTGGCATCAAGAAGACCTTGCAGTACGAGATTCGCCGTCAGGCGGCCATCCTCGACGAGGGCGGCGAGATTCTGCAGGAGACCCGCCACTGGGACGAGGCCACGCAGACCACCGCTGGCGGCAGGGTAAAGTCCGATGCCAACGATTACCGTTACTTCCCCGATCCCGACCTCGTGATGCTGCACATCACGCAGGAGCACATCGACGAGATCGCCAAGACCATGCCGGAGATGCCGCGCGAGCGTCGTGCCCGCCTGCAGAAGGAATGGAACCTGACCGATCTGCAGATGCGCGACCTGATCAACGCCGACGCGCTCGACCTGGTCGAGGAGACCGTCAAGGACGGTGCCTCGGCTGCCGGCGCCCGCAAGTGGTGGCTCGGCGAGATCTCACGCGTCGCCAACGAGCGCAGCCTGTCGCTTGAAGAGCTGCCGATCACCCCGGCCGATGTGGCCGAGGTCGAGAAGCTCGTCGCCGCGGGTAAGCTCAACGACAAGCTCGCCAAGCAGACCGTCACCGGCGTTCTGGCCGGCGAGGGCACGCCTGATGAGGTGGTCAAGAAGCACAACTACCAGGTCGTCTCCGACGATGGCGCGCTCGAGAAGGCTGTCGACGAGGCGCTTGCCGCCAATCCCGATGTGGCCGAGAAGCTCAAGAGCGGCAACATGAAGCCGATGGGCGCCATCATCGGTGCCGTCATGCGCGCCACCCACGGTCAGGCCGACGCCAAGGCCGTCAGCGCTCTGGTCATCAAGAAAATGAAAGGCTGAGCCGCTAAGCGGGGAACCCAGTGGGTTCCCCGTAGGCTCAGTGAGCGCGATGTATCGAGTGCGAAGGCAAACCTCTGGTTTGCGTGTGAGTTCCAGCTTGGTGCGTGAGCTTCTTGCAGCCCAAGCCCAGTGGGCTTTTGTAGGCTCGGTGAGCGCGATGTATCGAGCGCGAAGGCAAAATCGCGAGATTCTGCTGGTCTGAACCCGATAAGATCTGCGTTCGGACGATGTTTTATCGTTGTCTGGACGCAGATTTTTTATATGGCGGGTGTAGCGCAATAAAAGATCGGCCAAGATTCGGGTGTCAGACGAAAAGGTCGGGGTTGTGATTCTCTTCCATCCGTCAGACGAATACACTATCCTTATAAGGGTATGTCTCGAGTTCGTTGGAGGGTGAGTGACTATGTCTGAAAACTCCGAAATTCCCGCAGAGGATGCAACGCCGCGTCAGCTGCCGGAACGTATTGTCATACCGGAGATTCGTGGCGAGATGGTGCATCTGCGCCCCGCCACCCTTGACGATCTGCCGAGGCTCGATCAGCTTGAGGTCTATTTCAACGCTTCCGGCGATACCGGCAAAGACAAGCAGTCCGAGCGCGCCGTCGTTCAGGCCTGGGTCAAGCGTTCCGTGGCATGGGTCAACGGCGTTGCCGCATCGGAATCCGGAGTCGGTGATCCCGAGGCCCGGCGCACGATGGCCTGGACCATTCTGACCGATTCGGATCATGACGCCGACGGCAAAATCGATGCTGAGGAGACCGACAATGTCATAGGCATGATCTTCCTGATCGATATCGATGGCTGGGCACGTTCGGCCCGTATCCAGGTGATGCTCGGCAAGGATTACCGTGGCCGCGGCTATTCGCGCGACGCGATGCCGCGCGTGATGACCTACGGGTTTGCCTCCACCCCGGTGGGTTTGGGAATGCACCGTATCTGGGTGGCGGTGCCGGAGAAAAGCACCCGTACCCTCTCGGTCTATCAATCGTTGGGCTTCATCAAGTCCGGCACGTCCCGCGATTCGCTGTGGGACGCCTCGATTGGCAAATATCAGGACCTCATCGTTCTCGACACCCTGGTAGACGAGTATGACCCGATTCATTCGTTGGATGCTTTCGGCATGCATGTCATCGAAGGCAATCCCGGCGTCAAAGAGGCGATGGCCGCCCGCGAGCATTCCATCGAAATCCAGCAGCACAAGAATCGGAAAAACAAAGACGTCGTTTCAAGTCCTGATGCCAGTTGCGGGGAGACCAGCGGAAATCTCGCGGAACAGGGAAACGGTGGAGAAGGCAACGGCCAAAAAGCGAAGCGTAAACATGACGATGCCGGAGTCGTCGAAAGCCAATCTGTGGCTAACGAGGCCTCTGCAGCTGTCGATTCCATATCCGGAGCAGCGGATATGGCAACTGCTCGTGGTGATGATTCCTTATCGGCATCGGCACGGCAAAGCTCGGAGTATCCTGAGCAGAAGCGTAAGAGTGATGATTCCGATGAAACGTCATGGCCGTTTTCCGCCACGCAAAGCAAGAAATCGAAAAAGGCCTGGTGGCGTAGTCTTGGTCACGGCAGTCAGAAAAAAGGCGACGTCGACAAGACGTCCGTTTCGAAAAACGACAAATCAGGAGGTAGCGTTCAGTGAGCGCTGAAGATCTCGACGATTACGAGATGAACGCCGAGCTGGCACTTTACAAGGAGTACCGCGACGTCATCAAGCTGTTCACGTACGTCGTGGAGACGGAGCGGCGCTTCTACTTGGCCAACAAGGTGGATTTCAACGTGCGTTCCGCCGGGCAGGATGTCTATTTCGACGTGCAGCTTACGGATGCGTGGGTCTGGGATGTCTACCGCTCGTCGCGCTTCGTCAAGAACGTGCGGATTGTGACGTTCAAGGATGTCAACGTAGAGGAAGTGCAGAAGTCCGACATCGATATTCCCGATTCTCTGGCTTGATTGTTTGTTGCTTATGACGGTCTGGGAGGGAAACATATTTCCCTTGGGACGCTCCGGGCTGAACCGTTAAGCGAAAAGCCCTGTGGGCTTTTCGTAGGTGAAGTGAGCGCGATGTATCGAGCGCGAAGGCAAAATTTCCAATTTTGCTCAGGCCAAGTCTTTACGGTCGAGCAACGCATATCTCCGGCTCCCAGACCTCAACCTTAGAATCTTTTCGGAGAGCAATTGTTTCGATGTCGAAGTTCTGAGGCACTTTTAAGCGGATAAAAAATAAGCTGTTATAGACTTGACTCGCTGTGGATAGCTGATTGTTGGAGGTGGGCGGAAAGATATGCCTTGTTCGGGCGTAAGACACGGCCGAGCGGCCAAGGAGCGTCCCGAATAAGGTATATCTTTTCACCCACCGTGAGTTGTATCACTGATCAGTGGTGCGAGTTTTCAGCGAACATGCAGATGGTTCGTGTATGTTTTTAGACATTGGTTGGGCTGGTTTGTGCTTTCGTGTAGGCTGGTGATGATTTGCGTATGAGGCGTATTGGCTTCAAAATAAGGATTTTTTTGGGAGGCTGTTGTGGCTGAGGATGCTGGCAAGAAGTCTGTGGTGATTATCGGTGGCGGGCCTGCGGGTCTGACGGCGGCTTGGGAACTGCTCAAGGACGGCGGCGCCGACAAGTTTGATGTGACCGTTTTGGAAGCGACGCGCGAGTTCGGCGGTATTTCGCGCACGGTGAAGCACAACGGCAACCGCATGGATATCGGCGGGCACCGTTTCTTCTCGAAGGACGACCGCGTGATGGACTGGTGGAAGAACATCATGCCGTTGCAGGGTGCGCCTTCGTATGACGACAAGAAGCTCGGCCGTCACCACGACCTCGAGCCCGGCGGCCCGGATCCGGAGAAGACCGATGTCGTGATGCTCAAGCGTCACCGTGTCTCGCGTATCTTCTGGAACCAGCATTTCCTGGACTATCCGATTTCGCTTTCCCCGGGCCTGTTCAAGGCGTTGGGTCTGAAGCTGACGCTGAAGGCCGGATTCAGCTATCTTTGGTCGATGATTCACAAGCTGCCGGAAGACAATCTCGAGAACTTCTATATCAATCGTTTCGGCCGTCAGCTTTACTCGATGTTCTTTGAAGGCTATACCACCAAGGTGTGGGGTCGCACGCCTTCGCAGATTTCGGCGGATTGGGGCGCCCAGCGCGTGCGCGGCCTGTCCGTGATTACGGTGCTGAAGAACGCGATCGCCAAGATGAGGCCGAAAAAGCGCGATTCCAGCCAGGTGGAGACCTCGCTGATCGAGGAGTTCTGGTATCCGAAGCTCGGCCCGGGCCAGCTCTGGGAGATCGTCGAGGGCCAGGTCGTCGATAATGGCGGCAAGGTCATCACCGACGCGAACGTGGTCGAATTCAAGCAGAAGGCCGACGGTTCGATTGCTTCGGTGATCTACGTCGACGACAAGGGCGCACGCACCGAGCTCAAGGCGGACGATTTCATCTCGTCCATGCCCGTCAAGGACTTGGTCAACGCCATCGACAGGGCCGCGAAAGAGGACGAAGCCGCAAACGCCGGCGATAGTTCGAACGCTGCGGATGCCGCTGATACCGCCGCTTCCAAGGAAGTCGTCACGACTTCGGAAGACGTGCCTGCAGATATGAAGCGTATCGCCAACGGCCTGCCGTACCGTGATTTCGTCACCGTCGGCCTCTTGGTTGGTCACCTCCGCCTGAAGAACACGACGGACATGAAGACGCTCGGCAACCCGCCGATTGTGCCGGACTGCTGGATCTACGTGCAGGACCCGGGCTACAAGGTCGGCCGTGTGCAGATCTTCAACAACTGGAGTCCGTACCTGGTCAAGGATGTCGACAACACCGTGTGGGTCGGCCTCGAGTACTTCTGCGAGGAGGGCGACGACTTCTGGAACCTTTCGGACGAAGAAGCCACGAAGTTCGCCATCAAGGAGCTCACCCGCATGCGCGTGATCAACGGCCCCGAGGACGTCTTGGACTCCCACCGCGAGCATGTCAAGAAGGCTTATCCCGCCTACTTCGACACCTACGACGAAATGCCGCAGCTGATCGACTGGCTCGACAAGTTCGGTAACCTCTACTGCGTGGGCCGCAACGGCCAGCACCGCTACAACAACCAGGACCACTCCATGGCCAGCGCGATGGAAGCCGTGAGCAATATCAAGTCCGGCCGCGCCGACAAGAAGAACGTCTGGAGCGTCAATACCGAAAAGTCCTATCATGAGGAAAAATAGCCACTGACTGTTCTGATTTTTCAGAATACCCGGTTTCATGCTTGAGGCGGGCGATCCACAAGGGTCGTTCGCCTTTTGCGTTTTCGTTGTTCCGATTAAGTCAGGCTCATTGGTGCTGGTAAACGGCATCCGGGATTCATTTATGTGCGGTTTTCCTGCACTCAATTGTGTTGGTGCTGGTGAACGGCATCTGCCGTTCCCTCATATGCTGTTTTGCAGCATCAGATTATCTTGGTGCTGGTGAACGGACTTTGGCAGTTTGCCAGGTGCGGTTTTCCAGCAGCAGAGTCATCAGAAAGTAGTGTGAGAATTGGCGTGGATTGGAGATTCGCCACGCCGAGTGGCGTTGGTCAGGGCACGGTTGTAATCTAAAGAAAAGTTCGAAAACCACATGATGGTATCGAATATTTCATAAGCGGTTTTTAATATATGCCGCATCTTTTTCATTAGTCTTCCGGGCAATGCCGTAGGAAGTCGAGGAAAGGCAACATTATAGTGGCAACTAGCCAGAATATTGAGGATATGAAGCTGCCTGAGCTCAAAGCGCTCGCTAGGCAGATGGGACTACGCGGCACGTCAACGATGCGTAAACCCGAGTTGCTCGCCACCCTTCAAGCTGCAAGAACGGGCGGAGAAGCGCCCGAGGGAGTCACGGTTCGTTCTCCCAAAGCCGCGCCGAAAACGGCTGCGGAAAAGAACGAAAAGCCTGATACCAAACGTAAGCAGGCTCCCGCAAACGATCAGGTGTCCAAGCAATCGGCTTCCGTCAGTGACACCGATGGTAAGGCCAAAGGCGCTAAGGCAGCTCACGATGAAGCTGCGTCCGACAACGTTGTGACGCACGAATCGGCTGCTCGTGAGAATACACGGTTGAAGAAATCAATTTCGCGGGATGAGCAAGCCGAGGAGCAAGAGTCCTCCGAAAAGCATGGTGAGGGCCGGGCATCCCAGCCCAGTGTGTTCGACGATGAAGAGTCGTTGCACCGGCGTAGCAGGTCATTCGTTTCCCGCCATCGCGGCGAACGCGAGATGGGCGAGGAAGGCGAGACCCGCACTCATCGTCGGAACTACCGCGCGGAGCAACAGTCCCGTCACGATACCGAATCCAATAAGGTCCGCGATTTGGATGACATTCTTGCCACCTTGCCGGTCGTCGGCAATGACGAAGGGAATGCTGACGACGCCAAAGAGGCGGAGCCGCGCCATGAATTCGTTCGCCGCAACCGTCATAATGACCGTTACAATCACGAAGATCGTGGCAATGATCGCCATCAACGCAGGATGCGTGGGCGCGATCGCAACAACTATGACTATAAGGATCGTGACAATCGTAACGATCGTGGCGGCCGGTACAACAACAATGAAAACATCAGCGAAGAGGACACGCGCGATCATCGCAGCGACTCCAAGGAGGGTCTGGTCCCCGTCGCCGGTATCGTCGATGTTCTCGATTCCTATGCGTTCATCCGTACCTCCGGCTATCTGCCAGGGCCGAACGACGTCTACGTTTCGATGGGCCAGATCCGCAAGTACGGCCTGCGCAAAGGCGACGGCGTGCAGGGCTTCATCCGTGAACCGCGCGAAGGCGAACGCCGCAACCAGCGCCAGAAGTTCGTGCCGCTGCAGTCCATCGAGGCCATCAATGGCATGAGCGTCGAAGATGCGGCCAACCGCGCGCAGTTCTCCAAGCTCACCCCGCTCTATCCGCAGGAACGCCTCAAGCAGGAGACCACGCCAAACAAGATTCTCGGCCGCCTGATCGATCTCGTCGCGCCGATCGGCAAAGGCCAGCGCGGCCTGATCGTCTCCCCGCCGAAGGCCGGCAAGACCATCACCTTGCAGAACATCGCCAACGCGATCGCCACCAACAATCCTGAAGTGCACCTGATGATGGTGCTCGTGGACGAACGACCCGAGGAAGTCACCGACATGGAGCGCACCGTGCAGGGCGAGGTCATTTCCTCGACCTTCGACCGCCCGGCCTCCGACCACACCACCGTCGCCGAACTCGCCATCGAACGTGCCAAGCGTTTGGTGGAGCTGGGCCAGGACGTGGTCGTGCTGCTCGATTCCATGACCCGTCTCGCCCGTGCCTACAACATCGCGGCCCCGGCTTCCGGCCGTGTGCTTTCCGGCGGTGTCGACGCGCAGGCGCTCTATCCGCCCAAGAAGTTCTTCGGTGCGGCACGCAACATCGAAAACGGCGGTTCCTTGACCATCATCTCTTCGGCACTGGTGGAAACCGGTTCCAAGATGGACGAGGTCATCTTCGAGGAGTTCAAGGGCACCGGCAACATGGAGCTGCGCCTTTCGCGCGATCTGGCCAACAAGCGCCTCTTCCCGGCCGTTGACATCAACGCCTCCGGCACGCGCCGCGAGGAGCTCATCACCCCCAACGACGAGCTCGCGGTCATCTACCGCCTGCGTCGTCTGCTTGGCGGCCTCGAGCCGGAGCAGGCCTACCAGACCATCGTGCCAAGGCTGAAGAAGACGGCGACGAACCGTGACTTCCTGCAGGCCATCATCAAGCAGAACAGCGGCAACAACTGATTCGGTTTGTACCGTGCTATAGGGGACTTCCTGTTGGAGGTCCCCTTTTGCTGTCTGGCGTCACATTTGCAATGGTTGCATGGTTTGGTTGCGTTGGTGACGTTGCGGCCACGTTTTGCGCACGAACGCAATGATGGAAGTGGAGCTCGTGTCGTATGGTAAGGGATATGACTTTCAATACCGCAGACGACACCGCAGATGACACCGCAGATAGCACCCAGGCTGCCGGCCAATGGCGCGATACCACCATCGACGACGCGCAGGAGCGGACCAACCCGCAAACCGCCCAGGCCGTCGAACGCATCAAACAGCTGCGCCAGTCCATCGACAATGTGGACACGGCCATCGTCTCGCTGCTTGCGGAACGTTTCAAATACACCGCCGAAGTCGGGGTGTTGAAGGCCAAGGCCGGGTTCGCCCCGGAGGATCGGGAACGCGAAAGTCGGCAGGCCGGGCGTCTCAAAAAGGTCGCTCTCGACGCCGGGCTCGATCCGAGCATCGAGGAAAACTACCGTGAGTTCGTAGTCACCGAAGCCAAAAAACGCCACCAACGCATCGCCGAAGCCGGCGGAGACCCCGGTGTGCTCGACGTCTACGCGTGAATTTGATGACTGTGATTAATAGCGTCGCAGCAAGGCGTCGCAGCAAGCAGGCAGCCGACGGTTCATCGACGGCTTACCAGCGGTTCATCGGTGGTTCATCGGCGGGCTTACCATCGGCTTACCAGCAGCTCAGGAACCTGACCGGAATCAAGCTGATTGACGTTTGACGACCCATACGTTCTGCGGGCCGAGTTCCGCATCGTCTTCGTCCGGTGTTCCGCTGTTTTCGCGCTGGCGGTCATGTCGTCTCGCGTCAATCGCATCTTTGATTTCAGCAACATATTCCGACATATCGTGGTCGAAATCGACTGTGGTCAATGACGGCTCGAAATATTGGCCCATCGATAGATTATCGACGCCGATCACCTTGACGTCTTTAGGCACTTCAATGCCTGTTTCCTTGCAGCATGCCAAAACAGCGGCCGCGCAATCGTCATTGAAACAGCAAATGGCGTCGCTTCGTTTTTCTGTTGCAACTTTGAGCGCCTTATGCACGGAATCGAAATCGGTCAAATCGATTTCGAGATTGCATGTCAGCTTTTGTCCGGATTGCGCAAGCGCGTCCTCGACACCACGGATTCGGAAAGCCCGCAAGCCGAAGCCGAGAGGGTCGTTGGCCCCGATATAGCCGATTCGTTTGCAGCCGAGTGAAGTAATGTATTTGCCTTGGGTGGCTCCCAGATTGTATTGGAACCGCGAAAAAACAGGCATTGGTTGCTGATCGATGTCAGGTGACCAGAATTCGACGATTGGTATTCCCTGATTCTTCAAAAGCCTGCGATCATCATCCGAAAGTTCGAAAAACGGAACGACCACACCGGGGGTCATGTCGGAAAGCAATTGCCGCAAAGGCGTTGTCGTGCCTGCGGAACGCGAAAACACGCAGGACAGTCCCGCGTTGGTAAGTTGCTTGCTCAGCGCATTCCACATGCTGTCGGCTCGTCCGGACGGCATCCAGCCGGGGGCGAGACAGAGAACGGTGCTGCCATGGCCGTTACGCAGGGTCCTCGCCTCGGCGGATGGCACGAATCCCAGTTTTTTCGCAGCCTGCAAAACGCGTTGGCGAGTACGCTCGGGAATCGAACCCGCCTTTTCGTTCATCACCATGCTTACGGTCGTACGTGACACGCCGGCTTCCTTGGCCACGTCGGCGCTTGTTGTCTTATGAATATGCAATTCCCGTCCAACCCTCACATCGTTATCTCCCGGTCAGTATACCGGAACGCCTGTGCAAATTGCGATTCAATCCGTTGGAAAGCAGTAGTTGCATATGCAGGATTGACAACGTTTTGACAAATGGGAATTTTGGCTTATAGTATCTGGTAACACGTGTTACTGACACGAATTACTAACACGTGTTACTGAAGATTGCCAGTCATACTGGTAAGTGAGACCGAAGGAGATCTAACTTGAGTTCAGATATTCAATCAACTGGAGCAACGTCGCCGGTTGTGAAACATAAAATGAGTGTAACGCGCATTTTGGGTCTGCTGATGCCGACCATCATCGCGCTCTATGGTGTCTATCAGGCCATCAATCAGGTGCTGTTGCCTGCCCAACTTGCTCAAATCTCGCCGTCGGGCAAGGTGCATTATATGGCCATCGCCTCCTTGGTGGAATCGGTGGTCGGTACCATCATTCTGCCTGTTGGCGCGGCGATTTCCGACCGTACTCAGACCAAGCTCGGCAAGCGTACGCCATGGTTGCTCTTCTCGGCGGTGGGTACTTTGATCACCTGCCTGATTATGGCTACCGCAAAATCGATTCCTGTTGTCGTCGTCATGGCAGGTTTCGTATGGTTCTTCGCCAATTGGTATCAGGGCGTCATCTATGCGGTCATCCCCGATCGCATTCCCGAGAATTATCGTGGTATGGCCTCATCCGCCGCAGGCTTGGGGCTCCCCTTCGGTATCCTGATTTTCGTCAATATCGCAGCCCGTACCAGCCGGTTCGTCGGCTATGCCGTTGTGGGCGTCTTCATCGTGGTCACCACGATCCTGTTCTGCGTCTTCGCCCGCGAGGATTCCTCGATTCGTGCGAAGGCCGAAATCCGGGAAGCCGACAAAACCGAAGAGGCGCAAGGCAAACACACCGCGTTCTTCTCCGCGTTCCTGCATCGTGATTTCACTATGGCGTTCCTCTCTCGTTTCTCGTTCTTCTTCGCCAACTTCGCGGTCTCCAATTTCACGTTCTATATTTTGAGCGATTACATCGGCGTGAAGAACCTGCCGAGCGGTAATGTCGCCGCCAACGTCGCGACGGTGTCGACGTTCTCCACCATAGCCCAGATCATCGCGATCATCGTTTTCGGCAAGCTCGCGGATATGCTCGACAGAAGGAAGATGATCGTGGCGCTTTCCTCGATTATCTACATGGTTTCGTTCATCGTTCCGCTGGTTTCCAAGACGTGGATCGGGATGTTGATTTACGCCGTCATCAGCGGCGCGGCTTCCGGCGTCTACTTCGCGGTCGATATCGCCGTGATGTCGCTGGTGCTCCCCAGCAAGGCGGATGAGGGACGAGATCTCGGCATCCTCGCGATTGCGACCTCGGTTCCTGCCGCCGTCGCCCCGCTTGTAGGCTCGACGTTGCTCGATATCTTCGGCACCTACGCTTCCATCTTCATCTTCGGATGCGTCACGGCCCTGTTGGGTGGCCTGTTCGCGTTCATGATCAAGTCGGTGCGCTAACCGGCAATCCGCTTGTGGGCAGACGCAGGTGCTGCCTGAAAAATTTCTGATAACAGAATCTCAATAAAAGGGGTATGTATGCCATACGCAAAAAACAAAGATGTATCACTGTATTACGAATCGTACGGTCCGCAAAACGGTCCGTCGCTGATCATGATCGAGGGCTATACCGCACAGATGGTCGGCTGGGAGCGTGGTTTTGTGGAAAACCTCAACGCCGCCGGTATTCGGACCATCCTGATGGACAACCGTGACGTCGGGCTTTCCTCGCAGGTTGCGGGTCCCGATGAAACCGGCAAATGCTATTCGGTTGCCGACATGGCCGATGACGTCGTGGCCGTGGCCGATGCCTGCGGGCTGAAGAAGTTCCATGTTCTCGGTCAGTCGATGGGCGGTATGATCGCCCAGCAACTGCTTGTCTCCCACGCTGACCGCCTCAAATCCGCGAGCATCCTGTTTACGGCTCCGGCCAACCAGCCCCAGTGGATGTCCGAATCGAATTCGTCCGGCGACAGCGAGACCAAAGGCCTTGAAGCGGCGGATTCAAGAGATGAAGCCATTGAGATTTTTATCTCGCGCGAACGCGCCTGCCACGAAGGTTCCGTCTATGGGTTCGACGAGCAGTGGGCCCGTGAGCTCGGTGGCATCACCTACGACCGTTGTTATCGTGTTGACGGCTGGCGCCGGCAGCAGGCGGCGATGTCTGATTTCGCCATTGACGCCGATAAGCTCAAGGCCAGCACGGTTCCGTCCGTCGTGATCCACGGCCGCAACGATCCGTTCTTCAACGACGCCGCCACTTGGTTTATAGCCGACCATTTGAAGAATTCCGAATTGCACGTTTACCCGGGAATGGCGCATGAGATTCCGCGTGCGTTGTGGGGAGAATTCACGACTATCATCGCTCGCACCATCCGCCGTGGAGAACAGTGAACGGTCATTGAGGTCTAAGGCGCGCCGTTAGCAGCTATATCTGTTGCCTGGCGTCCCGATTACGGGTGCCACGATTCCATAATGCATCATTATGGCGATCGTGGCACTCTTTTGTTGTCTATCCGATTGAATAGGTGTCTTGAATGGGCGTCCGTATTGGACGGCTTGTAATACTTCTTGCTTTCGATGAGCTGTTTATTCGCCCTCTATGGTGGGCCGGTACGATTCGTCTTTGATTGTATGCGTGGTCATCGATGATATTATTACTTTATAATAAGTTTTACGTTTGCTGGCAAGGAGGCTGCTATGGGCAAGAAACACGGTAAGAAACACAGTAAGAAAATCATCAGCGCAAAGAAATTCAAGATCGTCGACAATCTGGACACTGCAGAAAAGCGGCTTGAGGACCGGCTGTTCCTCATGCAGATGGCGATGGACGAATACGACGAGTATCTGGGCGGAACGTTGGAACGTTCGGTTTCGTGGTATCTGATGTGCTCGTGGTACGGGCTTTCGACCATGCAGAGTGCGATTTTGATCGCAAGGCTGGCGACTCTGCTCGACGCCTCGCAGAGCGGGCACAAATGGACGCCGTTCGTACACGCGCGCCAGGGCAAGCACGGTTTGGAGATTTACGCCAGGAAAAACAAGTCGAAGCGGGAGAAGGGGCCCGCGTTTGACGTGGCGCATATCCGCATGGTCATGCGTTCGGTGATGACCAAGGAGAAGCTTGAAGCCATCACCGACGAACAGGTGATGCGTTTCGCCCGCACGTTGCAGAGCATCGCCGCGCGCGAGGAAGAGCGCGAGGCAAAGAACGGCCGTAGGGACGATCCCGATTCTCCCGGGGCCGTCGCGTTCGAGGACGCCAAGGAATACGCCGATCCGGACGCGTTGGATGACGTCGATGATATCGATGACGGGATCGGTGATGTCGACAGCTTTGACGATTTCGAAGGCGGGCCATTGGATTCCAAGACCGCCGAGGACGTCGGAGTTCTGGGTGAAACCGGACCGTTGAATGAATCCGCGGCGGCGGAGGGATTATCCGAAAGTGATGACGCTGAAAGTCAAGATGTTGAAAGTCAAGGCGTTGAAAGTCGTGAGATCCATGGAAAGCACGCTCGAGGCGACGATTCGCTGACGGATATTCCAGAACTCAAGCGGCTCGATCTGGGCAAGGAGAGCTAAAACGGATATAACAACGGGAAGATATGCCAAGAGGGTTGCACTGTCATTAAGCAGCGCAACCCTCTTGGCATTTCGTGTATCTTGCTTTCAGCGTTTCAGCCGCAACGCTTCGGTCATTTCTTCTTGGGCTTCTTGGCCGGTGGCTCGCCGAGCTCGGAATCGCTGACCTTGACGATAATCTCGTTGTCCGGACTATCGGCGGAATCTTCGACCGCAACCGTGAGCGGACCAGTGACCTTGCCGGCTTCGGCGATGTCGACGAGGCTCAAGTCGATGGCGGTCTTGCCGGCCTCGTTGGCCGCGTTAAGCGTCGCCTTCAGAATCGGGGTCTTCATCGAGACCTTGGCCTGCGACTTCAAGCCGCGCAGCTCGGCCAGCGCCTTGCCTGCCCAAACGAGCATGTCCGGGTCGGCGTCGCCCGCAGCGGCCTCGTAAGGCTCGGCGGTCGGCCAGGAGGAGGTGTGCACGGAGCCCTCGCCTGCATGCATCCAGTGCCAGACCTCTTCCGTGGCGAACGGCATATACGGCGCGAGCAGACGTGCGAACGCCTCAAGGCCGAGGCCCAGCGTGGTGTGCGCGGACTTCACGGCGGCGGCCGTCGGCGTCTTGCCGGTGGAGTCGGCGGTGCCGTAGGCGCGGTTCTTCACCAACTCGATGTAGTCGTCGCAGAACTGCCAGAAGAAGGTCTCGATGAGTTCGAGGGCCTTGGAGTGCTCGTAGGCGTCCATCGACTTGGTGGCTTCGCGAATCACGGAGGCCAAGCGAGCCATCACCGCGCGATCCAGCGGCTCGGTGACGTCGGCCGGATCCCAATCGGCACTAGAGGCGGCGCCAACGTGGTGGTTGTCGTCCTCGCGGCCGATGGCCAGCGCGAACTTCGTAGCGTTCAGGAGCTTGATGGCCAGACGGCGGCCGATCTTCATCTGCCCTTCGTCATAGGTGGCGTCGAGACCCAGCTTGGCGGAAGCGGCCCAATAGCGCACCGCGTCGGCGCCGTACTTCTCGATCGGCTCCTTGGGAACCACGACGTTGCCCTTGGACTTCGACATCTTCTTGTGGTCGGGGTCGAGGATCCAGCCGGAGAGCGCGGTGTGCGCCCACGGCAGGCAATGGTTTTCGAGGTGTGCACGGTCCATCGTGGTGAAAAGCCAGGTGCGGATGATGTCCTGACCCTGCGGGCGCAGATCCATCGGGAAGGTGGCCTTGAACAGGTCCTTGCTCTCCTGATCCGGTTCCTCCCAGTGGGTGACGATCTGCGGGGTCAGCGACGAGGTGGCCCAGGTGTCCATGATGTCCTTTTCGGCCGTGAAACCGCCGGGCACGTCGCGCTGGTCCTCCGTGTAGCCTTCAGGCACGTCGTTGGTCGGGTCTATGGGCAGCTGGTCCTCGCTCGGGGTGATCGGATGATCGTAATCCGGCTCGCCGTCGGCGTTGACCGGGTACCACAGCGGGAACGGGACGCCGAAGAAGCGCTGGCGCGAAATGAGCCAGTCGCCGTTCAGGCCATTGACCCAGTTCTCATAGCGCACGCGCATGAAATCGGGGTGGAATTGCAACTCCTTGCCGCGCTCCAACAGCTCGGCGCGCAGTTTCATATCGGTGCCGCCGTTCTTCAGGTACCACTGACGGGAGGTGACGATTTCGAGCGGCTTGTCGCCCTTCTCGTAGAAGTTCGTCATGCGCTTGGTGGGCTTCGGTTCGCCGTCGAGATCGCCGGATTCGCGCAGGTGCTCGACGATGATCTTGCGGGCCGTGAAGGTGGTCTTGCCTTCGGTCTCCTCGAAGATGGCCTTGCCGCCCTCATCGGAAATCCAATCCGGCACGCTCATGATGATGCGGCCGTTGCGCTGGATGATCGGGCGAAGCGGAAGGTTCAGGTCGCGCCACCACTCGATATCGGTCTGGTCGCCGAAGGTGCAGCACATCGCGATGCCGGCGCCCTTGTCCATCTCGGCGGCCGGGTGCGCCATGATCGGCACCTTGACCTTGAAGAGCGGGGAGTAGACGTACTGGCCGAAGTACTTCTGATAGCGTTCGTCGTCAGGGTTGGCGATCAGCGCGCCACAGGCTGCCAGGAGCTCGGGACGGGTGGTCTCGATGTAGATCGGCGTGCCGTCCTCGAAGCGGAACGCGACGCGGTGATAGAAGCCGTCGTATTCGCGGCTCTCCAGCTCGGCCTGCGCCACCGCGGTCTGGAAGGTGACGTCCCAAAGGCTCGGTGCGTCCTTCTGATAGGCCTCGCCGCGCTCGAGATTGCGCAGGAACGCCTTCTGCGCCACGCGCTGCGGGTGCTCGCCGATGGTGTGGTAGGTCTGACGCCAGTCAATGGACGTGCCAAGGGAACGCCACAGCGCCTCGAACTGCTTCTCGTCCTGCGCGGTCAGGCGCTCGCACAGTTCCACGAAGTTCTTGCGGCTGATCGGCACCTGGTCGCGGGCCTCGATTTTCTTGCCCTGCGTGCCTTCGAACGGCGGCTTGAAATCAGGGTCGTATTTGAGCGACGTGTCGACGCGCACACCGTAGTAGTTCTGCACGCGGCGCTCGGTGGGCAGGCCGTTGTCGTCCCAGCCCATCGGATAGAAGACGTGCTTGCCGCGCATACGCTCGTAGCGGGCGATGACGTCGGTGTGGGTGTAGGAGAAGACGTGGCCCACGTGGAGGCTGCCGGAAACGGTAGGCGGCGGGGTGTCGATGGAATAGACGGCCTTGCGGTCGGGTGCGCCGTTTCCATCGCGCGGAATCTCGAATTCGTAGGTGCCGTCGTTGTCCCACTCGGCGCGCCATTTGTCTTCCAGGCCGTCGACGCCGACCCGGTCGGGCAGCGGCGAAAGGCTTGCGTGGATAATGCTATTGTCCTGATCAGTCATAACGACCAATTTTAGAAAGCAATGGTGACATAGGGGCCGTGTGGGCTGACATATGAGCTTTAGGCCGGCTATCTCGTCCTCACGTCGCGCAACGGGAGGTATTCATCGGTCATATTTTTGGGGTAACCGGCGATGTTGTCATCGGCGACGACCATGCTGCTTTCGGTGTAGAGCCAGGCGCTGCCGGCATCGGAGCTCACGGCCTTGGCGTAGGCGCGCAGGTTCTGCTGGTAGTCGATGTCGTTGGGTGAGGCGAGCGCGTTGCGGTAATCCTCCTGCGCCTGGCTGCCCTGATAGCCGAACCTGCCGTCGGCGAACGCGCCGAGGTCGTCGGGCCCTTGCATGGCGACGATGGCCATTTTGTAATCACCGTTGGCGACTCGTTGCGCAAGCGTGCTGTCGTCGACCACCTGCATGACAAGATTGAAACGGGTCGTCTTGAACTGCTCGACGATCTGCTGGCCCAGTGTCGCGTATTCGGAAGGTACCAGGAAGGTGATGTCACCGATATAGTTGGGCCCGAAATAGTTGATGTCGTTCTTGCCCTCGTCAAGATTGTGCGGGAACATGACGGAAAGGTCATCGTAGCCCGGTTCGAGAGGGCTGATGGGCCCGTTGAGCACGGAGGCGGCGTTCGGCTGCGCCTTGGTGATTGACTCGTTGTCGAGGATGTAGCGCACGGCCGCGCGCGCACGTTGGTCCGAAAAGATCGAGTCGGCGTTGTTGTTGAGAGCAAGCGTGACCTTGGAGGTTGTCAGTCCTTTGGAGACGTTGTATTTTTTGCTGTTTTGGAAGGGCTTCGGGGAATCCGACGGGCGCAACACGGCAACCTGGATCGTTCCGTCTTTCATGGCTTTGTTCAATGATCCCGCCGAGTCGAAATAACGCATGGTCATCTGCGAGCTGGCCGATTGCTGCTTCCAATAGAGAGGATTACGCGTGAAAACGATGGAATTGCCGGGGTCGAAACTGTGTACGGTGAAGGGCCCGCTGCCGCTGGCCTGTTTGGCATAGTTGACGTTGGAAGTCGAATCATAGACGATTCCGGCCCGCGAGGAAAGCGCGCGCAGAAGTCGCGGATTGGGGGAGGAAAGGCTTATCTGCACCGTTGAGGTGTCGGGATTTTTGACGGATTTCAGTCCGGTCAGATCGACGGAGCCCACATAGTCCTTATTGATGACCTGCTGCAGGGAATAGACCACATCGGTGGAATCCAGAGCGTCCCCGTTGGCAAAACGCATATCCGTATTGAGGGTGAACGTATAGTTGAGCCCGTCTTTGGAGACGTCCCAGCTTTTGGCGATGGACGGGACGGGCTTGTTGTTCTCGTCGCGGGCGACGAGGGTTTCGTAGACGTTGCCAATCAGCGCCTGATCGAGTTCTTTGCCCTGCACGGTGCGGATGTCAAGGGATTGCGGCGCGGGCGAGTCGAGGCCTACGGTGACCTCCGAACCGGAATGGAGCAACGTCGCGTCAACGGAACCGTGGCTGAAATGGGCCCAGCCGACACCCGCAAGAGCGAAAAGCACTACCGCAGCACCAAGGAAGGCAAGACCTCTTACTGGTCCGCTCGTTTGCGGCTTACTACGTGACATGACTCCAAAGTTTACTATCCGGTGCTGAATGATTCCTGAAAAAGGTGTGAAGCCTGAAGTGCCGGGATTTTGGATGGGCGCCGATGCCCGATACACGCAACCGAACAGCCCGTCAACCGAACAGCCCGTCAGCCGAACAGCCCTGCGGAAGGGCAGGTGTCGTTGAGCGGGCAGTCGGCGCACGCCGGCTTGCGCGCGTGGCAGGTCGAACGGCCGAAGAGGATGAGACGATGCGAAAGGTTCGTCCATTCCTCCGGTGCGAAATAACCGGTGATCTCCTTTTCGATCTTCACCGGGTCGGGATGCGTGCTGCGCCAGTCGGTGCGCCAGCGCAGGCGGCCGGTCAGGCGCATGACGTGGGTGTCGACGGGGAAGCCGGGGATGCCGAAGGCGTTGCCCAGCACGACGTTCGCCGTTTTGCGGCCGACTCCCGCCAGCTTGGTCAGTTCCTCCATCTTCTGCGGCACCACGCCGTCGTAGCGCTCCATGAGCTGGCCGGAAAGGGTGATGATGTGGTCGGCTTTGGCGTGGTAGAAACCGACCGGGTGGATGATGTCTTCGATGACTTCCGGGTTGGCCGCCGCGAGCCGCTCCGGCGTGCCGTAATCCTTGAACAGCGTGGGGGTGACGCTGTTGACGCGCACGTCGGTGGTCTGGGCGCTTAGGACGGTGGCGACCAACAGCTGGAACGGCGTCTTGAAATGTAATGCGCACGCGGGTTCGGGGATGAGCTCGCGCAGGATCTCGTATTCGCCGTGCATGCGCTCGAGGCGTTGTTTCTTCGTTTCCTTTGGCATAGCAGCGATTATAGATGGCTGGGATACCGCACGTGATGCTGATGGTGAATTGTGCAATTTTTGCGCTGCCGGTGTTTGTTAGGTGGCTCAAATCTGGTGTAACGTCAGGCTCGATTCTAGCGCAACGTTGAGGTTCCGCCATTTTGTATCGCTGAGATTGGTTCAGAGGCCTATTTATGTCGTGTGTGATGCGTATGGTGCGAGCCGGAGTTGAGCCGTGATTTGGACAGGGTTTAGACGGAGTTTATCCGTAATTAAGCCGTAATCCTGAATGACGTTTCGGATGTGCCTGCTTGCGCGTTTACGTCAGTCGTTGTCGGTATCGGTGCCTGAAGTGCCTGGAGCTGGTGCGTGGCCATCGGAGACGTCATGGTTATTGTCATCGTCGTCCGGCGGATCGAAACGATAACCGACGTTGCGCACGGTGCCGATCATATGCTCGTACTCGCCGCCGAGTTTGGCGCGCAGGCGGCGGACGTGGACATCGACCGTGCGTGTGCCGCCGTAATAGTCGTAGCCCCACACTTCCTGCAGCAGCTGGGCGCGGGTGAAGACGCGATGCGGATGCGCGACGAGATATTTCAGCAGTTCGAATTCCTTATAGGCCAGATTCACCGGTTCGCCGTTGAGCGTCGCCGTGTAACCCTTGGTGTCCACCACCAGATCGCCGGAACGAATCTGCCCGTCGTCGCTGTAATTGTCGCGTTCCACGGACGTGCGGGCGGTGGCGGGAGCAGCCTGACCGCGCTCGCAGACCAGCCGAAGCCGGCCTTCCACCTCGGCGGGGGAGGCGTTGCTCACCACGACGTCGGCCACGCCCCACTGGATGTTGATGGCGGTAAAACCACCTTCCGTAATAATAGGAATAATCGGAATGGAAAGCCCGGATGCGTGGATGAGATTGCACAGCGTCTTGGCGTTGGCCAGATCGTCGCGCGCATCGAGGAATAGAATGGTGTTTTCGGGAAGCTTCACCAGGCTCGCGGCATCCATCGGCAGGACTCGCACGCGGTAGGAAAGCAGGGCGAGACTTGGCAGAACGCTCGCGGGATTGGGGGCCATCGTCATCAATGTCAGATCGGTCATCGAGCCCTCCCTCCCAGGCGCATCCCCGCTTGACTACCGGCTTTGCCGTTTCGCTCGGACGGTCCCAAGCATAAATCGACATCGAGTGTACGACGTCATTGGGGTTTATGCGATTGTCACCATTGTACCTGTTGGTTGTGGACACTGGCGGCTACCATATTTCTTATAGAAAACCTTGTTGGTTTCGGCATTGTTACGCCGGAGTTCCGCGTTTTGGCAGCGTTCAACGGTTTGGCCGCGAGGTTTTTGTATGACGGTATTTCGTGCCTGATGGCATGAAAAGCGAGCGATACGAGACGGAACGGGGTTACGGATGGCTGCTGCGGCGAATGGCGACGGCAATGATAAGAGGCATTCTCTTTCGATAGGTTCTACCAGGGGAATGGTGGCGCTTGAGGTCGGCGCGTATGTGGTCATTGCTGTTCTGTTGATTGCAGCGTGCTTTGTCGAAGGCCGGATGGAAGTGGCCATCTTTACGGCGGTTGCCGGGGCGCTGGCGATTTTCGTAGGGGTTTCCTGGCCGTTGCACACCAGCGTTTTTGACGCTTTGGTGGGAGCTTTCGGCGGATTCGGCATGATATACGGCACCGAGACATCATTGACGGAGGCGTTGCCGAAAACCGCTGGTATGACAGGGCCGCGTAGGCTGCGCCGCCACGTATCCGCACGTTTCGACGCGATGTCGGGCAGCGAATTGCTGCATTGGTGTACGCTCTGGGCGGGCGCATTGCTGATTGTGCTGGCGGCGTTCGTCATCCTCGGTTTCCTGCATCAGATGCTGCGTCGTGAGCGCACGAATATGGTGCTTTCCCTTTCGCGCGGACTGATGTTCGACGTCGCGATGGCGGGGGCTTCGGGCTGGGTGTTCGCTCCGGCTCTGCTGCGCTATTTCGGCGTCGGCACGTTGGGTGCCTGCAAGCCGTATGTGGTCGCGATTGTCGTGGTGATCGCCGTGGCTCTGCTGGCTGCGTTGTCATGGGCCTCGACCAGGTGGGCGAAGGATTATCGTGCCTCCGGAAGTCCCTTGCCGCGCTTCAAGCTCGAGGCCGGCAATGGGAAGGATGTGCGTAATTTCCGCAGTTATGCGCTGTATTCTCTGGGATTGATGCCGGTGATGTATGGCGGCTTCGTCGTGTTCCTTGCTCTGGTCGCGCTGCTCGTTTTCGTTGGCTGAGAGGTTGCTATCTATCTGCGTAAAAAGTGCGTTTTAACTGGTCTAAAACGCATATTCTTACCGCATCTGTGAATAAAGTGCGTTTTAGCTGGCGTAAAATGCACATTTTTGCCGAGTCTGTGAATAATGTGCGTTTTGTATACGTTTGGATGCGCGTGTTAGTGTGGTAGCCCGATCTTGCGAATGCCTTTGCCGTTTTCTCATGACAACGTGATTGGCTGGGCTGTCTCGATCGGGATCAGGCGATGATGCCGAGGTGCTCCAGCAGGGTCTTCAGCCCGATGAGAATGAGGATGATGCCGCCGACGATTTGGGCGGTCTGCTGCCAGCGCACGCCGATGGTGTGGCCGAGGTAGAGGCCGGCGATGGAGAAGGCTCCCGTGATGACGCCGATGATGGCGGCGGCAGCCCAGATGTTGAGTGGCATGAACTGGAAGCTCACGCCGACTGCAAAGGCGTCGATGCTGCATGCCACGGCCAGCGGTGCCATGTGTCGCCAGTCGAATTGCGCGGTTTCCTTGGCATCCTCCTCAGGTTCGCCGAGTGCCTCGCGGATCATGTTGCCGCCGATTAGCACGAGCAATCCGAAGATGATCCAGTGGTCGACCGCCTCGACATAACGGCCGAATAATGAGGCGAAGAAATAGCCAAGAATGGGGAAGAGTGCTTGAAAGCCGCCGAACCACAGTGCGGTTTTGAGTGCGTTGACCGGCCTGACGTGTTTGGTGGCTAATCCCTTGCCGATGGCGATGGCGAAGGCGTCCATGGAGACGGACACCGCGATAAGCAGGATTTCGACGATCATCGGCACTTCCTTGGATGGTAGCTGCTCAATGCTTAAAAAACAGGGTGTTGGAAACCAGTATATGGATTCCAACACCCATCAGCGTTTAATTCTCATGTGATGAACAACATCACCATGGATTAAGTACCTGGCTTAAACCAGTGCTCACTTCTTGGACGCGGCGAGGCGCTCGCGGGAAGCCTTGATCTGCTTTTCGGCCTCGGCCACGTTGGTCCAGTAATCGCCGGGCTTGACTTCCTTGCCGGGCTCCAGGGCCTTGTACTGCTCGAAGAAGTGCTTGATTTCGGCCTTGTGGTACTCGTTGACGTCGTCGATGTCCTTGATGTCGTCGAAACGCACGTCGGCGGGCACGCACAGCACCTTGTCGTCGCCGCCCTCTTCGTCCTCCATGTGGTAGAGACCCACGGCGCGGCACTCGATGACGCAGCCGGGGAACACGGAGTTCGGGATCATCACCAGGGCGTCGAGCGGATCGCCGTCCTCGCCCAGGGTGCCCTCGATGTAGCCGTAGTCGTCCGGATAGCCGAAGGAGGTGAAGAGGGTGCGGTCGAGCGTGATGCGGCCGGTCTCCTGGTCCACTTCGTACTTGTTCTTCGATCCACGCGGGATCTCGACGAGAACGTTGAATGTCTCTGCCATGTTTGCTCCTTTTGAACGTCTGTTGAACGTAGTGTTTGTTACCGAACTCAAGTCTAGCGCAGATACTCGCCGATGCGGTTATCGGTTTTATTTTGCTTTTGGCTGCCGGTGGATGGGCTGGGTTTGGCCTATTCCGGTTGGGTCTTCATTCCTGTTTATTCTTGCTTGCTTCCCGCGATGCTGAAAATATAGGCCGGGCGCTCGGCGGGATCGAGGGTGACCTTGTTGTTGCTCGACCAGGTGAAACTGCCGCCGCCGAGTTCGTCGTGGACGTCGAAGGTATGATCACGGGGCAGGCCGAGCAGTGCCGGATCGAAGTTCACCTCCGAGGTGTGGGCGGCCTTGCCATCGAGGTTGACCACGACGATGAGGGTGTCGCCAGGGGCTGCAAAGGCTGCGTTTTCGGCTCCGTCGTTTGCGCTGCTGGTCTCGTCGCTGTTCTGCTTATCCGCCAAACCGGTTGTCATCGGCGGAATATGGCGGGCGAAGGCGACGACGTTTGGGTCGCTGGTCCAGAGCATGGTCACATCGTGATAGCTGCGGCAGGCAGGGTGCGCGCGGCGGATGTGGTTGAGGTCGGTGAGCAGCGTAGCGATACCATATTTATCGGCCTCGCTCCAATCGCGCACCTTGATTTCGTATTTCTCGTTGTCGGCTTGCTCTTCGCGGCCTTCCTGCTGCCGGTTCTCCACCAGCTCGTAGCCGTTGTAGATGCCCCAGGACGGCGAGCCCATTGCGGCCAGGACAGCGCGGACCTTATGACCAACCGGTCCGTTGTCGCGCAGATAGTCGGTGAGGATGTCGGGCGTGGTGGGCCAGAACGTGTTGTGCTGGTAGTAGGCCTCGTCGCTGTTGGTGGTCTGCAGGTATTCGCTCACTTCGTCCTTGGTGTTGCGCCAGGGGAAGTAACTGTGCGATTGCGTGAATCCGGCCAGACTCAGCGCCCGCATGATCGCCGGGCGGGTGAAGGCTTCGGCAAGGAAGAGGATTTCGGG
Organism: Bifidobacterium sp. ESL0800; assembly: GCF_029395355.1. Classification (NCBI taxonomy): domain Bacteria; kingdom Bacillati; phylum Actinomycetota; class Actinomycetes; order Bifidobacteriales; family Bifidobacteriaceae; genus Bifidobacterium; species Bifidobacterium sp. ESL0800. Next base: position 2,172,789 of record NZ_CP113913.1, read on the forward strand.
GTGCTTGCGCTGCACCGCCTCGATGACGTCCTGCCAGAAACGCACCGGCTTGGTGTGCGGGTTGTCGATGCGGAACATGGTGACGCCCGCGGCGACCCACAGGTCCATGATGCGCTCGGTCTCGCGCTCGATGCCGGGCATGTCGATGTTGAAATCGATGGGATAGATGTCCTGATATTTCTTCGGCGGGTTCTCGGCGAACGCGATGGTGCCGTCCGGCTTGTGGCGGAACCAGTTCGGATGCTCACGAACCCACGGATGGTCCGGCGAACATTGCAGCGCAAAGTCCAGCGCGATCTCGAGTCCGAGCTTGTGCGCGTGGGCGCAGAACGTCTTGAAATCGTCCATCGTGCCGAGCAGCGGGTCGACCGTATCATGACCGCCGAGCGGCGAACCGATGCCGAACGGCGAGCCCGGATCGTCCGGTCCCGCCACCAAGGCGTTGTTGCGGCCTTTGCGGTTGGTGACGCCGATGGGGAAAATCGGCGGCAGATAGACCACATCGAAACCTTCGGCCTTGGCGCGGTCGAGCCCGGACAATGCGGTTTTCAGCGTCCCCTGAGTGATTTCGCCGGTTTGCGGGTCGCGGTTCGCGCCTTCGGAGCGCGGGAAGAACTGGTACCACGCGGTGAAGCTCGATCCGGGGCGTTCGACCCTGAAACGTTGCGGGGCGCTCGCGCTGAGTCCATCCCGCAACGGATTCGAGTGGTGAAGGGCCGAGATGGCCGGGTTGTCGGCAGCAGCAAGCCGCTCCTTGATATCCAAGGAATCGTCGGCAAGCAGTTGGGCGGCTTTTTGCAAGGCGTTGCGCTGGGCGTCGTCGAGGTTGCAATCAGTATTCTCCGACCAGCGTGCGAGGAGCTGGGAGCCTGAAATCAAGGCGTTTTCGGCGTCATCGTCGACGTCGACTTTGATGCGTGCGTCGGCCAGCCAGGAGGCATACACATCCTCCCAGCCTTCGAGCACGACCGTCCACTCGCCAAGCTGTTGCCGGACTTTGCCGAAGTCCTTGTTCCATGGTTTGAGGTCGCTGGGAATGCCGGCGGCGAGTTCGGCTTTCCATAAATCGAGGCCTGGATTGGTGCAGGTCATGGCGACGCGTTGCCTGACCTCGCCGTGCGGGTCGCGCAGAACCGCGGTGGCTCCGGTATGGCTGCGGCCTTCGATGAAGATTTGCGCCGTCACGGTGAACGCCTCGCCCAGTTCGATGCGAGCCGGGAAGATTCCGCGCTGTTCGCACGGCGTGACCGACATGATGACGATTCGTCCGAATTGGTGAGGTGCGGCAATGGGAATGCTGGGTGTGGCCGGTTCCTTGAATTCCTGGTTTGTGGTGTTGGCTGCCATAATTATTCCCGCCTTATTTTCGCGTCGCTGAATTGTTTTGTATGTCTCATTGTAAAGGCACGTTTGGTGGCTTTTGGCGTTTTTAGACGGAATGATAAAATTTGTGTATAACTATTTTCTTGTATTGCAAAATAGTTGATAACCATGTGGGCAACTTGGTCGAGGACGACCTGAAAACGGCGAAATGTGGATAGTGAAAACTAAGTTATCCACAACACGCCGAGACCCCGATCATTCGACCACAGTGCCTGAAATCGGCACGGAAATCTGAAGAATTATGCAACCATAGCGATATCAGGTTGTGAACGGGAAAGTGAGAAAATGATGAATGACGAAGCGAAATCGGAACAGACTGCCGACGAACGAGGTGAGAAGGATGTGCCACCTCCTGCCGGGCCTGGCTGTCAGACTGGCTCGCCGCGAGCGGGTGAGGCCCCCAACGAGCATGACGTTGTTGCGGCTGAGGGCAGATCGCCGTTTTGGAAGAGGCGTGTGGTGTGGATGGTGGTGGTTGCGGTGGCCGTTGTCGTGGTCGCCGCTGTCGTTGGCGGGATGGTATGGAGCAGGCATGTCAAGGATGAAGCGCTTTCGGGCTGTCGGCAACAAGCGGGGCAGATTCGGCATCTTGCAGGTACGTCTCTTGGCAAGGACGCGATAGAGGCCGGGAAAGTGGGCAAGAAGGATGTCGCCGACGCCAAGACTTGGGAAGCGCTGCAGACCAGCCAAAAGAAGCTGGCTGGTTTGGTGCGTGAGGGAGTGCCCGCTTGCGACGCAACTTCACGCGTGGCGGCTCAAGGGCAGAAAAGCAAGGCTGCTGCATCACTGAAGTCGATGGAGAAAGCCCGCGCCAATGTTGAAAAGTCGGCGAAGGCGGTATTGGCCAGCAGAGACACAAAAGTTTTGAAGGATACTCAGGACTTATTGAGCGCGAAAGTCGGGCAGGCGAAGCAGCTGTTGGATTCGTCGGCAGGCAACGTGGCCGACGATGCGACGCGCACGGCGCTTTCGCAGCGGATTGACGCGGCGAACGGGTTGCTTGGCAGTCACAAGGGCAAGGTCGCCGATTTGCAACAGACTTCACAGGCGTTGGACGATGCGGTCAATGGGGTCAACGCGAGCGTGCAGGCGAAGGCAGAGGCCGATGCGCAGGCTGCTGCGGCTGCTGCGGCGGCTCAGGCTCGGGCGGCGCAGCAACAAGCGCGAAACCGGCAGGGGCAAGCGGCTGGTGGCAGTGCGCAAGGCAATCAGCAGCCGGAGAGGATTCACAACGGCGGTTATAGCAGTTTTAAGGAGTGGATGGCTCATCATGAGCCATTGGGTAATGGCTGCAATGCTGCAGGGTTTTGTGCCATCGGCTGATTTTAAAAGTTTTACCGTCACCCTTCGTCTCTTTCTTGGCGGATCGGAACGAAAGGCGACGGCTCCAATAATTGGAAGAGGGCAAACCGTCCTCTTCCTCAATGATAGCGGAGGGCTATATGAGGATGCAAAGAAAGCAATCCAAGGTTGGAAAATTCCTGGCCTGTGCATTGTCCGGTGCCATGGCTTTGGCGACGTTGCTTCCTGGCACCGCCTATGCGGGCGGTGACGGCGGGTCGGCCGGTGGCGGCGGCGGGGGAAGCATGAATGTCTCCCAACAATGGGCCTACAAGGACAACAACGATGGCGGTTTCGGCGGGCATGACATGTCATCCATCACCGCAGCGTTCAAACAAATGGGCGTTACCATGGGCATCGGCACCAATGTGGCCCAGCAGGCGTTGGATGAGGCGAATACCAATTGCACCAACCGGTTCCACGAGGCACATCCCGGGAAGGGTGACGGGGACTGTCGCGTAGTCGGAGTGGGCACCATGACCGGTCTGAGCAAAGAATTCAGCGGGCAGGTCCATAACCCTAAACAAATATGGATAGATAATTGGATCGCGCAGGTTTCCGGCGGCACTTACAGTAATAGCGGAGTCTCATACACCACTGGAACTGCTTTTGCCGATCAGCCTGATACGTCGGTGGATTCCATAGTGGACAAGTACGCTTCGGATGACGTGTCGATTGTAGTGATCATGCTCAATAGATTCGAGCCGATGATTCCGACCTATGATCTGTCGCTGTCTACCTCGGAACGGGCACCGACCGGTATGGCCGTCGGCGCCAAGAATGCGGCACGGGATACGATTCACGCCAGCAACAATAATTCGCCGATTAAAGAGGATGTAAATGCGGATGTGACCTTACATTACGAGGGTCAGCCCGACGGGTACGTTCCAGCTGGCCAATCGACGAAGACCGGCGGAATCCACAACAACGGCGATTCCTCCTCGCCTTCGTTCTCGCCCTCTGACCTATCGATGACGCATTGGCAGGAGGGTCGATACTGGTTCGATGTGGATGTCAGCAAACAAGGCAAGATGAGCGCAGCCGCTTCGCACGAGGGGTCTGGCGATTCCGCCGAGCAGTGGGACGTCTCTTCGCTGGCTCCTCCGGCACCGACAAAGAAGGTGCAGAAAGGAACCAGCGTCAATGACATGGCCAATACGACCACAATCGAATCCGATACCGGGCGTGGCGGCTATGAGATGCATTTCAAGGATTCGATTACGCCCAACGGTGTCGATTATGACGTTTCCGATATGAAGGTCACCGATGCCAGTGATGGGTCGGATGTGTCAAGTCAATTCGCGATGAATTGGGACCGGCTTGCGAATGTCGTTACGGCCGATCGTTCCCCTAGTTTGGGCGAACTGCCGCTCAACCATATTTTCAGATTCACCTTCAAAGTGACGGTGCACAATCCGACCACCACTGTGGTCGGAGACCTCGCTGAGGTGTCGTGGAACCGGAATCCTTTTGTCGAAACCGCGCATTTTCAGTTTCCGACGCGCGATCCGGATCCTGACAAGGCATGGACCACTAATCCCGATGAATCCCTTGATGTATCGGATCCAGGCCATACCAATCAGGTGGGCGCGGACGGCAGAACCTTTGTACCGGGCGACAGGGTCTCCAGCGTGGTCAATGGTACGTTGCCCAAAGACTTGGTAGAAGACCTTTCACAGTATTCGTTGAGCGACGACTGGTCGGGTGCATCGCGCTATGTCGACTTCCCCAACGAAAAAGCCAAGGTCTATGTGGACGGTGTCGACCGTACCGGAGATTTCGACATCACTACGACCGGTTCTGTGACAACGGCCAGCGCCAAACGCTCGATTCTCGCCGGTAGCGCTCACCAAGCCAATGACCGTGTGGTCAAACTGGTACTTGACGGCACGTTCAAGTTGGAGACGACGGCCACGGACGCGGTGTCGATGACCAATTCCGGTGAAGAGCAATTCAACGGCCAGGGAGTCGATACGAATACGCCGCCAGTGCTCGTGCGTAGCCCCAACCCTGACAAGGCATGGGTCAAGGACACGCAGGAGGCGTTGAATACCGCCGATAAGACGCATGCCAACAATGTGGCTGCCGACAATAAAACCTACGTAACCGGAGACAATGCAGTAGTGGTCGTCAACGGGACTTTGCCCAAGAATCTCGCCCGAGACCTTGACCGATATGTCCTGAGCGATGATTGGTCGCAGGCGGCACAATACGTTGATTTTCCGGCCGGCAAGGCCAAGGTCTATGTCGATGGTGTCGATCGCAGCGACGATTTCAGCATTGGGGTCAGCGATCATGTCACCACGGCCGAGGCCAAACCGGCGATACTGAGCGGCAGCGGCAAACAGCTTAAAGACCGCAAGATGAAGCTGGTGCTGAACGGAACGATGCTCAAAGACGTGGACGCGCATACCACGGCCACGATCGTCAACAAAGGCAGCGAGCAATGGAATGGCAAAACGGCCGCGACGAACACGCCACAGGTGCATGTGTGGAGCCCGAATCCCGACAAAAGCTGGGTGCGGCTCGACGAAACCGGCAAATGGAAGCTGGTGATCGACCCGAACAAAAGCGACGCGACCGGGGCCGACAACCTCACGTTCCTCGATGGCGACCAGCTGGGGGCGGTAGTCAATCTTCCGATCAGCGACCCCAGTGTGCTGGAATATGGCATCAGCAAGCTTTTGCTGACCGACGACTACGCAAAAGCCGACTATCTCGTCGACCCGCAGGCGATTTCCAAGGTGCGCGTGTATATGGCGCCTGCTGCCTCGAGCAGCCAGTCGAGCGTCGACGCCATCAATACCATTGCGGGTTCGGATGTCACCAAGGAATTCAACATTTCGCAAGAAGGGACGAGGATTACCGCCAAGGCCAGGTCCGATTGGCTTGCCTATCTTTCGCGCCATGTCGGCGCTGTGCAGATCACTATGTTTGTTCCGTTCCTCGCCAACTATGCCAACGGGAAGGGTGCCGCGAAAGTCCGTGAGGATTTCGGCAAAGGCACCGGTGAGGAGCTTGCTTTTGGAACCGATCCCGGCGGAACGGATCTGCTGAACAAGGGTTCGATTCTCGTCAACCGCCAAGGCAAGGAGACCAACCTGCCGAAGATCTACGGTTATGTTCCACCCGTGAAAAAGGACGTGGTCAGCGAGGCCTCGCAAGGCGGGGACCAGGGGTCGGTGGATGGCAAGGTCGTCTATCCGGGCCAGAAGGTCGAATACGATCTGGACACCCAGCCGCGTCTTCCTTCTTTGGCTTATCCGGTGAAGACCATCGTGCTCACGGATCGTTATGACGAGTATTTAACGCCTGACAAACAGACGCTGGAACTCATGAATCTCAACAGCGGACGTATGATTCCCAAGTCGAAATACGTGACCAAGTGGAACGACGCCGAGCACGAGGTAGCCGTTGTCATCACTGATACGGCACTTATCTCCCTGTGGCAGGCCGGAGGCACACCACGTTTGCAGTTGCGATTCGAAGGTACTGTCTCAGCCGATGCTCCGGGTGATCACAAGGTAGGCAACCAGTGGATGCTTACGTTGAACAACTCCCTGACGCCGAGCAATGAGGTGTTCAATATCCCTCCCGAGCTGAATCCTTCCAAGCATGATTTCCAGAGCTCGAAGCAAGGTGACTCCACCGTCTCCATCGACGGAAAGACGTTGCTTCTGGGTGATAGCGGCAGCTACGTCATCGATCTGGACGCCACGCAGGTCGGGCAGGCCTACAACGTATGGAAGCTCGGTATCGTCGACGACTTCGATGAGGAATACCTCAAGGTCGACCCCACGGGCATTGCCGTGACGGGCGATGATGGCCGCGACTATACCAGGAAATTCAATATCGACATTCACGACGGCGTGCTTTACGCTTTCGCGCGTCAGGTCGACACGTTCATAGCCGCTTCTGCACAGACAGTGAAGGGAGATCCGCAGCCCCAAGACCTCAAGGCGTATGCGGCAAACGACGAGCATGACCCGCTTGCCGATCCCGCGATCGACCAGACCTTGCTCGGCCAGCACTATCATATTGCGTTGCCGTACACGGTCCAAAAAGTCAGCGACGGTTATGTGGTGAAAAACAAAGCCGTCCAGATCGAAAACACGGTACGCAAGGAGACCAATGAGGTGAGCAACCCGCTCAAGCCGATCAACCCGGGCAAAGACGTGGTCGTTCAGGTCGGCGGCGAATCCGTGAACGGCTCCAACGTATATAAGAACAGCGCGTTCCTTTACCAGTTGGACAGTTCCGTGCTGCCGGCGAATCGGGCCTATCCGAAAGTCGATGAATGGAATATCGTCGATGACCTCGACCCGAACTACGACCGATACACCGGCCAGTGGGCCGTATATGCCACGCATGATTTGCGAGGCGCAGATGGCAAGGTGATTGCTCATCGAGGCGACAGAATTGCCGGCAACGGGTTCGACGCGATCGGCAGATTCGGTGACGATCTCTTTACTCTCGTAGCCGATGACGGAGGCATCTCTGCGCGCGTTGGCGCTGACGGCATCGATAGCGCAAACGGCGTTGATGGTGCCGAAGGCAACGGTTCAGGGATGCGGATCACCGTCGCCGCAACCGAGTTCTACCGCCGGCTTGTCTCTCGTGACGGTGCGCACGAGCAGGGCTGGCGGGCCTACATTCAGGTTGAAAGGATAAAGCCGACCGAGCATCACGACAACACGTTCGTCGAGACCCTCAACGGGAGGACGAACGAGTCGAACACTGTCTGGACCCGCACGCCTGACCTGATCCCTTCGCTGCATATCGAGAAATGGGACAAGCCGAGCGGCTGGTCGAAGGGCGACCGTGACGATCCGGATGATGCGCTCAACATCGAAGGTGACACCGAAATCGTCTTCACCATCACCAACACCAGCGACGATGAAGGCGGGCATGGGGCGCTGTTCAAGGCCAGCGACCTGAAAATCAGCGATACCACCCTCGCCGGCGATGGCGCGGTGACCGGTTTCAAATATCCGGCCGGATGGTCGAAACTGGTGCTGAAGCCCGGGGATCATGTCGATGTGGTCGGCACGCTGAAAGACGTCACGGCTAGTCACATGGACCGCGCCAAGGTCACGGGGATTCCTCTTATCGCCTATGAGAGCGTAGATACGAATCCCTGGGCAGATGGTAACGGCAACGGGGATGCAGGCCATAGTGTTGGGGGCTCTGCGTCTTCGACTCCCGGGGCTGGTGACAATCAGAATGGTGCACAGACCGGTGACGGTCAGGTTGATGGCCCGGACTCTGGCACTTCCAGCGCTTCCGGGATGCTTCCGGAGCAAAAGACTGACGGTCCCGTTGCCTCGTGTCCGGATTCAGGTAACGGTGCCCAACTCGAGACTGTCAACATCGAAGGGCGGACCATGAGCAAGATGCAGCCGGTCGCTTCCAACCTCGACGATTGGAACGGCAAGAGAGAAAAGCCGTTGGTGGCTACCGGCACATCCGTCATGCTGGTGCTGCTGTTGGCTGGCGTGTTCCTCTTCGGAGCTCTGGTGTTCATGAGCTTGTCTCGAAACCGCTACAGCCCTCGGCATCGGTGATATGGCCTCGATATCGTCTGTTTCCGGGGTCTCCCTAGAAAAAAATGGAAGTCCCGGATACCGTATCCTCAGGCCTGTTGAATCCGCAACTATTCGGATAAGTCTCTGAACTCAAGAAAAAACGGAAATGACAAAGCCCGGAATCCTTGAGATTCCGGGCTTATTGGTAGCGGGGTCAGGATTTGAACCTGAGACCTCTGGGTTATGAGCCCAGCGAGCTACCGAACTGCTCCACCCCGCGACGGCTGTTTAAGACAGCAATAATCTAGATTACGGATAATGACGCAAATGTCAAATTTTCGGCGAGTTTTTTGCTATGAGGGGAGATTTGCGGCCATAATGGAATCATGCCTATCAAGATTGCCAGCGGACTGCCTGCGCGTGAAATACTCGAGAGCGAACGGATATTCGCCATCGAAAAGCCCGAGGCGGAACAGCAGAAAATCCGCCCCCTCAAGTTGGTCATTCTCAACCTCATGCCCAAGAAAATCGAGACGGAGACGCAGCTGCTGCGTTTGATTTCCAAGTCCCCGCTGCAGGTCGACATCGATTTCATGAAGACCTCGACCCACGAGTCCACCCACGTCAGCGCCGATCACCTGCTCAAGTTCTATGAGAATTTCGACGCGTTCAAAGACAATTATTACGACGGTTTGGTGGTCACCGGCGCGCCGGTGGAGCAGCTGGATTTCGCACAGGTCGATTATTGGGATGAGTTGACGCAGATCCTCGACTGGGCACAGACCCACGTTTTCTCCACGATGTACCTGTGCTGGGGCGCGATGGCAGGCCTCAACTACCGTTACGGAATCCGCAAGCAAAATTTCAAAGAAAAACTTTTTGGCGTGTTCCCGCAATTTCTGCAGGATGAGTATTGCTTTATCACCAACGGGTTCGACGAGATTTCGTTGCAGCCTCATTCGCGTGTCGCCGGCATGAACGAGGACGATATCGCGGCGAACAAGGATTTGCAGGTGCTCACCTGGGGGCCGCAGACCGGTTCCGGGCTTATCGCCGCCCGTGATTTTTCCGAGGTCTTTGTGCTTGGCCATTGGGAGTATGGCAAGTACACCTTGCGTGACGAATACGAGCGTGACAAAGCCAAAGGCCTTACGAACGTGCCGTTCCCTGCCAATTATTTCCCGCACGATGACCCCACGATGGAGCCGCTGTTCTCGTGGCGCGCCCATGCGAATCTGCTCTGGCGCAACTGGCTCAACTGGGTTTACGAAACCACCCCATATGACCTCAAAGAGGTTCCGAAACTTCGCGCAGAGAAAAAATTGGGTACCGATCGTTCCATTCGACATGAGCCCGGCATGCCGCGCAACGATTGTTTCAAACCGCTGGTAAATGATGGGTATGGGGTTGTCCCGGATACGACAGAAAAGTGAGATATGCGACATATGCTGTTTATTGGTGTTGATACCTATCTATGAATGCTAATATCGAAATTAATTGTGACGATATTTACATTTTTCGGGTAAACGACGTACAATCATCAGCGGCCATTCGGAGTTGAGGGTCGTGCCGGATGCGTCAAGCCCCGCATGATTCTCGTCGCTGGAAAACCAAAAGAAGTGGAATTGTCGCCAATTCGCGTCGAATCGCGGAACGATGCATTTTCATTTCCTTTAGATGGAATAGACTGGTAGCCTCAAGATAAATCGGGGAGGGCACATGATCGAAGCTGTTGGCGCGAATATGGTGTTGGCGTCGGCGTCCGGTGCGGATTTGCCGGGTGTCAACGACTTCCTGCCTCCGGAAATCCTTTTCCAGGGCACGCCATTTGCTATCAATCGCATCATTCTCATCCGCATCGTCGCTACGATTCTCTTGCTCATCATTTTGGGCCTGACCGCGGCACGTGCCAAGCTCATTCCCGGCCGTTGGCAGGGTCTGATCGAATTCGGCATGGATTTCGTACGCAACAGCGTGGTCTACGAGACCATGGGCGAGTTGCGCGGCAAGCGTTACGTGCCGATGATCACCACCCTGTTCTTCACGATTTTCTTCTTCAACCTTTTCGGTGTCATTCCCGGGGCCAATATGGCCGCGACGGCCACCATCACCATGCCTTTGGTCTTCGCCATCTGGGTATTGGTGCAGTATTGGGTCGCTGCGTGCCGTGAAAAGGGACTTTGGGGCTACATCCGCGACGAGTGCTTCACACCTGGGGTGCCGTGGCCGGTCTACATCCTTCTGGCTCCGATTCAGCTGCTCGAGTTGGTCATCATCCGCCCGGCATCGCTGACGATTCGACTTTTCGCCAACATGATCTCTGGCCACCTTACAGTTGCCACCTGCCTGGCGTTCGCCCAGTTCTGGATGATCGAGTCGGCCAACAAGATGGTCGGCATCCCGGTGGGGGCCGCGTGGTTCCTCGGCGGCATCGTAATGACGCTTTTCGAGGTCTTCGTTGCGTTCCTGCAGGCCTACGTCTTCTCGATTCTTGCGACGGTCTATATCAACCTGAGTTACCCGGAGGCGGAATAGCCGAAAACAGTCAGATCAAGACAACGACAATAAGGCGGCCTTGCCGAAAGAACGGCACAGGACGCGAACAATAAATTTTTACAATTGAACAAAGCAGTAACCAAAGTTGTACCGGTTTTTTTTAATGCCGACACGGCACTGGAAAGGAAAACAAATGGATATCATCACTCTCGCAGCGGTTTCTGGCAACCTGAGCGTTATCGGCTACGGCCTGGCCACCCTCGGCCCGGGCCTCGGTCTCGGCATTCTCTTCGGCAAGGCCATGGAGTCCACGGCACGCCAGCCCGAAGTCAGCGGCAAGATCCAGATGATCATGTTCATCGGCTTGGCACTGGTCGAGGTTCTCGGCCTGCTCGGCTTCGTCGCCGCTCTGGTGCTCTGAAAAAGACAACCAGCGGCAAGCGAAAACAATGACGAAAACGAACGATGAAAGGAGATCACGATGACATTTGCTGCCTCGAAGGGCATCAACCTGTTTATTCCGAAGGTCTATGACATCGTATGGTCCCTGATCATTCTTGCCATAGTCGCTGTGTTCTTCTACAAATTCTTCATGCCGAAGTTCAACGCCATTTTCGACGAGCGCGCCGAAAAGATCGAAGGCAACATCGCCAAGGCCAAAAAGGCCAAGGAAGATGCGGACTTGGCCAAGAAGAAGTATGAGGACCAACTCAACCATGCCCGTGTCGATGCCTCCAAGATCACCGACGACGCCCGTGGCGAGGCGACGAAGATCATTTCCGACGCCCACACCCGTGCGGATAAGGAAGCCGAGCAGATCACCGCGAACGCCCAGCGTTCGATAGCCTCGCAGCAACAGCAGGCGATGGTGACGTTGAAGAGCGAGGTCGGTACATTGGCCACGGCTCTTGCCGGCAAAATCCTGGGTGCCAAGCTCGAGGACAGCGACGTGCAGACCAACATGCTCGACGGTATGATCGACGATCTCGACAAGAAAACAGACAATACGAAGTGATGTGTTCCATCAACCAACGGAATATGTTGCGGCACATGGATTTGAAGCAGTATTCATCCAAAGAAGGTGAGGTGAACAATGCGAGGAGAAGCGTCACTCAGCGCTGATCGCACTTCGCGCGATTCTCTGGCTCCGAAATTGCGGGACAAGGGGACGGGCGCGTGGAGAATCGGCGAGGAGCTGTTCGTCGTCACCAATCTGCTCGACCATGACGCCCGGGTGGAGCGTTCACTTACCGATCCTTCTCGGCCCACCGCCGACAAGAAGGCGTTGATCAATGCGATTCTTGCCGACCAGGCCGATCCTTTGACGGTGGATATTCTCGACGATCTGGTCTCGCGTAATTGGAGCCGGGTCAGAGATATCGCCAACGCCGTTGAGGATTTTGCCGTTGACGCAATGATGTATTACGCCGATGCGACCGATTGTACTTTAACGGTCTCCATCGAATTGGCGGAAATGCGTTCCGCGTTGCTCAAGATGTCGGTGCTGCGTTCCAAACTTTCCGACGAATTTGCACCGGCCAAGGCGCGTCTGGACCTCCTTCACACGGTTTTCGAGGGCTCGAAGCTCAACAGGGTGACCATGAGGTTGGCCGAACATGCCGTTGCCAATCCGCGTCATCGTCGTTTCCTTGTGACTCTTGAGTGGCTTATCGCCAAGTTCACCCGTCATATGGGGCAATCGATGGTTACCGTCACCACGGCCACGCCGTTGAACCAGACCCAGATCAAGCGGCTCGCCGCAATCTACTCGTCCAGGCTTGGCCGCCCGGTGCATATCAATTCATCGGTCGACCCCTCGGTTTTGGGCGGGATGCGTGTGCAGATCGGGGCGGACGTCACGGACAACACCGTTGCCGCCCAGCTGTTGCAGCTGCGACGAAAAGTGAGTACGGAGATGTGAATGGCACATCGCAGAAGAAAACAGGGCGTTTGAATAAAGCGCCTGTCCAAAGACTTATCAGTCAACAAATTAATCAATAAGGAGTGATCATGGCAGAACTTACCATTGATCCTGCGAATGTGCGAAAGGCCCTCGACGATTTCGTCGATTCGTACAAGCCCAGCGACACTCCCACCCAAGAGGTGGGCTATGTCGCGACGGCCGGCGATGGCATCGCACACGTAACGGGACTGCCTGGTTGCATGGCCAACGAGCTGCTGACGTTCGAAGACGGCACGCTCGGCCTGGCTTTCAACCTTGATCCCCGTGAGATCGGCGTGGTTATCCTCGGCGACTTCGCAGGTGTCGAGGAAGGCCAGGAGGTACGGCGCACCGGAGAGGTGCTGTCCGTGCCGGTCGGCGACGGCTACCTCGGGCGTACGGTTGACCCTCTGGGCAAACCGATCGATGGCTTGGGTGAAATCAAAAGCGAAGGCCGCAGAATTCTCGAGGCGCAGGCCCCGGACGTGATGCATCGTCAACCCGTTGTGGAACCGCTTTCCACGGGGTTGAAGGCCATTGACGCGATGACACCGATCGGCCGTGGTCAGCGCCAGCTCATCATCGGCGATCGCCAGACCGGCAAGACGGCCATCGCGATCGATGCGATTTTGAACCAGAAGAGCAACTGGGAGAGCGGCGACCCGAAGAAGCAGGTGCGCTGCATTTATGTGGCCGTCGGCCAGAAGGGCTCCACGATCGCCTCCGTGCGTCAGAGCCTTGAAGAGGCGGGCGCGATGGAATATACGACCATCGTGGCTTCCCCGGCTTCCGATTCCGCAGGTTTCAAGTACATCGCCCCTTACACCGGTTCGGCCATCGGCCAGCACTGGATGTATCACGGCAAGCACGTCCTCATCGTCTTCGACGACCTGTCGAAGCAGGCCGAGGCCTACCGTTCGATTTCCCTGCTGCTGCGTCGCCCGCCGGGGCGCGAGGCCTACCCGGGAGACGTCTTCTATCTGCATTCCCGTCTGCTCGAACGTTGCGCCAAGCTCTCCGATGATCTTGGCGGCGGTTCGATGACCGGTCTGCCGATTGTGGAGACGAAGGCGAACGATGTGTCCGCCTACATCCCGACGAACGTCATCTCGATCACCGACGGCCAGATCTTCCTGCAGTCCGACCTGTTCAATGCCAACCAGCGCCCCGCAGTGGACGTCGGCATCTCGGTCTCCCGCGTCGGTGGCGCGGCCCAGACCAAGGCGTTGAAGAAGGTTTCCGGCACGCTCAAGATCTCGCTGGCGCAGTACCGCTCGTTGCAGTCCTTCGCGATGTTCGCCTCCGACCTGGATGCGGCTTCCAAGGCGCAGCTGACGCGTGGCGCGCGCCTGACCGAGCTGTTGAAGCAGCCTCAGTTCTCGCCGTATTCGATGGAGCAGGAGGTCGTCTCCGTGTGGGCCGGCACCCACGGCAAGCTCGATGATCTCGAGATCGCCGACGTGCTGCCGTTCGAGCATGGCCTGTTGGGCTATCTTGAGCACAACACCGATATCTTGAAGACGATCCGCGACACCGAGAACTTCACCGATGACACGGAGAAGGCTTTGGATGAAGCTGTCGAGAAATACCGTGAGAACTATGTGACCAAGGCTGGCAAGCCGTTGGTCGTAAAGTCGCCGGTTGCCACCACTGCCACCAAGATTGAGCAGGAAAAGATTGTGGCGGGTGATAAGTAACCCATGGCTTCGCAACTCGGATTGAAATCACGCATCACCTCCACCACTTCGTTGGGCAAGATCTTCAACGCGCAGGAGATGATCGCTTCTTCGCATATCGCCAAGGCACGCTCTGTCGCGCTCAACGCGAAGCCATACAGCGACGCGATTTTCGATGCCGTCCAGGCGCTGGCCGCACATACCGATATTGATCATCCGATCGTCAAGTCCACGGAACACAACCCTCGGGTCGCCGTTCTCGCCTTGACGTCGGACCGCGGTATGGCCGGTGCCTATACCTCGTCGATCATCCGCGAGACGGAATCGTTGCTCGCTCGCCTCGACGAAGCGGGCAAGCAGCCTCTGCTGTACGTTTACGGTCGCCGTGGAGTTTCCTATTACCAATACCGCAATCGTCAGATCGCGGCGACATGGGAAGGCAACACCGACCAGCCGGGCGCCGAGACCGCCAGGGAAATCGCCAACCGGCTGTTGGACGACTATATGAAAACGGCTGCGCAGGGCGGTGTTTCCGAGCTGTATATCGTCTTCACGGAATTTGTGAACATGGTGGTGCAGAAGGTCCGTGTGCTGCGGATGCTGCCGGTCGAACTGGTCAGGAACGGCGACAATCAGGCAGATGTCAATATCACTGCCGAGCCCGACGCCAAAACCGAAAGCGGGCAGTCCGATTCCTCGGCGGCTACTACGGGCGGGGATGTGACAGCTGTAGCGAAAAGCGATCAGATGTCACCGCTCTACACGTTCGAGCCGAACATCGACAAGGTCTTGGATGCGATTCTGCCGAAGTACGTGCAGTCGCGTATCCATGAATGCCTGTTGACCGCGGCCGCCTCCGAGACGGCGAGCCGGCAGAACGCCATGCACACCGCGACAGACAACGCCAACAACCTGATCGATACCCTGACGCACCAGCTCAACGCTTCTCGCCAGGCTTCGATCACCCAGGAACTTACTGAGATAATCAGCAGCGCAGACGCGCTGAACAAAGAGGAAGAGTAGGAACGCTTATGGCACAAAACGAGTCAACGGCTCAGTCCAGCGCGACCTCCGCCGACAAGGCGAACGATCTGAATGCCGGGCGCGTGACGCGCGTCCAGGGTTCGGTGATCGACGCCGAGTTTCCGGCGGGGCACCTGCCCGACATCTACAATGCCCTGAAAGTCAAGATCGGCAACGAGGGAGACACCGAAGGCGAGACCGTCAAGAAGATCACCCTTGAGGTCGAGCAGCAGATCGGTGATTCCACGGTGCGCGCCGTCGCCTTGAAGCCTACCGATGGCCTCGTGCGTGGCGCAACGGTCACCGACACGGGCGGCCCCATCGAGGTGCCGGTCGGCGACGTGACCAAGGGACATGTGTTCGATGTCACGGGCAACATTCTGAACGCGAAGCCCGATGAGCATATCGAAATCAAGCAGCGTTGGTCCATCCACCGCAATCCGCCGGCCTTCGACCAGCTCGAGAGTCGCACCAAGATGTTCGAGACGGGCATCAAGGTCATCGATCTGCTGACCCCGTACGTCGAGGGCGGCAAGATCGGTCTGTTCGGCGGCGCAGGCGTCGGCAAGACCGTGCTGATCCAGGAGATGATCCAGCGCGTGGCGCAGAACCACGGCGGTGTCTCCGTATTCGCCGGTGTCGGCGAACGTACCCGTGAGGGCAACGACCTGATCGGCGAGATGGGCGACGCAGGCGTCTTGGAGAAGACCGCGTTGGTCTTCGGCCAGATGGATGAGCCTCCGGGGACGCGTCTTCGCGTGCCGCTGACGGCCCTGACGATGGCGGAGTACTTCCGCGACGTCGAGAACCAGGACGTGTTGCTCTTCATCGACAACATCTTCCGCTTCACGCAGGCGGGCTCCGAGGTCTCCACGCTGCTCGGCCGTATGCCGTCCGCTGTGGGCTATCAGCCGAACCTGGCCGACGAGATGGGCTCCCTGCAGGAGCGCATCACCTCGACCCGCGGCCACTCGATCACATCGCTGCAGGCCATCTACGTGCCCGCCGACGATTACACCGATCCGGCCCCGGCCACGACCTTCGCTCACTTGGACGCGACCACCGAGCTCTCTCGTGACATCGCCTCCCAGGGCATCTATCCGGCCGTCGACCCGCTCTCCTCCACCTCGCGAATCCTCGATCCGCGCTACGTGGGCCAGGAGCACTACGACACCGCGAACCGTGTCAAGGCGATTCTGCAGCGCAACAAGGAGCTCCAGGACATCATCGCCCTGATCGGCATCGACGAGCTCGGCGAGGAAGACAAGACCACCGTCAACCGCGCCCGCAAGATCCAGCAGTTCCTGGGCCAGAACTTCTATGTCGCGAAAAAATTCACCGGCTTGGAAGGCTCCTATGTCAAGGCCGACGAAACGGTCGAGGCGTTCAAGCGCATCTGCGACGGCAAGTATGACGACGTGCCCGAACAGGCGTTCAGCGGCATCGGCGGTATCGACGACCTCGAGCACAAGTGGCACGACATGCAGAAGGAATATGCGTGATGGCTGGCTCGCAGATGAAAGTGAATATCGTCGCTTCCGACCGTCCCTTGTGGAGCGGCGTCGCGAAGTCCGTTTCCATCCCCGCCAGCGAGGGTGGCATGGGCCTTCTGCCCGACCACGAGCCGATTCTGACGGTGATCGACAAGGGCACGGTTTCGGCCATTGACGTTGACGGCAACCGTCACAGCTTCGAGGTGACCGACGGATTCGCGTCCTTCGATTCCAACAAGCTGACTATCGCCGTCGAAACCGGCGTCGACACCAAGAAGGATCCGACGCAAGCGGCAGAGTAGTTCGTCTGGTTCGTCGGCAACTTTCGTCAATAAAGCGGGGGCATCGATACGTTCGGTGCCTCCGTTTTTGCATATTCTCTGGTGATTTTATTGTCTTAATTTGCTTATTATTGTTCTTTGCTGTAATTTTAGAGCTAAATAAACAAAGTGAGGCAATAATGAGCAACGCAGCATCATCTCCAGTATCTCGTGTGCAATTGCGTATGGATTCAGGACTCAAAGAAAAAGGTGAGCGCCTTTTCCGCAGCATGGGCCTTGATTTCAGCAGTGCAGTCAACATGTTTGTGGCCCAGGCCGTGCGTGAACAGCGTATACCATTCCAGCCCTCGGCTCAGACTTCGTTTGAGCGTTCTGTGTTGGCAACTGAAGATGAGCCGCTGAGTGAACCGATGAGTCTCGAGGAAGTGAAGTCGAGGATACGCCATGTATAGCTTTCGTACCACGAAACAATTCGATCGTGATATCAACAAGATGTGAAAGCTGCATCGAGACTTGACGAAGATAGATAAAGCTCTCGATGCTTTGGCAAGCAATGACATAGATTTATTGGCGGGGCATTACCGTGACCATAAACTTACCGGGGCTTTGCAAGGGTATCGTGAATTGCATATCGAAGGCGATTGGCTTTTGGTGTACAAGAAAATAAAAGAGACGATTACCATAGTTCTCACACGCACCGGAACTCACGACACTTTATTGTGAGCCCTTTTCGCCTAGAGGCTCGGGTAAGGTAGCCAGCGTGCGAATTATTGTTGCTGACTGCTCCGCCGTCTACTCCGGGCGGCTCAACGCCTCGTTGCCCATGGCCAAGCGGGTGCTCATGATCAAGGCCGACCAGAGCCTGCTGATTTTCTCCGAACTCGGTTCCTACAAGCCGCTCAATTGGATGGCAGCGCCCTGTACGATCCGTGAGGTGACGCCGGAAAATGAGGCTGAGAACGGCGAGGAAGGAAATGCTTCGACTACACCAAAAGAAGCGACTGAAACCGAAGCGATGGCGGATTCGGATGAAGGCGCTGTTGGGGATAGCGCCGTGCAAACCACCGTCGACGCGGCGATAAACATTGATGTAGCTGCCGAACCATTGCCCGAAAAGGTCTTTCGCGTCGCCTCGCAGAAGTCGACCGACGTGCTCGAAGTGACGGTGCAGCACGTCTATTCCGACGAGACCTACGATCTGGGAGAGGATCCGGGCCTGACCAAGGATGGTGTGGAAGACCATCTCCAGTATTATCTGGCCGCTCAGATCGAGCGGATCGGCAAGGGAGCGAAACTGGTGCGCCGTGAGTATCCGACGCCTATCGGCCCGGTCGATATCATGGCCATCGACGGGGCCGGCCAGCACGTCGCCATCGAGATCAAGCGTCATGGCGGCATCGACGGTGTCGAACAGCTCACCCGTTATGTGAAACTGCTCAACAAGGATCCGTTGCTCGCTCCGGTCCGTGGTATGTTCGCCGCCCAGACGATCACCCCGCAGGCCAAAGTCCTGGCCACCGAGCGCGGTTTTGATTGCCTTATTCTCGACTACGAGGACATGAAAGGTACTGACGACGACAGCCTGCGTCTGTTCTGAGGCGAATCGGTATCGGAGTATCGGACAAATCTGCGATTCTCTATGGATTCGTATTGGGATTCTGCGCCTTAGATTCGCCTTATTGTCGCGTTATCGTTATTGTTCTATCCGATTCGGTTGTTTCTTGGCGAGTCCGTTTTTGGGTACGGTATGAAAATTCCCGGACGTCACGTCAAGGTGAGTGTCCGGGAATCGTTGTTGTTTGACTCGTCGCCCGTTTAATTATCGGATTTCGGTGGCCGGCTTACTGCTGGGCCTGCGTGGCTCCGTAATCGTAGAGGATGTCGACCACGAAGTAGAGCGTCGAATTGGCGGGAATCTTGGCCTGCGCCTTGTTGCCGTAGCCAAGATCCGGGGGAACGATCAGCAGAACCTGCGAGCCGACCGTCTGACCGGCAAGGCCCTTCTTCCAACCGTCGACGACCTGCTGCAGCGAGAATTGTGAGGACTTGCCGCGGTCCCACGAGGAATCGAACTTCGACGGCTTGCCGTCCTTGTCCATCACCCAGCCGGTGTAATGCGCGTCGATGGTGTCTGTTTCGGCGACCTTCTTGCCCGTGCCGCGGATCAGAGGCTGGACGACGAGATCATTGCCCGGCTTGTAACCATTGAAATCAATGGAAGGCGCACCCTTTTTGTCGAGCGTCACCTTCGGCAGGTCGGCAGGAACGTCGGTCACCTTGGTGCCTTTGGCCTTCGTCAGCGGCTTGGATTGCGAAACGAGGGTGATCGCCATGATGTACGAAGTGCTGGCTTTGTTGTGGTCGTTGACGCCGAAAGCGATGGTCGAGTTGATCTTCTGGTCTTTGAGCACGTTGTAATAGGTTTTGCCCGCGCCGTCCTCGTTCATCACCATCGAGCAGTCGGGCGTGTTCTTCTCCCAGGTGCTGATCATCTCGCTGCCGTCCTTGGCGTTCAGCGCGATGCCCTGGATGCAGACGTGATTGTCTTTTTTAATTGCGGCGCCATTCCCTTTTTGCAGTACGGCATAGGAATTATTGACCACGGTCATGGGGGTGTGGAAAGTGATTTTCGGCTTTTTGCCAAGCGTTCCGGTGGCCTTGACTCCGGCCATCTGCGTGTCGGAAGAGGAATCGGCGGATTTGCTGTTGTCGCTGCCCGACCCGCAGGCGACCAAGCCGAATGACAGGGCGATGGCGCAAGCCGCTGCGAGCATGCGGCCGAATGTTCGGGGGTGTTTGTTGCTCATGGTTCACCACATTAGCCCTGAACCTTGATTTAGCGCATAGTCGGAGATGGCTGAGCCGATATCGTCGGCTGGCTGATGGTGATTGGCCATGGTGGAGATGTGATTTTTTCTGTATCTATCCCTGCGATACAGAGTAAATCACAGAATTCGGCTCAAAAGTGTGATTTGCTTTGTATTCGTCGTGAGCTTACAGAGTAAATCACATAATCGGACCTAAAGGTGTGATTTACTCTGTATGCAATAATGTAATACCGTGATAATCGCTCACAGAATTCTATCGGATAGACCTTGTAGAATATAAGGCAATATGACTTCACAACAGGATAAAAAGAATAAGCGCAACGCAAAGCCGACCAGACACGCGGTGATCATGCGTGGCGTTGTCGCGCCGATTTTCGGCCTTCTTGCGGTGTTGTTCATCGTCTTGGGAACCTTGAACATGACCGTTTGGAAGCCGGCGCGTGAGGTCAGTGCGACTACCTCGGTTTCCGGAACCCGTTATGTCGTCACTGATTCCGGGATGTTGAATCTACTCGCCAAATCCGTCGATGTAGAAGTGAGCACTCACGGCGACCGGGCAAAAGCCGCATCCCGCTCCGATAAAACGAAGACAGCAAAATCTAGCGCGCGGACCTGTGTGGCCTTGGGCAATGCCAAAGACGCCGCCGGCTGGCTGGCCGGTCAGCAATATGTACGAGTGACCGGGCTGGATGGCTGGAAAGCGCTTTCCACCAAAACCGATACAGGGTCCAGGATCGACACCTCGAAAGGCGGCGATGAGGTCGCTTTCAAGGATTCGGATATGTGGACGAGCGTGAAGTGCGGAGACTCTGCCATCAAGCTGAACCTCAATGATGTGAGAAGCGATCAGGTGATGGTCGTGGACATGGGCGCGATGCCCAAGAAATCGGCGAAACCGAGTGCCATCATCACCATGCATTGGGTGCGCGATCAGGTGCCCAATCATGCGCTTCCGTTCTTCGTCGCGGCCGGCGTGTGCGTGGTGCTGACCATATTGTCTGCTTCTATTTTTGCGATTATGGCCAACGAATCGTTCAAGCGCAAGCGTGCGAAGCGTCGTGAGGAGCGGGAGAAGGCGAAGGCCGAGGAAGTCTCGATTTACGAGGCCATGACCGGAAGCATCGCTGTGCTTCGGACGAGTCTGACGCACTCGAGTCATAACCATCGTCCCTCTCATAAGATTCGTCCTTCCGACATTGGGGCTTCGGACGAGGCGTCGAGGGCCGAAGGCGGCGCGGACGCTGCGTCGGGTGAGGGGTCATTGTTATCTGGTACTTCGGAAAACGGACTTTCGGCGCCCAGTATCATCGATCCGACCAGACGCAATCTCGTCGCCGATATGCAGATGAAGAACGATGCCGGTGCAAACGACGATACCGATGGAAACGACGACAGCACGGATAACGCTGCCGCCGCCGATGCCGACGGTAACGACGACAAAACGGAAACCGCTCGACTTCAGAGTTCTGAACCTGAGCGTTCCGGTGAGGGCGAAACGGTTGCAGGTACGGACTCTGAACACTTGGCTGAGGGTGCGAAAGCAGTCGATAGTGATGAAAAGAATCACGGCGTGAAACGGTCCGGGCGCCATTGCGGCAAACCGGAACAGGAAACCGAATCGGATGCCGCCGCGACCTCGGCCCATGTAGGAAGGCACGCGCGGCATACCACAGCAAGCCATGTCGACGATAGTAGTGCCGGTAATCTCAATAATGGCAACAATACTGATGGCCGCAAGAAAGAGACCACTGACTTTAGAGATGCCAACGTATCCGTGTCTCTTCAACAGTCGGCAGGAAACGCCGGCTCTGATAATGCTGAACACTCTGATGCCCGCAATGGCGAAGGCCGCACGGCCTCAAGTGCCGATGAGCTGATTGACGAAGGCCACGCGCAAGCCGAAACCACGGTGATTTCAATGAGTGACCTGCGTGCGTATTTCGCCCGTCTCTCTTCGGAAACGTCGGAAACGTCGAACGGCGAGGCCGACGCCGCCAACGCTACGTCGAAGCAAACCAGTGAAACGCCGACCGTGAATGAGGACGAAAAGAACGTATGAGTACGAAGAAACTGTTGAAAACATTGACGGCGGTGGCGCTCGCTGCAGCCACACTGGTCGGGGCGGCCGCGTGCGGCGAGAAAACCCCGCAACCGCAAGGGGCCGAATCGTCGACCCAGACTCCGGATATCACCGAAGCCCAGGAAAAAGCGATACGCAAGTCGATCCTGGACGTTCTTGACGCTTCGGACAACGCCAAAAAACCGGACGGACTGTCGGCACGCGTCACCGGGCCGGCCCAACAGGTGCGTACCAGCGAACTGTCGATAGCCCAAGCAACTGGTTCGCTCGATCCCAAGGCCACCATTCCCAAAGACATCGCGCAGACGATTATTCCCACCCAGTCGGGTTGGCCGCGTTCGGTGTTCTCGATCACCACCACCACAAAGGACCAGCAGTCCAAGCGTCTTCTGGTGATGACTCAGCAGGGCCCTCGAAGCAATTACAAACTGTGGGGTGTCGTACGACTGTTCCAAGGGGCGAAGCTTCCGGAATTCGCCATTCCTTCAATCGGTGCCAGTTTGGGTTCGCCGGATGATTCCGGATTGTCGATGACCCCGCAACAGGCGGTGGATGAGTATGCGGACGTTTTGACGCACGGGCAGCAGAGCAAGTTCGCGGCGAGATTCAGCAACGATTATTTCCGCCAAGATCTTGACAAACTTTCCGCAACGGTCCAGCAGGGCATGGAACGCAACCATGGCACGCAGACCCAGACGTTCACACCGGTCAAAAACGAAATCGCGGTGATGCGTTCCAGCGAGGGCGGCGACCTGGTGGTCTCGCAGATCAATTCGGAATGGACCCGTATCGCCGGCGAAGGCCGCGAATCGCAGCCGGCCAGCGACGCCGAGCGCGCGTTGTTCGGTCAGGGCAAGGCCACCGGAACGATGAAGGTGACGTATGTCAACGTCTTGGCCTTCTACGTGCCGCCGGCCAAGTCAGGCAAAAAGGTGGTCGCGGTAGGTGCCGAACGTCAGCCGATCAAGGTCGAAGCGCTCTAGATCATCGGCCCCGGTCCGCCATCAGACAAAGCGGTGTCCTGCGGGGCGGGCGGCAGGTAGATTAGATGGTGTTTATACGCGTATCGGATAGATAGTGACCCCTGTGTCGAGCCGACGCAGCGAGAAAGAAGGCACTTTTGGCAGCAGCAAACAATTCAGGGACGAATCCGGGCATTTCATTGGCGGGTGCGGTTGATTTGAGTTCGATCAAGCATCAGGTGCAGGCCGAGCCGGGTCAGGCCGGCGGTGCGCCGAGCGCAGGTGGCTATGTCATCGACGTCACCGAATCCACGTTCCAAGCGGTTCTGCAGACCTCCGCCACCTATCCGGTGGTGCTGTTGCTGTGGATTCCCACTGACGACCGCCTGTTCGCGATGGCCAAAAAACTCGGGGATACCATCAATGGGATGAAAGGGCAGCTGCAGCTGGCCCGTATCGATATCAACGCGGAACCTGGTATCGCCCAGGCCTTCCAGATCAAGGGCGCGCCTGCATTGTTCGCGCTTATCGGAGGCCGGCCCATGCCGATTCTCGAGGGGCTGCCGAGCGACGAGGAATTGAGCCAGATCAGCGACACCTTGCTGCCGCAGATCGTGCAGTTGGCCCAACAGGCCGGAGTCACCGGCACCGCGCCGTATTCCGGCGATCCGGATGCCGATGCTGCTGCCGGTGAGGGAGCGGATGCGGCCGAGCAGGTGCCGCCGGAGCATCAGCAGGCCCACCAGCTCGCGGCCGACGGCGACTATGCCGGTGCCGCCGAGGCTTATGCTCAAGTACTTGAAGCGAATCCGAACGATACCCTGGCCGCCCGCGAACGTTCCAAGGCATTGCTGCTGGCGCGTTCCGGCAGCGCGGATGTGCGCGTGGTCCGCGCCGCCGCGGCCGAGCATCCCGACGATGTCGACGCCCAGCTTGCCGTCGCCGATATCGACATGATCGGCGGCCAGATCGAGGACGCGTTCTCGCGCCTGCTTGATTTTCTCGCGGCCGGTCACAAGGCCGATTTGGAGCCGGTGCGCAAGCGCCTGCTCGAGTACTTCGCCATTCCCGCGCCGGACGACCCGCGCTTGAAGGCCGCTCGCCGCCGCCTGTCCACGTTGATGTACTAATTATTCGTGCCGATTGCGGTCGTAAATGCCTCAGCGGTCGTCTATTCGTGCCGATTGCGGCCGTAGATCTGCTCAAAATGCGGGCCCTGCTTGGCCAGTTCTTGCTCGAAGTCCTCGCTCCAGGTCGCAAACGGCCTGCCGGCGAGCCCGTCGTTGGAGAACCGCGCCTGATCGGTGATTTCGGTGACGCAGAAATCAGGGATGATGAGGTTGGTGACCGGCCGCGAACGTTTGGCCTCGGCCACCACCAGCGGCGCGTTCAATCCGCCGAAGACGTCGATGTCCCAGCCGTCCTCGCCGATCCAGGCCGCAAAGCGGTTTTTGATGATGACCTCGCCGCCGCGTTTGATCAGCTCAGCGGCGATGTTGGCATCGATCTCGCGCTCCGCCTCGTAGCGCGTGCCGCCCACAGACGGGCCCTTGATGGCCACCGACGCCTCGGAGAAATCGTCACGATATTGGTCGAGCACCGCCATCGCATCGGTGTCGGCGTCCATCTCGATGCGGTTTTTCCGGCTCAACAGACGCACGCGCAGCGCGTAGTTGTCGGAGTGCACGTAGTAGCTCTGCACAATCAGTGTCGGCGCGCTGCCGTCGTCCAGTTCCGCAGGCATGGTTCGGCAGAAGAACCGCCGGTCGAATTCGAAGTCGTTCATTTCAGGAGCCATATATCAAGTCTAGACGGATGCCACGCCGTTTGGTCGGCTGCGGTGCTATGCTGAAACCTGTTGTTTGGGTCCGTAGCTCAGCTGGATAGAGCGTTCGCCTCCGGAGCGAAAGGTCGCGGGTTCGAATCCCGTTGGGCCCACAAAATTGCCGATGACTTACTGGCTGCGGTCTGCCTGCGGTCTGTCTGCGGTTATTGTGCGCAAATCGATGGTTCCAGCTTTTGATCAAGTTCGCTGAAGAACAGCTTGATGTCCTTTTTGTTCTTATGAATCTGGGTGAGCGGCGCGCGCTTCGTCTTGGAACGCACCAACGCGCTCACGCTCGATCCGCCTTCGGCCTCGTCCACGGTCGCCACGAGGTCTTCGCCCCACGCGAACGCGGTGACGCCGGTGGTGAAGATGCACGCCTGCTTCTCGTCGTTGCGGGCTTTCAACGTGAAGGTTTTGCTGCCGCGTAGCAAATTGAGCATAACGTTGTAGGTCTCTTCGGGCTTCGTTGCGTATGTGTGGCGTTCCGCTTTGATTCCGCCATTCAGAATTCCCATGATTCCTTCTTCTTGGAGGGTTGGTTGGATATCACGATCATGATATCTCTCGATTATGAAGAGCAAATCGAGGCTTTTGCGAACGTTCAAGAGTTTTAAGTATAAGTAAAACTATCACAAAAATTAAGAAAAGTTTTCAGTATACTTTAAACTTTTTGCTTCGCTATGCCTTTCAAGATATATCATGAACAGGCAAAATGTCTTGCTTTGATTCTCTCTATCTGATAAATTGTAGGAGAAGCGCTTTGTTGATGGTGGTAAACATCGTGCGAACGCTTCGCAAAGTGGGATTTTCCGTCGTGATGCTTTATACCGTTGTCGATGGCGGCCACGCAGGAAGGCATCTAGTCCAGGGAATGGGCGAATCGGCTTGGAAGCCGTTATTCCCGTAGGCCTGTTCATGGGCAGGTCGCCTAACGGAGGGCGTAATATAAACGATTCCACAATGCGAACCGGGGAGTGTCATGGCTCCCCGGTTTTACACTTTTCTGATGCGAGGGAGCATGATGGGAGCAGACAGAGTCAAGAATCTATCTGACGCTGTTGAACGGTTACGCCCCATTGCCCAGGCTTATAATGATTTTTTTCTAAACCGTCATTATATATTCGAATTTGCTAACACTTCGATTGATGTGCATTGGCTGAAACATCATTTTATGCATTTAACAGGTTTGCGTTGTGATGTGCCCTTACAAATGCGAAACAGCTATAGACGTCGTCATTTGCAAGTCCCCTCCGGATCTGAAATATTTTATGATTTTTTATTAAGGAATAGTTTCGGAAAGCCGGAAATCAAAGCTGGTCATAATTTGGAAATCATCAATTTGAAATTAGCGGCGCTTGAACAACTGATCCGGATGCCAGAAAGCGTTGAATATATAGCTGAATCCGGTAATAGTAAATATGATTTTTTTTTAGGTGCCGAAAATTGGTGCTTAGGTGTTACTTGTACCGATGAACCATCAATTGATTCAGATGCGAAAGTTCATGCACCAAGAACAGCGCAAGCAAGGTCGGTTCTTTCTACAAATATAACGAAAACCGGTACGAAGCCGATTCCTATTATTGATACCAGGATTATTCCTCGATTGAATGAGAACTGATATTGGAGGTTATATTTATAACACAATTAGCCGGTTGAAAAACCGCGATATTATAGACTTGGGCCCCAGCTATTTTGGCTGGGGCCCAGTTGGTTCACTCGACACGCTAGACTGAGGTGCATGAATCCTGAAGCGTTGAGTGAACTTATTTCTGATATTGCACATGGGCTGGTTGCGGCCGGCCAGGCCGGCGAGCTGAGTGACGAGCTGGTGCCGCCGGTCGAGAAGCTGGCTGTGATGCGGCCGAAGGACCGCGCCCATGGCGACTGGTCGTCGAACGTGGCGATGCAGCTGGCCAAGAAGGCTGGTATGAAGCCGCGCGACCTGGCCGAGGCGTTCGCCGCCAGGCTGCGTGACGCCGACGGCATCGACTCCGTTGAGGTGGCCGGTCCTGGGTTTATCAACATCACCCTTGATTCGGCTTCCGCGGCTGCGGTGGTCTCGCAGATTCTGGACCAGGCCGTCGACGTCGATCCCGTCGATAAGGGCGTCGAGGTCTGGAAGGGCAAGGATAGCGATACCACCACTTCTACCGCGAAAACCGTACATTCCACCAAGTTCGGCCTGAACGACCACTTGGCTGGCAAGACCCTGAACCTCGAATTCGTCTCCGCGAACCCGACCGGCCCAATTCACATCGGCGGCGTGCGCTGGGCGGCGACCGGCGACTCCATGGCCCGCGTGCTCGAGGCCAACGGCGCCAAGGTCGTGCGCGAATACTACTTCAACGACCACGGCGAGCAGATTAACCGCTTCGCCAAATCCCTCGTCGCCGCGGCCCACGGCGAGGAGACCCCGGCCGACGGCTACAAGGGCACGTATATCAACGAGATCGCCGACCGCGTCATCGCCGAAGCAAAGGCCGACGACGTGGATGTGCTTGCCCTGCCCCGCGTCGACGGTGGCAAGGACAAGGACGGTAACCCGCTGGGTGAGGGCGATTCTGAGCAGCGCGAGGAATTCCGCAAGCGCGCGGTGCCGATGATGTTCGCCGAGATCCAGCAGTCTATGAAGGATTTCCGCGTCAATTATGATGTCTGGTTCCACGAGAACAGTCTTTATCAGGACGGTGCCGTCGAGAAGGCCATCGCCTGGCTGCGCGACCACGGCGACATCTACGAAAAGGACGGGGCCACCTGGTTCGCCTCGACCAAGCACGGCGACGACAAGGACCGCGTCATCATCAAGTCCAACGGCGAGTACGCCTACTTCGCCGCCGACATCGCCTACTATTACGACAAGCGCCACCGCGAGGTCAACCCCGCCGACGTGGCCATCTACATGCTCGGTGCCGACCACCACGGCTATATCGGCCGCATGATGGCGATGTGCGCCGCGTTCGGCGACAAACCCGACGTCAATATGCAGATCCTCATCGGTCAGATGGTCAACGTGATGAAGGACGGCAAGGCCGTGCGCATGTCCAAGCGCGCCGGCAACGTCGTCACCATCGACGACCTTGTGGAGGCCGTGGGCGTGGATGCAGCGCGCTATTCGCTGGCCCGAACCGACTACAACACCAGCGTCGACATCGATCTCGACGTGCTCGCCTCGCACACCAACGAGAACCCGGTGTATTACGTACAGTATGCGCACGCGCGCAGCTGCAACGTCGACCGCAACGCGCAAGCCGCGAAGATTGACACCAACGCCGCCGACCTGTCGCTGCTCGACACTCCTGCCGACGGCGAGGTACTGGGCTCGCTGGCCCAGTGGCCGTCCGTCGTCACCGACGCCGGCGACCTGCGCGCCCCGCACAAGATCGCGCACTACCTCGAGTCGCTCGCCGGCACGTACCACAAGTGGTACAACCTCGAGCGCGTGGTGCCGATGGATCTGACCGGCTTGGATGAGCGCAAGATGGACGAGGCCGAGCGCGTCGCCAAGTGCCCGGAACCGGCCCGTGCCGCCGCACGCTTGCAGTTGAACGACGCGGTCCAGCGCGTGATCGCCTCCGGCCTGGCGATGCTCGGCGTCACCGCCCCCGACAAGATGTAGTACTGATTGGCGTTAAATCGGCCACGTTTTCCATTGTGGAATGACGTGGCCGATTTCTTTATGCGGTATTTATCATTGTTTGCACGCGGATCGGCGATAGGGAAGAACAAAGGAGAGAATATGGCCGACGAAACCATCAAATTCACGGACGAAAAATGTTTCACACAGGCGCAGGTCGAGCGTCTTTTCCTTTCCGTCGACTGGGTTTCCGGAAAGTACCCGGAACGTTTGTACAAGGCCTTGATGGGTTCTTCCACGGTCTTTTCGGCGTGGGACGGCGATCGGCTTGCCGGGCTGGTGCGCGTTTTGGATGACGGGGCGATGATGGCCTATATGCATTACGTTCTGGTCGATCCCGAATATCAGGGCAGAGGCATTGCCGGTCATATGGTTGAAATGGTCAAGCAACGTTACTTCGATTACTTCTACATCGAAGTCATGCCGGAGGAAAGCAAAAACGCGGCGTTCTATCAAAAACACGGGTTCGAAATCATGCAAGATGGCGTAGCCATGCAGATTTGCAATGGATGAGTGGGCTTGCCGTTGGTTCTGCCAAGTGCACAGGATATTGCGATTTTGGACTAATCTCTGTGCGAGCTCAATAGGTAAATCGCTGTGTTGAGATGATTCCACCATTTTCACCGCGATTCGCTATCGTTAGGTAGAGCTTCAAACCAGCGACAGACGAAGAAAAAGGGGACGAACGATATGGGTATCACTCCGATTTGGCCGGAAGCGACAGCATTCAATAGTGACGGCGAACTGACTTTCCACGGGCACAGCGCCGCTTCATTGCTCGACGAGTTCGGATCGCCGCTCTATCTGATCGACACCGACGAGGTGCGAACTCGCGCAGAAAAGTTCGTGTGTGCCGCCGCCGACGCGTTCAACACCTCGACCACCCACGTCAGCTTCGCGGGCAAGGCGTTCCTCTCCAAGGAGGTCGTGCGCATCGTCACGCAGGCCGGCATGTCCGTCGACACCTGCTCGATGGGGGAGATCAAAATCGCGCTCGCCGCCGGCGTCCCCGGGCGCCGTCTCGTGCTGCACGGCAACAACAAATCCGACGAGGAGATCGAGCTGGCCGTTCGTGAAGGATTCTCGAAGATCGTCGTCGACTCGGCCGACGAGCCCGCACGCATCGCCGCCATCGCGCATCGGTTGGGCAAACGCGCCCGCGTCATGCTGCGCGTTACCTCCGGCATCCACGCCGGTGGCCACGAATACATCTCCACCGCCCACGAAGACCAGAAATTCGGCGTGCCGCTGCTGCCGGCCGGTGTCGGCCCGGAAGTGCTCGATATCTTGGGCTCGCTCGGCGATGTGAACGCCGGTAATAGTAATACCGATGATTCCACCGCGAATGCCGACGGTTCTGTTTCGCAGAGCCACGTAGGCTCGGTCGCCGCCGACGCGGTCGCAGCCGCAGCCAACGATCCCGCAAACGGCAGCGGTCGTAAGCTCGATTACTCCATCAAATATCCCTACGACATGAGCCGCGTCAAAGTCTC
Organism: Bifidobacterium sp. ESL0800; assembly: GCF_029395355.1. NCBI lineage: Bacteria > Bacillati > Actinomycetota > Actinomycetes > Bifidobacteriales > Bifidobacteriaceae > Bifidobacterium > Bifidobacterium sp. ESL0800. The sequence goes on from NZ_CP113913.1 coordinate 2,202,774, forward strand.
CGATGCTGACCGCGAACTGGCCGAAGCCATGAACGCTGTGGCGGACGGGCCGGCGCTCGCGGTGCTCAAAGACATCTACTCCCGTCAGGACGATCTCGAGCTGGTCGGCATCCATTCGCATATCGGCTCCCAGATTCACGACGCCAACGCCTTCATCGAAGCCGCGCGACGCATGATGCTCTTACGCAAGACCTTCTACGCCACCGATGCCTACACCCTGCCCGAGGTCGATTTGGGCGGCGGCTATTCCGTGGCCTACACCGACGCCGAGGATTCCATGGACATCGACGCCGAGCTCGGGCGCCTGGCGCAGGCTGTCACCTCGATCAACAAGGCGCTGGGCATGCCGGCTCCGGTCATCTCCTTCGAGCCCGGCCGCTGGATTGTCGCTCCCGCAGGTGTCACGCTCTACCGCGTCGGTACCATCAAGCGCGTCATGCTGCCAAAGGGCACGAAAGACGCAGCCGGCAATCCCATCGCCGAACGCACCTACGTTTCGGTCGACGGCGGTATGAGCGACAACATCCGCCCGGCGCTCTACGGGGCGGATTACACGGCCCTGCTCGCCAACCGCGATGGTGGCGGCGAACGCGACGAAAACGGCAATCTCAAGGATTCCATGCTCGCCCGAGTGGTCGGCATGCACTGCGAATCCGGTGACATCCTCGTGCACGAATGCCGCCTGCCCCGCAGCCTCAAACGTGGCGATATCCTCGCCATCCCGGTCACCGGTGCCTACGGCCGCACGATGGCCAGCAACTACAACCAGGCGCTGATTCCCGCCGTGGCGGCCGTCAGCGGCAAAGATGCGCATCTCATGCTCCGCCGCCAGACCATCGACGACCTGCTTTCTCTTGATGTCAGCTGACCCAGCTGCCATAGGCTGAATGCAACAGTCCGAAACGAAATTATTCGTTTTGTGTCGCTTTTTTACTTGCTTACTGGTGCCAGCTAAGTAAAAAGCGACTTTTAGGGTGGCTAAGTTGACTTTTTACTTGCTTAACGTCAGCAAGCAAGTAAAAAGCGACATCTAACAAGTTGCAATGATATCGGCGATATTCGAGTGTAGCGTGGCGACGAGGTTATGGGGACAGACTCCTGTCGGATTCATTTTCTAGGATTGATAAGTCTAGGCATGTTTGATGCAGTATAAGCGGTTGAGTGGGAGAGTGGTATGGGCCAGGTGAACAGTTCGGCGCAACGGCGCGCTCAGGATGAAGACGGTCAGATGGAAGTGTTGCCCAAAGGCATTCACGACAGCTCGACCCCGATACGCGTGGGGTTGCTTGGTGTGGGCACCGTCGGCTCGCAGGTCGCCAGAATCCTGAACGAGCAAAAGGAAGAACTCCAGCAACGCATCGGCCAGCCACTCGAAATTACCGGCATCGCCTGCCGCAATCCCGAAAAGGTCGCCTTCCCCTGGATCGACAAAACGCTGCTCACCACCGACACCAAATACGTCGCCACCCACAGCGACATCCTGGTCGAGCTCATCGGCGGCCTCGAGCCTGCCCGGTCGCTGGTCTTGAAGGCCCTTGAAAGCGGCGCATCGGTGGTCACCGCGAACAAGGCGCTGCTGGCGAAATACGGTCCGGAAATCTACCGCACCGCAGAGGAAGACGGCGTCGATATCTACTTCGAGGCTGCGGTGGGCGGCGCGATCCCGCTGGTCCGTCCCTTGCGTGAATCGTTGGTCGGCGACAAGGTCACCAGCGTTCTGGGCATTCTCAACGGCACGACCAATTACATTCTTGACGAAATGACCACCAAAGGCCTCGATTTCGAGGTGGCGCTGAAGGACGCGCAGGCCAAGGGCTACGCCGAGGCCGATCCGACCGGCGACGTCGAGGGCGAGGACGCCGCGAACAAGGCGGCCATCGTGGCCTCGCTGGCGTTCCATACCCCGGTGAGCATCGATGACGTCACGACGGAGGGCATCACCAACATCACTGCCGACGACATCGCGTTGGCGCAGGCCGAGCACAAGGTCATCAAGCTGCTCGCCGTTGTGGTCAATGGTGAGCATGGCGTTTCCGCGCGTGTCTATCCGGCGCTTATCCCCGACAACCACCCGCTTGCCAGCGTTCACGGCAGCTACAATGCCGCATTCGTACACGCGCAGGCGGCCGACGATCTGATGTTCTACGGCCGTGGCGCAGGCGGCGCTCCTACCGCTTCGGCGGTTATGGGCGATATCGTCACCGTCGCCCGCCATATCGTCCAAGGCGGCACCGGTCCGCAGATTTCGATGTACCAAAACCTGCCCAAGGCTCCGTTGAGCACTTCGCGCGCCGCGTTCGCCGTCCGTTTCCGCATCTGCGACCGCCCAGGTATCCTCGCCGCGATTTCCAAGACGTTTGCCGACCACAACGTCTCCATCAACGGCATCAACCAGGATCTGAAGCCGACCCCGCACGACCCCGGCTATTCGGGTGAGCAGCAGACCCTGCGCGTGGTGACGCATCAATGCAACGAGACCAAGTTGCGCGAAACGGTCGAGGATGTTTGCAAGTTCGATTTCGTGATTGGCGAGCCCTCGATCTTGCGCGAGATGTGAGCGGATTCGCCGTTGAGCAACCATGACCAAGTGAGGGGAACAATATGGCGGGGATGATGCCGAAAGTCAAGCAGGTCAAGGTGCGGGTGCCCGCCACGAGCGCGAATCTCGGTTCAGGTTTCGATGCTGTCGGTTTGGCGCTGGATTATCACGACGAGCTCACTTTTACTATCAATGAAGATGAATTGGGCGATAACCAAACAGGCAATCAAAGCAGCCATGGTAATCAAGGCAAGTCAGACGGCTTTTCAAACACTGCTGCCAAGGTGATCATTCACGGCGAAGGCGAGGACACGTTGCCCCGCGACGAAACCCATCTGGTCGTTTCGGCTTTCCGCCGCGCGTGCGAGGCGTTCGGCCTGCGTCGCTTCGGGTTTGCTTTAGAGGCGTATAACAACATTCCGCAGGCCCGTGGCATGGGTTCGTCGGCCGAGGCCATCGTCGCCGGCATCGCGGCTGCGGCCGCTTTCGCACAGGGTGACGCCGACTTCAACCGAGAGACGATTTTCCAGATGGCCGCCTCGATGGAAGGTCATCCCGATAACGTGGCTCCTGCGGTCTACGGCGGGCTCACGGTTTCATGGAATTTCAAGACGGCGGAAGGCGTGGGATCCGTAGGTATTCCCGGCGGCGAGCCTCTGCGTGCCGGGTTTCATACCGTCAACTACCCGGTGTCGAAAGCCATGACCGCCGCCGTCTTCGTCCCGGATTTCGAGCTTTCCACGCAAAAGGCGCGCGAGGCCCTGCCGCAGAAGTTGCCGTACGCCGACGCGGTGTTCAACGTTTCCCGCGTTGCGCTGCTCCCCGCCGCCATGAATCCGACAAGTCTTGTCAACGATTCCGCTGGCCAATCGCCAAGTGTCGCCCCATCCGTTCATGATGCCGGCGATGATCTCGTCGATGATTCCGCCATCGCCTCGCGTTCCAACGCCCTGCTGTTTGCCGCGACGCAAGACAGGCTTCATCAACCCTATCGCAAATCCCTAATGCAACCTTCCTGGAAGCTGATCGAGACATTGCGCGCGAAAGGTTACGCTGCAGCGGTCTCCGGCGCCGGCCCGTGTGTGCTGGTGCTTCACTACGGCGATGCCGCCGCGCAAATCGACAGCATCGCCGCCGCCGAACTGTCAAGCGGCCACTGGCGCGTCCTGCACCTTCCCGTCAGCCCCCAAGGCGTCGAGGTCGATCCAGTTTATTACGCCGGCGATGCCGAAGCGATGAAACGAATTATTGATAATGCTTGAGTTCTGGGTATTTTTGGCAAATTCATCAAGGATGTGAAACGTCTTCAAAAAATGCTAGTATATCCGTAATGGAGTCGTTTATACCGACAAAAGACTCCAATATCGTATATAAGGTGGTTATTATGGCTCACACAGCAGCACAGCAGACGCGTATTCAGGTGCGCACGGACAAGACGTTGAAGGAGCAGGCCGTCAAGGTATTCGCAGGTATGGGCATTGATTTGAGTGCTGCCATCAACATGTTTCTTTCGCAGGCCGTCAAGGAAGGTGGCATGCCTTTCCGCCCGATGTCGCTGACGCCGTTGGAAAAGGCGGTGCGTAAGGCCGAGAACAGCGGATTTGTTTACGCCGGGGATGCCGATGCCGCCCAAAGGATGATTGAAGATGTATGAGATCTCCCTTTCCAAGGAGTTTCTGCGTGATGCTAAGCGCCTGAAACGGAAACATTACGAAATGGGTAGGCTGTATGAGGTCTTTCACGTTCTTGCGCAGGGAGATACCGATACATTGCGTCGCAGATATCGTGATCACCAGCTCAAAGGGAATCTTCGACAGTACCGCGAGTTGCACATTGCCACCGACTGGCTGCTGATTTATCGTATCGATGGTACCGAGCTTCTCATTACGATGATGCGTACTGGGAGTCACGACGAGTTGTTATAGCGTTTTTAACAGGCTAGGTAACCTCCACGAGGACGAGTAGCATGAAGGAACCGATTCTTTTGGGTTTCCGCAACTTTGGAGTGTTATGTCGATTCCGCTGATTCTTGCCTCGCAGTCGCCTTCGCGGCGCAATGTGCTCAATGCCGCCGGCATTTCTCCGATTATTCACGTCTCGCATGTCGATGAACCCGCTGCGGTGGCCGCCGAGGCAAAGGCACGGGGGGTTGCGGTCGACGACCTCAGTTGCGAGCAGCGCGTGATGATATTGGCGCAGGCCAAGGCGCGCAGCGTCTATCAGGCCTATCTTCAGGTCGCCGAAGCCGCCCGAAACGCCGATGGCGAGCAGGTGACCGCTTTCCCGCTGCACACCGAGAGCGCTGCGGACGCCGGGTCGGGCAACGCAAGTGTCGGCAACGGTTCCGTCGCAGGTGACGGCAGCGCGGGTGCGGGCAACGGCAACACCGATCAATACGGCGAGAAGGTTTATGATCATCATTCGACCTTGACCCGAGATTTCTCTGGTGTCGAGGTGCCCACCGAGGCCGAACCGATGGAGCGGGCCCTGGCCGAGTATCCGGGATTTGCCGACGCCAAGGTCGGTCCGCTGATCATCGGCTGCGATTCCATGTTCCTTTTCGAGGGCGTCGCGTTGGGCAAACCGCATACGCCGGAGGTTGCGCGGGAACGGCTGAGCGCGATGCGCGGCAAGTCGGGGGAGTTGTGGACCGGCCATTGCCTCATCGATTTCGCCACCGGCCGGCAGAAGCTTGAATCCAGCCATGCCGTGGTGCGGTTCGGCGATTATTCCGACCGTGACATCGAAGCGTATATCGCGTCCGGCGAACCGTTGGAAGTGGCGGGATGCTTTACACTGGAAGGTCTCGGCGGAGCGTTCATCGCCGGCGTCGACGGTGACCCGAGCGGCGTGCTCGGCCTGAGTCTGCCGTTGCTGCGCCGCATGGTCGGCGACATGGGCGTGGCGTGGCCCGATCTGTGGAACGCCGGTCTCGGCAAGGTCGCCGCGACGAAGCTCAGTGTACGAGCTGCGTTGAATGCTGCGAACGACATGGCAGATGGTGCAGATTCGCCTTCAGCCACCAATACAAATTGTAATACCAATGGTAAGTCGTTGTCGACAAAAACCAAGGCCGAAGTTGCTGCGGCAAAGGCGAAAGCAGATGCCGAAGCGCAGGCCGCGTCGATCGTGCCTCCCAAAGACAACGTTCACCAGCCCGGCGACGGCTGGGTGCAGTGCGCCTGCGGCCGTCGTCACTGGGGTCTGAACGGCGCCGCCGGCGTGTTGCTCGCCCGCCGCAGCGAGGAGACCGGCGAGGTGACGGACGTGGTGATGCAGCACCGTGCGATGTGGAGCGCGGAAGGCGGCACATGGGGCATTCCCGGCGGGGCGCTCGCGGACGGCGAAAGCCCGATCGAGGGTGCGTTGCGCGAGAGCTACGAGGAAGCCAATATCACCCCGGAGGACATTGAGGTGGTCGGCACGCATCGCGAGGAGCATGGCCCTTGGGCCTACACCACGGTTTTCGCCTTCGAGAAGCCGGGGTGCAGGGTCAGCCCGCATCCCAACGACGACGAGAGCATGGAGATTGCGTGGATTCCGGTTTCGGAGGTGCCCAACCGCAAGCTGCTGACCGCCATGAACGCGGATTGGCCGCATTTCGTCGAGCGCTTGGGCGATTTGGCGCGCGAATATCGGCATATGTGATTTGTTCAGGTTGCAAAAGGCGAAGATATAAATGCAGATTGGCGCGATTCCGCGATTTGTAATTTGTATCTTCGACTTTTGTAACGCTGCTAACTCAACAGTGCGGCGATAATGGCGATGACGATAGGGCTGGAAACGGTCGAGATCAGCACGCCGTCGCGGGCGAAGGTCATGCCGACATTGTAGCGGGCCGCGTAATTATAGACGTTCTGGCCGGCCGGCAGCGCCGCGAGCACGACGCAGGCGTAGAGCACCTTGCCGGTGAAGCCCATGATGAATTTGGCGATAAGGAAGGCGATAATCGGCATCACGATGTTCTTCAGAACGGTGACGGCGATGACCGCCGAGCGCGAGCTCTTGTTCTGCATCGGCTTGGTGCCGCGCAGCGACATGCCGAACGCCATCAGGATCATCGGAATCGCGGCCTGCCCGATCATGTTGACCGGGTCGTAGATGAATTTCGGAATGGGGTAATAGCCGATCCATGCGGTGATGGCCGCGACGAGGATGCCGCCGAGCGAACCGATCAGCAGCGGCTGGTGCAATGGCTGCATCAGCGCTTTTTTCACCGACATCTTGCCAGTGGTCGTATAGTCCAGAACCGTCAGCGCGATTGGCGTGAAAATTGCCTGCTGCATCACCAGAATCGGTGCCACGAGCGCCCCATTGCCCAAAATGTAGGTGGCGATGGGCAGGCCGATGTTGTTGGAATTGAGATACAACGAGTTGAGCGCGCCCACCGTCGCATCGGCAGGTCCCATATGGTAGAAGATCTTGTTCAGGATCAGGAACAGCACACCCACGGCCAGCGCGGAGAAGAATGCGACGAAAATCGAGGGATGGAAAATCTCCATGATCGGCTCTTTGGAGAGGATCGCGAACATCAAAAACGGGTTGGTGACGAAGAACGCGTAGCGGTTCAGGACCATCTGGGCGGTCGGGCCGCCGATGTTGAAACGTGCCGCGACGTAACCGGTGCCGATGATGACGGCGATGACCACAAACCCTTGCATCGCGCTCAGCAAACCCATGAATCTCTCCCTTGGCCACGGCCTTAATGATCAACCACGTTTACCTTAGTATGATGCCTCGTTTTTGCCGGTTTGTGAAGATACGTCTCACGGCATAACACACGAAAACCGGTATGGGACCTTGACCACGATACCTACCGATTAATGGTGTCATGACGTTCATGGTGCATTCAATCGTGAACGCGCCATGCGAATCGCAGATGTGAGCAAACATGGAAGATCCGTATGCCGGTCCGCTAGGATAAGAAGCCATGAGTCTGACGATACAAGAGGGATCCGCGCGCGAGACCGCGCTTAACGGGCTGTTCGAGGAATTGATGAAGTCGTATTCCGTCTCCGACGACGAGACGGCGCTCGCCGATGAGGTCGAGACGTTCCTGCGCGGGCAGCCACATATGACGGTTCACCGTCTGGGTGACACGGTGGTCGCCTCGACCTCGCTTTCTCGCCCGCAGCGGGTGGTGCTCGCCGGACACCTCGACACGGTTCCGGTCATCGACAATTTCCCGCCGGTCTGGCTTGAGCCGAGAGACGAGCGTATACGTGCCGACGTGGCCTCGAAGATGAAGGATTCCGGAGAGCGCGTGATGTTCGGCCGCGGCGCGACGGATATGAAGGCCAGCGACGCGGTGATGCTCTATCTCGCGGCGACGATGACCGCGCCGAAATACGACCTTACCTACGTTTTCTATGACCATGAGGAGGTCGTGGCCGAAAAGAACGGCTTGGGCAAGGTGGCGCGTGCCCACCCAGAGTGGATACAAGGCGATTTCGCGATCATCGGCGAACCCACCGATTGCGGCATCGAAGGCGGGTGCAACGGCACCATGCGCTTCGATGTGGTCACCCACGGTGTCGCCGCCCATTCCGCCCGTGCATGGATGGGCGAAAACGCGATTCACAAGGCCGCCGAAGTCCTCGACCGGCTTGCCGCCTACGTTCCGCAGGATGTCGAGGTGGACGGCCTGACCTACCGCGAAGGCGTCAACGCCACCCTGATCTCCGGCGGCAAAGGCACCAACGTCATCCCCGACGAGTGCCGTATCCACGTCAACTATCGTTTCGCGCCCGACAAGGACCTGCCGGCCGCAAAAGCACTGATGATGGGGGCCGATGCCGGCGCCGAGATGGGCAACGGCGAGCACAAGGCCACCGGCGGCATGTTCGAAGGCTTCGATATCGAGATGAAGGACGAATCGCCGTCCGCGCGCCCCGGCATGGATGCGCCGTTGGCGGTTTCTTTGGCCAAACTGGTTAAGGAGAAAACGGGACTTGCCCCCCAGGCCAAGCTCGGCTGGACCGATGTCGCCCGCTTCTCGTCCATCGGCATCCCGGCCGTCAACCTCGGCGCTGGCTCCCCGCTTTTGGCACACAAGGCCGATGAGCAGATACCATTCAGCCAGCTCATGTTGCTTGCCGATATCCTCGAGCAGTGGCTACGTTAGCGAACGTTTGCGTATCCGGGATTCCTGCGTTGCAATGTTGCCGGACTGTTGTAGCGCTTCCGGTTAGTTGTGGCGCTTATCGCGCACGACCTATGTTTGCCCCACCATTTGTGAATTCTTCATTTTTTGGGGTATCTTGGTGCACCAAGTCCGCCAAAATTTGGGAATTGCCCATCAATTTTGCGTTTTAGCGTGTTCTTGGTGCACCAAGATGCCCCAAAAATGGAGAATTGGCCGTAAATTGCGTGAATACAGGCAACTTGGTGGCACCAACAGGGTTGTTTTGGGTGGAATTATAAAATTTGGGTGCGTCGGTGATCACAGCATAGTGCATCTGTTGTCACTTCTACCCCAGTGGACGTATAATAAAAGCTGGTGATTCTGCAAGTTGCCGAATTCCGATGGCGTTGATCCCCTTGCGTGCTAATCCGCAAGTGCCGGTGTCCGCCGTGACGAACGTAATGACTTTTAGATTGCCGACTACGAACGCAACTGTTGCGTGGCCGCGGTGAGAGCGCGGTGTGAGAGCCGTAGACGGCCAAGATAAGCCGACATGATTGCAGCATGTCGACAAGGAGCATTGTGCCCAGAGTAACCCGAGGCGGGGTCGGTCAAACCGATGACGCCACACAAAACGATACCAATTTACCTTCTTCATCCCCATCTACGGATAGTGAGCCCGCAACGCGTCGCCGTACGGTTCGCCGCCGCGTAGTCCGCGGTGCCGGTGCCGCCGGTGCCGCCGTGGCATTGAAAGTGGAAGAGCGTGAAAGTGCTGAATCCGCTAGTGGCGAGAAGCAATCCGACGAAAGCGGAGTCGAGGCAGGTTCAAGAACGTCTGGAACGAGAACCGGCAGGAAGGCCGCTTCGTCGCGCGGCACGGATGACTCGTCATCCAGCACGACGAAAAGGACACGGACGCGTAGTCGTGCCCGTGACGATGAAGAGGCGGATGAGGGGCCTCAAACGTCTCGCCGAAACGCCCGAACTCGCAAGTCTGATGACGAGTCGAAGAAATCTTCCGCTTCAGGCCGCAGCCGCCGTACAGGTGTTGCAAAGTCGCGTGGCAGGTCCGACGATTCCGTATCGGCAAGCGAGGCAAAGACGGAAGTTGCCGTCGAAACCGCCGAGGAACGTGTCATTGACGCCGTCGAAGGCCTTCCCGAAGGCCACGAGAGCCATCACACCCCTCATCCAATGACATCGCTGCTCTTCCAGGAGCCTGTGCTTCCCGGTGAAGGCGAAGACGATGAAAACGATGAGCCTAAGACGACTCGGCGACGTTCTCGCGCTCGTGCGGACGAGGACGACGAAGGCGGCGAGCGCGGTTCACGCCGCTCGACGCGCAGCAACCGTTCGCGCCGTGGTTCCGAACGCGACGATGAACGGTCGGACGAGGAACAAGATGAGCGACGGAGCCGTTCGGGTTCCAGACGTGGCAGGTCGAATGACCGTGACCGCGATTATGAGGACGAAAGCCGGAATGCTTCGCGCACGACCCGTCGTTCGCGCCGGAGCGAGGATGACGATGACATCTATGACGAGGAAGCCGCCGAACGCAGCGAACGTCGCACCCATCGTCGTCGCAGGCTCAACGCCGAGGAGCGTCATGCGGCCGACGAGATCGAGCAGATCGAGGAAGACCTCGAAGACGACGACATCACCTATCGTCCCATCGACGATGTGGAAGCCGAGCAATCCAGAGCGAGGCGTCGTGGGCGTGGCAGTGAACGGGCGACACGCCGTGAGCGCAGTGGCCGTGGTTCTTCGCGAGCCGATCAGGACGATGCCGAATTTGATGAAGAGGACGAAAGCGAAGAGCACGGTTCTCGCCGCAGCCGCAAGGGCAATGGTGATCGCAACGATCGCAATAGCCGCAACGATCGTGGCGAGGCTGATCGCGGCGATTCCCGTCGGCGCCGTAGGCATGAATCCGAAGAGGACAGTGACGACCAGCCGCTGACCCGTCGCCGTCGTCGTCATCGCGGTTCCAAAGGCGAGGAAAGCGAAAGCGGTTCGTCTCGTTCCACCTCGCGCCGCAGTCGCAAGCAGCAGTATATCGACGAGATCACCGATATCGAAGGCTCCACCCGCCTCGAGGCCAAGAAGCAGCGTCGCCGCGACAACCGCCGCGAGCGCAGCCGTCAGAACCAGCTGATCGAGCAGGATTTCCTCGCCCGTCGTGAGAACGTCGACCGCTTGATGGTGGTGCGCGAGAAAGGGCAACATACCCAGATTTCCGTGATCGAAGACAACGTGCTCGTCGAGCATTACGTCTCCGATATCCAGGAGGTCGCCACCGTCGGCAATATTTACTTGGGCCGCGTGCAGAACGTGCTGCCCAGCATGGAGGCCGCGTTCGTCGACATCGGCCAGCCCCGCAACGGCGTGCTCTACGCCGGCGAGGTCAACTGGGACGCCACGCGCCTGGAAGGCCAGCCGCGCCGCATCGAACTTGCGTTCAAATCCGGCGATCCCGTTCTGGTACAGGTCACCAAGGATCCGATCGGCCACAAGGGCGCGCGACTGACCTCGCAGGTCACGCTCGCAGGCCGTTTCCTGGTGCTTGTCCCCTCCGGCGGTATGACCGGCGTGAGCCGCAAGCTGCCCGAGCGTGAACGTGGGCGCCTGAAGTCCATTGTCTCCAAGATCGCCCCGAAGGATATGGGCGTCATCATCCGCACCGCCGCCGACGGTGCCAGCGAAGACGCGCTGAAAAAGGACCTCGAGAATCTCAAGCGTCAATGGCAGAAGATCGAGGACAAGCGCAAGCTCTATCACAACGGCAAGCGCGCGAAGCTTTTGCAGGGCGAGCCCGACGTGGCCATCCGTGTGGTGCGTGATATCTTCAACGACGATTTCTCCAAGCTCATCGTCGAAGGCGACACGGTTTACGAGCGTATCGAGGAATATCTCGACACGATGGCCCCCGACTTGAAGGACCGCCTCGAAAAGTGGGATCCCGAGGAGCATCAGGGCAAGGACGTCTTCGATAAGTGGCAGATTGACTCCCAGCTTCGCAAGGGCATGGAGCGCCAGGTCTACCTGCCCAGCGGCGGCTCGATCGTCATCGACCGCACCGAGGCCATGACCACTATCGACGTCAACACCGGCCGGTTCATCGGCAAGGGCAAGTCGCTTGAGGAGACGGTCACCCGCTGCAACCTCGAGGCCAGCGAGGAGATCGCCCGCCAGCTGCGGCTGCGCGACATCGGCGGCATGATCATGATCGATTACGTCGACATGGTGATGCCCGCCAACCGCGACCTCGTGCTGCGGCGCTTGGTCGAATGCCTCGCGCGTGACCGTACCAAGCATCAGGTGGCCGAGGTCACCTCGCTCGGCCTGGTGCAGATGACCCGCAAGCGCATCGGCCAGGGCCTGGTGGAGGCCTTCAGCGAGGAGTGCCCGACCTGCAAGGGCCGTGGCTTCATTCTCCATGACGAGCCCACGATTTCCGCCGATTATGCCGATCCGTACGCGATGAAGGGCGGCGACCCGTTCGTCCACACCAACAAGCACGGCCATGGCAGTGCTCCCGAGGTGCAGGCGCCGAAGGGTTCGAGCCCGGCGGTCAAGGCCAAGCTCGCGCAGATCGCCGCGGCGGCTGTGGCGGCCAACGACGAGGAGAAGGAAGAAGCATCCGATTCGGATTCGTCTGCTGATTCTTCGGCTGACAAAAGCTGAAATCGCGCTGAAATAATAAGGTAATAAATCTACGTTCCCGGTTTCGCTTTCACTTGTCTTTTGTGAAATCGGGAACACAACACCCCGACCATGCGCAACGTAGGGACATGCCGTTAGTATGGATTGACGTTAGTACGTGGGTCGGTGTACTCTAAAAGACTGGTGTCTGGCCGTGGAAGTCGAAGACGTGCTGGGCAGTTTAGCTTTCGAAATAGCAAGGAACGAGATATGTACGCGATTGTGAAGGCCGGTGGCCATCAGGAAAAGGTCGAGGTCGGTGACGTCATCCTGGTCAACCGTCTCAATGCGAAGAAGGGCGATACCGTGGAGTTCCCGGTCGCGCTCGTGGTCGACGGCGCCAAGGTGACGCTGAACGCCAAGGATCTTGCCAAGGTTTCCGTCAAGGCTGAAGTCGTTGACGATGAGGCCAAGGGCCCGAAGATCAACATCCAGAAGTTCAAGAACAAGACCGGCGTTGCCCGCCGTAAGGGCCATCGTCAGCCGCTTTCCGTCATCAAGATCACGGCAATCGCCTGATTTCGGTAGCGTAAGAGCAATCAAAGCCTGAAAGGAACAGACAATGGCACATAAGAAGGGCGCATCCGCTTCCCGCAACGGTCGCGATTCAAGCGCGCAATACCTTGGCGTCAAGAAGTTCGGTGGCGAGGCTGTCGTCGCCGGCAACATCATCGTTCGTCAGCGTGGCACCAAGTTCCACGCCGGCCAGAACGTCGGCACCGGCAAGGATCATACCTTGTTCGCGCTGTCCGACGGCAACGTGAAGTTCGGCGTTCGCCGCGACCGCAAGGTCGTCGACGTAGTCGCCGAGTGAGACTTCAAGCCAACTAGCTTTTCATCAAGAAGGTCGTACCTATGTGGGTGCGACCTTCTTGTATTTTTGATGATATGGCCGGCGGGAAGCGATTGCGATGCCGGAATGTGCTTGCGACGCGCCTCATACTTTTGCCCAAAACGATAATTTCGGGACTCGTCGCCAGGGTTATGGGAAGATGAATACCCATCGGTAAGGTAAGGAAACATGACAGACTTTGTAGATAGAGTGACCGTCCACGTCAAGGGCGGGGACGGCGGCAACGGGTCCGCAGGGGTCAAGCGCGAGAAATACAAGCCGTTGGCCGGGCCGAACGGCGGCAATGGCGGCGACGGCGGTTCCGTCATTTTCGTCGCCGACGCGAACGCGAACAACCTGCTCGACTATCGTTTCGTCCCGCATCGCCGGGCGGAAAGCGGCACGATGGGCCTGGGCGACACCAAGGACGGCTCGAAAGGCGCCGATGTGGTGCTGCCGGTCCCGCCGGGAACCGTGATTTTCGAGGCCAAGGGTGCGCAGGGCAAGGCCAAGCACCCCGGCCGCGAGCTGGCGGACTTGCGCCACGCCGGCGATCGGTTTGTCGCCGCAGCGGGCGGCATGGGAGGCTTGGGCAACGCCGCGCTGGCCAACAAGACGCGTCGCGCCCCCGGATTCGCGTTGCTCGGCGAACCGGGCGAGGAACGCGACGTGATCCTGGAGCTCAAATCCATCGCCGACGTGGCGTTGGTGGGCTTCCCTTCGGCCGGCAAATCCAGCCTGATCGCCGCGATGAGCGCCGCGAAACCGAAGATCGCCGATTATCCGTTCACCACGCTCGTACCGAACCTCGGCGTAGTGAAGCTCGAGGAATACCGCTATACCATCGCCGACGTGCCGGGCCTGATTCCCGGAGCCTCGGAGGGCAAGGGGCTCGGCCTCGAGTTCCTGCGCCATATCGAACGCACCGAGATCATCGCGCATGTCATCGATTGCGCCACGTTGGAGCCGGACCGCGATCCGATTTCCGATTACCACGCGCTGGAAGACGAGCTGGCGAAGTACGCCGCGAAACTCAAGCTTCCGCTCGGCGTCATCCCGATTCCCGAACGCCCGCGCGTCATCATCCTCAACAAGGCCGACGTGCCCGAAGCCAAGGAATTGGCGGAATTCGTACGCCCGGAGTTCGAGAAGTTGGGACTCAAGACCTTCATCGTCTCCACCGCCTCGCACGAGGGCTTGAAGGAACTCGGTTACGCTCTAGGCGAGATGGTCACCGAGCTGCGCGCAAAGCTGGCCCGCGAAGAAGCCGAGCGCGACGAAGAGCGCGTGGTCATCAAGCCGTTGGAGCAGCCGGCGCGCCGTCGCCGCCGTGCCGACGATGAACGTGGCACCTCGCTTGATTTCACTGTCGAGCGCGAAAGCAACCGCAGGGGAGCGGTGTGGTTCACCGTCACCGGTGCGAAGCCGGAACGTTGGGTGCGTCAGACCAATTTCGACAACGATGAGGCCGTGGGCTATCTCGCCGACCGTCTGGCCGGCTTAGGTGTCGAGGACGAGCTGCGTCGCCATGGCGCCAAGCCCGGTGACGAAGTACGCATCGGCAAGGGTGAGAATGCGGTCGCCTTCGATTGGGACCCGACCATCGCCGCCGGCGCGGAAATGCTCGACGGCGCCCAGTTGGGTGCCCGCGGCAAGGACCTGCGGTTGGATGACGGGTCTGATGGTAACCGTGTCCGCCGCCGCACCAACGCCGAACGCCGCCGTCAGTATCACGAGATGATGGACGCCAAGACCGCCGTGCGCGAGGCGATGCGTCAGGAACGAACAGCCGGCCACTGGGCCGATCCGAGCGTTGACGACGACAGGCACGACGAGCACGCGATTCTCGGCGGCCACGAATCCGATGACGGCGACGATGACGACTAATACTGATTCGTGTCCTGCGAGACGGGCAAGCAGCGTCGACTGACGTTAGGCAGCGTGAGATATGAGCATCGATTTTGCATATCTCACGCTGTAGTTTATTTGGTTCTCTGTTGCCCTATTGGGGGAGATAGACTCCTTGGTCGTGTTCAAAATCAGTTGTAATATATCATGAAATGGCGGAAAGTGATTGCGGTCTTTCCAAGCAGTTCTTGAACGGTTTTAAGCCATATGGCAGAATGATTCCGGTGTTATTGTGAACATGTTTTTTGATCTATGGCCTTTTCGCTGGATTCCTGCAATGGGTTCCGACATGATGAATGTTGATCATATTGGTAAAGCCTCTTCGCTCACGTCGCTCCCGGCGTGTTTCCTATGGTTTATGAGGGCAAGGAAGTAAGCTGTTGCTGGCTGGAATATCCGTCAACGCATAAAGCGGTATAGGGAAAACAGGTGACAAGGCAATGCAGAGGGCGAGTGAGTCGCAGATTCGGCAGATGGTCGCGAACGCGCGGACCGTCGTGGTCAAGGTCGGTTCCAGCTCGCTGACCAAGCCTTCCGGACATTTGGACGTCGGCAAGGTCGGCGCGTTGGTTGAGATTTTGGCTCAGCATGCCAAGTGCGGCACTCGTATGGTCTTGGTGTCGTCCGGTGCCATCGCGGCAGGTTTCGGTCCGCTCGGATTCGACGCGCGACCGTCCGATGTGTCGACCCAGCAGGCCGCGGCTTCGGTGGGTCAGGGCGTGCTGATGCAGCATTACGAGATCGGTTTCGCGCGCTACGGTGTGCGCGTCGGTCAGATTCTCCTGACCGCCGATGATACGATGCACGCCTCGCGCTACCGCAACGCACAGCGCACGCTGCTTAGGTTGCTTGATCTTGGCGTGGTCCCGATTATCAATGAAAACGATGCGTTGGCTACCAACGAGATTCGCTTCGGCGATAACGACCACCTTTCCACGCTGGTGGCCAATCTGGTGCGTTCCGATGCGCTGGTGCTGCTGACCGACGTCGACGGCCTTTATACGGCTCCGCCCTCAAAACCAAATGCCAAACGGGTCGGTTTCGTGCCGAACGTAGACGGAATTCTGAACGAGGTAACGGTCGCCGGCAGCTCGTCGGGCGTCGGCAGCGGCGGCATGGTCACCAAGCTCGAGGCAGCGCGTATAGCAGTCGCTTCCGGCATTCCCGTGGTGCTGACCAGCGCCGGTAACATTGCCGGAGCCCTGAACGGCGAGCCCACGGGCACGGCTTTCGCCCCGTCGCAGCACCGCGATTCCTCACGTCGTCTGTGGATCGGTTTTGCGGCCAATCCGCGCGGAACGCTCGTCGGCGACAAAGGCGCAATCAAAGCCGTGCTCGGCGGCAAGGCGAGTCTGTTGGCGGCCGGAGTATTGGAAGTGCACGGCGAATTTTCGGCCGGTGACCCCGTCTGGATCGACGACGAAGACGGCAACCATATCGCCAAAGGCCTCTCGGGCTTCGATTCCGACGAGATTCCGCATACCCTCGGCCGCGACACATCCCAGCTCAAGCGCTTGCTGGGTGAGGAATACGCCCATCCGCTCGTCCACCGCGACAATCTGGTGCTGCTATAGACCAGAAACCAATTCCGCCAGCTGGCCGCCAGCCAATTATGCAAGAAACGTACCGCTGGGAGTATGCCAGTGGATTGAATCTTGCATGGCGTGTTAGCTGTGCAAGAAATGTGCCGCTGAGTGTGTGTCAGTGGCTTAAGTCTTTCATGATGCGTTGGTTGTGCAAGAAATGTAGCGTTGGGATGGCGTCAGTGACCCATTTCTTGCACAATTGTTGGCCCGGCGATGTTGCGCATTTCGTTATATGCCCATCTGTCTTGCCAATTCGCCACTGCGGTCTAATCTTGAGTTGGTAATTGCCAGCGAGATGCGGGAGACGAAAATGGCAGAGTGGCAGACGTTAAGTGATCGTGTGAATTCTGTGGCGCCGAGCGCCACCCTGGCCGTGGATTCCAAGGCGAAGGCGATGAAGGCCGCAGGCGTCAATGTCATCAGTTAC
The DNA here is from genome assembly GCF_029395355.1 of Bifidobacterium sp. ESL0800. Lineage (NCBI taxonomy): Bacteria > Bacillati > Actinomycetota > Actinomycetes > Bifidobacteriales > Bifidobacteriaceae > Bifidobacterium > Bifidobacterium sp. ESL0800. The sequence continues at coordinate 2,219,895 of NZ_CP113913.1, forward strand.
GGCGCCGGCGAACCCAATTTCCCGACTCCCGATTACGTCGTCGAGGCGGCCGCCGCGGCGTGTCGCGATCCGAAGAACCATCGTTACACCCCGACCCCTGGTCTGCCGCAGTTGCGTAAGGCCATCGCCGAGAAGACGTTGCGCGACTCCGGTTACGAGGTCTCGCCCAATCAGGTAGTGGTGACCAACGGCGGTAAGCAGGCCGTGTATGAGGCGCTCCAGATCATTGTCAATCCCGGTGACGAAGTCATTGTTCCCGCCCCCTACTGGACCACCTATCCCGAGGCCGTGAGACTTGCCGGCGGCAAGCCCGTCATCGTTTTCAGCGGTGCGGAGAACGGCTTCGAGCCGACCGTCGAAGCGCTTGAGGCCGCGCGCACGCCACGCACCAAAGCCATCTTCATCAACACTCCCTCGAATCCGACCGGAGCGGTTTTCAGCGAAGAAACGTTGCGTGCCGTGGGGCAGTGGGCCTTGGAACATCACGTATGGATCCTGAGCGACGAAATCTACGAACATCTTACGTATGACGGCGAGAAGACCGCGTACATCGGCGCCGTCGTGCCGGAAGTGCGCGACCAGCTCATCGTCCTGAACGGCGTGGCCAAGACCTACGCCATGACCGGTTGGCGCGTCGGCTGGCTTATCGGCTCCGTGCCGGTGGCCAAGGCCGCCGCCAAACTGCAGGGCCATATGACCTCCAACGTTGCCGACGTGTGCCAGCAGGCCGCGTACACGGCGGTTTCCGGCTCGCTCGACGCGGTGGCGATGATGCGCAAGGCGTTCGACAAGCGCCGCAAGGCCATCGTCGCCGGCCTCAACGCGGTAAATGGCGTCACCTGCCGCACCCCCAAGGGCGCGTTCTACGCTTTCGCTGATGTCACCGCCTTGCTGAACCGTCCGATCGGCAACGCCGGAAAGACTGCCAAAACCTCCTCCGATCTGGCCGCGCTGTTGCTCGACGAAGGTCATGTCGCCGCAGTGCCTGGAGAAGCGTTCGGCGCACCCGGTTTCCTGCGTTTCTCGTATGCGCTCGCCGACGATGATCTGGCCGAGGGCATGCGCCGTTTCAAGCAATGGGTTGGCTGAAATCCATAGATTGAGGCAAGGACGAGAGAAGTGAAAAGGCCTGAGCCTTTTAGTCTGTTGGCTCTCCCTGCCGATTACCCTATCGCGATCTGCTTAGCCTCCTGCCCCGGATGTAACTGCGCAAGATTCGTTGTTTTTTTGGGGTTCTTGGTGCACCAAGTGGCTTGTTTTTGTGGGATTTGGTGGTGATTCTTCCGTTTTTGGGGTTCTTGGTGCACCAAGTGGCTTGTTTTTGTGGGATTTGGTGGTGATTCTTCCGTTTTTGGGGTTCTTGGTGCACCAAGTGGCTTGTTTTTGTGGGATTTGGTGGTGATTCTTTCATTTTTGGGGTTCTTGGTGCACCAAGACCCCCGATTTTGGAGGATTTGATCATGAAGTTTCCGGCAACTATCGCAAACAGTAATTGAGCAGCCTCTGTATACTGAGGTGCCGTGAATTCGTTGCGACACGAGGAGTGGACGAAACCACGAAAAGAGGCTAGACTATTTCCTCGGCGGTTTATGTCGCATGGTCTCGTGCTTCGAGTATCGTAGACAGAGTTCACCTAGGGAAGTGGCGCAATTGGTAGCGCAACGGTCTCCAAAACCGTAGGTTGTGGGTTCGAGTCCCGCCTTCCCTGCCAAGTAATCACAAGCCAAACGAAGGACGGATATGGCGAAGGCACACGAGTCTGAAGAGAGCGTCAAGCCGAACATTTTCATGCGTATCGGCTTGTTCATCAAGCAGGTTATCGACGAGCTGCGCAAGGTCGTCACGCCGAGCGCCAAAGAGCTGGCCGGTTGGTCGGTTGCCGTGTTTGTCTTTGTGGTGCTGCTGATGGCCCTCGTTACGGGTATGGATTTCGGTCTCGGCAAGTTGACTCTTTGGATTTTCGGCTGAGCGTAAATAATTTTTAAAGGTGACTAAAAGCATGGATAATGAAGTGAATCTCGAGGACTTGGATGCATTGCCCGATCTGCCGAACGGTGATCAGACTGCTGCAGAGGCGCAGAACGTTGATAATGCTGCAGTTGATGCCGTAGCGGGTATCGAAAATGCTGATGCAACTGAGCCGGCTTCCGACGATTCCGCGGATGCTGCTTCTGCTGAGGGCGCTCAAGGCGCTGAAAGCGAGTCTGAAAACGCTGCCGAAGTCGCCGGAGACGCTGCTGCCGATACTGCTGCGAACACCGAAGGCGAGGATGCTGACGACGCCGGAGCCAAGGCCGTCAAGGAATTCTCCAAGAGCTTGCGCGGTTTGGACGGCAAGTGGTATGTGCTTCACACCTATTCCGGCTATGAGAAGCGCGTGAAGGCCAACGTCGAGTCCCGTATCCAGAGCTTCGGCCTTGAAGATCAGATCTTCCAGATCGAAGTGCCGATGGAAGAGGTCGAGAAGCATACCGACAAAGGCAAGAAGGTCGTCACCCGTGTGCGTGTGCCCGGCTATGTGCTCATTCGTATGTGGCCTGACGAGAACGCCCGCCGCATCGTCCGCGAGACGGAAGGCGTCACCGGTTTTGTGGGGCCCACCAAGGAACCTGCACCGCTGAGCCGCAAGGACGTCGTCAAGATGATGGCTCCGATGATCGCCTCCGAGGCGCTCAAGGAGGCGGGCGACAAGCCTGCCGCCGCCAAGAAGCGTACGGTCGAGGTCTCCTACAAGGTCGGCGATCAGGTCACCGTCATTGACGGCCCGTTCGCCACGATGGCCGGCGCGGTTTCGGACGTCGAGCCCACCACGCAGAAGCTCACCGTGCTGGTTTCCATATTCGGCCGTGACACACCGGTCGAGCTCGGTTTCAGCCAGGTCGAGAAGATCGTCTGATACCGTTTCGGTCTAACCTTTTCAGTAATGATGCCGCAGGTCGCAAGGTCTGCGGCATCATTGGTATTCGTTGCCTGTCACAGCATATGCCCGTCGTCGCAAATGAGTCTTTACCAGCACTTCACACACATTGATGCTGGAAAGGTCCTAAAAAGAATTTCTAAATGCGGTGTTTCCAGCACAGCAGTGAAGGTTAGTGCTGGTAAAACCGCATTTTCTTCGACTAGGCAGGGATTCTTTGACAGCGCTGATTTCGACGAACATGCAGCTTATCGCGATAGAGTTCATTGTCTTGCAGGGCTGGAATAATAGAAAGGCTTGTGTCTGGAGGGGAGACCCGCTAGCACAGCAGAAGCAATATCAGTTGCGGGAGGAGACCCGTGACACTTGATATACCAACGGTTTGCTGAGATTGACGATATGTCGGTTTCGGTATTATCAGCCTGGTGTGCGGCCATCGCAAGATGACGGCGCACAGAAACGGCCGAAACCGGATATATCGAAAAGTGTCGTGGGCGACCGTAAGCACCGCACGGACAATGAAAAGGAGCCATATTTATGGCTGGAAAAAAGGTCACTGCGCTGATCAAGCTGCAGATTGAGGCCGGCAAGGCTAATCCTGCGCCGCCGCTCGGTCCTGCTCTCGGTTCGCATGGCGTCAACATCATGGACTTCTGCAAGTCCTACAACGAAGCGACGAAAGACAAGATGGGACAGGTTGTTCCTGTCGAAATCACCGTCTACGAGGATCGCTCGTTCGATTACGTTCTGAAGACCCCGCCGGCCGCAGCGCTTCTGCTCAAGGCAGCTGGTTTGAAGAAGGGCACCGACAACCCGCTGACCCACAAGGTCGGAACTGTCACCTCGGCTCAGGTCCGTGAGATCGCCGAGACCAAGATGGCCGATCTGTCCGCTCGCGACGTCGAGGCCGGCATGAAGATCATCGCGGGCACCGCCCGTTCGATGGGCATCACGGTCGAAGGCTGAGGGAGGAACACAGATGGCTAACAAGCATTCCAAGAAATATCGTGAATCGGCCGAGAAGGTCGACGGCAGCAATCTGTATACCGCTTCCGAAGCTATCGCTCTGCTGAAGAGCATGCCCGAGCGCGGTTTCGATGAGACCATCGAAGCCACCTATCGCCTGGGTGTCGACCCGCGCAAGGCGGACCAGCTGGTCCGTGGCGTGGTCAACCTCCCGAACGGCACCGGCAAGACCGCAACGGTCCTCGTGTTCGCCCGTGGCCCGAAGGCCACTGAGGCTGCCGAAGCCGGAGCCGACATGGTCGGTGACGACGACATGGTCGCCAAGGTGCAGGGCGGCTTCCTCGACTTCGATGCCGTGGTCGCCACTCCCGACATGATGGGCAAGGTCGGCCGTTTGGGCCGCGTGCTCGGCCCCCGTGGCCTCATGCCGAACCCGAAGACCGGCACCGTGACCATGGACGTGGCCAAGGCTGTCAAGGACATCAAGGGCGGCAAGATCGAGTTCCGCGTCGACAAGAACGGCAACCTGTCGTTCATCATCGGCAAGAAGTCGTTCGAGCAGAAGGCGCTGGAAGAGAACTTCCAGGCTGTGGCCGCAGAGATCAAGCGTCTGCGTCCTTCCACCGTGAAGGGCCGCTACATCTCCAAGGCGACGCTCACCTCGACGATGGGCCCCGGCGTTCCGCTGGACCTTGCCCCGCTCGTCTGAAGCGTGAAAAGCGTGTGAGTTGCGCAAAGCGTAGTTCATCGATAAGTTGCCCGGTACCTTTAAAGAGGTGCCGGGCAACTTTGGTTTTGTTGATGAATTCCTCGCTTGTTTGCCTTGAATATCCATTATCTGGTTTTCGTAATTGTTTATTATCACTCAAACGTAATATCAAGAAATCTTGATTTTTATGTAAATCGGTGTTCGGCTCTTGCTTTTTCCTCTGGCTTTTTGTATTCCTAAATCACCATCGACGTGATGATGCCGTAACGTTTTGCGGCAATAAGGGACACCGGGAAGGGCTAAAAGGAAAAATGACGACTTGGCATACTGGAGGGGCGTATCGGCGGAAGCCCAACAACTATCGCCGTCGACCTGTTCAAGGCGGCAGGAGGGTCAGCAACGCCCATTTCCGACGGCGACGGGTCGATTTCGACAGCCTGCTGGTACGATTCCTGATTTTGTTGCTTGCGGCTTGCATTATCGGTGTCGGTTTCGGGCTGGCGCTGCCGAAAGTGAGCAAGCCACTTGCGCAGATGACCGGCCAGTATGTGGCGACCGGACCGGTGGCGCAGGTGCTGGCGACGTTGCCGGTGGACGACCATCCGAGCACTCGTGGTTACGACCGCGATTCGTTCGGCTACAACACCACCGACGACGACGGTGACGGTTGCACCATCCGTGACGACATCCTCAAGCGAGACATGACAAGCGTCAGATACAAGGAACCGAGCGCTTGTCAGGTCAAAACCGGCGCTTTGCAGGAACCGTACACCGGCAAATCCATCCGTTTCGTGCGTGGCAAACGGACGAGCGCGGCGGTGCAGATTGACCATGTCGTGGCGCTGGAAAACGCCTGGCAGTCCGGGGCGAGCCAGTGGGATGCGGAGACGAAACAGGAATACGGCAACGATGCCTACAATCTGCTGGCCGTCGACGGTCCGGCCAATCAGCAGAAGGGTTCCGCCTCCGCCGCCTACTGGCTTCCCGCGAACCGCGGATTCCGCTGTGCCTACGTCGCCCGTCAGGTCGGGGTCAAGCAGAAATACAACCTCTCGGTGACGACCTCCGAAAAACAAGCCATCTCAAAAGTCCTGAAAACGTGCCCGGCCCAGCAGATTCCGAAGCGGTAAGAGCGTCTTCGGCTGGAGTGCCCCGAGAATAAGAAAAACGCCGATGTGCAGTTTGTGATGTGCATTCCAAACTGTGCATCGGCGTTTGTTGAACGTGGCGTGAATCCCGATTACTTGTGCTGATGAATGTGGGGGACGTGGGGCACATGGACGTGGCGCAGCGTGCGGTTGGCGAGGTCTCGGGCCGAACCGGCACCCTGGCCTTTGACGCCGAAGAACACGATCAGCACCATGCCCAGCGCGATGACCGAGCTGATGATCAGCGACATCCTGATGCCGAAGATGTTCGAGAGGATCGCGGCTTCGTGGCCCGAACCCATCGAGCTCTGCCGGATCTTGGTGAACTCCTCCATGAGGATGACCAGCACCGGTGCGCCGATGGCTCCGGATATCTGTCGCACCGTGTTGGTGACGGCCGATCCGGCGGACATCGAGCGCACTTCCAGACAGTTGAGCGACCAGGTGGTCACCGGCATCAGCACGAAGCCCATGCCGATCTGTCGGATGAACTGGCAGATGGAGACCCACCAGATCGGGATGCCAGTGCTGATGAAACTCATCATGATGGTGCCGATCATGAGGATGGTCGTGCCGGCCAGAGCCACGGGGCGCGCGCCGTACTTGTCGAGCGCACGGCCGCCGAAGAACTGCGCGATGCACTGGCCGATGGCGCCCGGCAGCATCACCAGTCCGGAGATCGTGGCCGAGTAGCCGCGGTCGTTCTGGATGAACAGCGGAATGATGACGGTGATGGAACTGAAGGCGAAGAAGCTCATGGCGGCGGTAATAGTGCCCATCATGAAGCTGTGGTTCCTGAGCACGGTGAGGTCGAGCAGTGGCGGCTGGATCTTCTTGATGCCATCGATGATCGATCGGCTCTTGGAACTGGCGAAATGCTTCTTGAGCTTGTCCGCGTGGTCCGGATTGTCGGCGACATGCTTGACCATGGCGTGCACGGCCTCGATACTTGCCGGGTAGGCCGAAGCGCTGCCGGGTTGAGATGAAGCGGAATCGTCGGCTTGCTGCGTTGCGCTCTCCTTGAACGCCTGCATCTCGCTGCTTTCGAGATCGTCGATGGCCGCGTTCATTTCCTTCTTGTAACGCTTGGCGCCTTTGAGCTGACGGGTGACGAACCAGACGATGCCGACCAGGCCGACGGCCATCGGCAGCCAGACCAGAGGGTTGGTGAACGCATAGGTCTCGATGTTGGTGAAGCCGAAGAGCAGGCCGCCGAAACCGATGATCGACAGGCACACCGAGAAGAAGTCGGCCTTGGCGTCGTCATCGTTCTCGCCGAAGTTATGCAGGCCGAAAATGGCGAGCACCAGGGCGATGGCGCCGACGATGGTCAGCGAGACGAAGATGGAGCGCCAGCCGCTGGCGTCGGTCTGCCAGCCGCCGAAGGTCGGGCCGATGGCCGGGGCGACGCTCATGGCCACGCCCACGGTGCCCATCGCCACGCCGCGTTTGGACATCGGGTAGACCGAGAAGACGATGATCTGCAGCACCGGCCACATCACGCCGGAGCCGATGGCTTCGAGCGTGCGGCCGGCGAGCACGACGATGAAGGTCGGGCCGAACCAGGCCAGCACAGAGCCGAGCGTGAAGACGACCATCGAGGTGATGACAATCTGGCGGGTGGAGAAACGGCGGGTGAGGTAGGCGGTCAGCGGCACCATGACGCCCTGCACCAGCTGGATGACGGAGGTCAGCCACTGGCCGGTGGTCACATTGATGTGGAACTCGGAGACGATGGTCGGCAATGCCGCGCTCAGTTGCAGCTGGGTGAAGTTGCCGACGAAGGTGATGAAGGTGAGGATGGCGATGGAGATGAAGGCCGCATGGCTCAAGTGCCCGTCGATGTAGGATTCCTCTTTGGTGAGGGCTTTCGACAAGGATGGTTTCGAAGGAGATTTTGCCGACGTTTGCGTTGGATCAGACACGACCGCCCGCTCCCTCTTGTTGTTGCACTGAGATGTTCATTAGTACCTGCATACGTTTATCACAATTTTCGAAATTCAAGGCGTTCAATTATGATTTCGGCGGAGGAAAGACGATTCCACTACGCTTGCTCACCCGGTTCAGATTACACCCTTAGCCGGATAGCGGGCATATATGATGTCACAGGTCGCAGACAAATACAACTACAAACACAAATACAAAGACAAAATTGAACACAAACTGGGTGGCGTGTGATTTACACGCCGGTGCCGCGGAAAACGGCCATGACGGTTTTGAGCAGAATGGCGATGTCGCCGGTGAACGACCAGTTCTCGACGTACGAGATGTCGAGCTGTTCGCTCTCTTCCTGGCTCAGTTCGTTGCGTCCGGAAATCTGCCACGGCCCGGTGATGCCGGGCTTGACCAAGAGACGTGCGGAATAGAGCGAGCCGTATTGATCCACCTCGTACTGCTGCTGCGGCCGGGGCCCGACGAGGCTCATGTCGCCCTTGAACACGTTGAAGAACTGCGGGAATTCGTCCAGCGATGTCTTACGAATGAAGTGACCGAACTTGGTGATGCGCGGATCGTCCTCGGCCTTGAACAAAATGCCGTGTACGTTGCCGGTCTCCTCGGCCACCTTCTCGTCGTATTTGTCAGCATTCACGCGCATCGAACGGAATTTGTAGAGCGTGAACGGCTTGCCGTAAAGCCCGATACGCTGTTGGGAATACATCGCCGGTCCGCCGTCTTCGCTCTTGACGCGGATGGCGACGAATGCCATCAGCGGCGAAGAGATGATGATGGCGAAGGCGGAACCGACGAGGTCGAAGGCGCGTTTAAGTATTCTGGTCAATGTGGAATACTGCGGCAGCCGGGCCGTGAGCATCGGCATCGACGGGTTGCTGCGCAGATGGAGCTGTGAGGATGCGATATCGGCGACGTTGGCCATGAACGCGAGCTCGATTCCCATGGACTCCACCGCCAACGAGAAGGTACGCATGGTCTCGGAATACCGGGACATGACGTCGGCGATGAGAATCGCCTGCGAGCCGAGTTCCCTCGCCTTTTGAGGCAAGTGAGAGTCCATCGGCAATATCCGCAGTTTCTGTTCTTCCGGGCAGGTGGCGCTGAACGGCACCGAAACGAGTTGCTGTGCGTCCGGGGAGTTCTGATTTTCAGAACTATCGGAGACGGAGACCACGGGACAGACCGCGACGGGCCTGTAGCCCATACCCGGATTTTCCTTGAGTTGCGCGATGACGTTGTGGATTCCCTCGGGTGAACCGACAATCACAGTGTCATACATGTAGGTGTCTTTGCGGCGATGCCGATGCAAAGAACGACGCATGATCCAACGTTCCAGCAGCTCCAGCACGCAGGAGCAAAGCGGTATGAGAACGGTCAGAGAACGCGGAATGTCGAGCTTGAAGATATAGCTGAACATGCAGATGATGACGAAATCGACCAACGTCGCGTTGAGGATCTCGCTATACAGCTCGTAGCCCTCGCCCATGGCGTGACGGTGATAGATGTGCTGCGATGCGAGGCTCACGATCCACGCGACACAGATGAGTACAAGAAATAGGTTGAGCCGTTTCGGGCTATAGCCGTAATTCCTTAAATTCGCGTAGGCAGGAGTATCGAGAAACAACACTAGAGCCGTAGCCAAAAGCGTCATGACGATATCGAGCACGATAAGGGTTGTGTTGAAGACGAAACTCCATTTCGGAATGGAATAGTTGAGCAGCTGATGATTGGAATCAGTGGCTTTGGAATGGAACTTGCCTTCGCTGTCCGAAAGAAAATACGAGCCGTCGAAAAAGCTGTTGCTCACGGGTGTATCGACGCGATGCGGGTCTGATGAAGCGGTGCGTTTCTTGCGTTTATTGGTGAATGGGAGTTCTGGATTTCCTTCGATTTTCAAGGTTTTGTCGTCAAGGTGCGTCGCGTCAGGGGTCTGCTGAATATGACCCGACTCAACTCTCTGTGCCACGATGTAACCTCTTCTTCTTAAGAAACCGCTCACCCAATGATACATAACACATAGGCAAAGAAGGTTGCTCTGTTGCAGTTCTCGGCGTGTGTCGGTCTCACTGTGCTGCATAGTCATGCTACTGCCTAGGCCCGTGTTATGTCTGCCAGGGTTACCTTACTTATACCGAATCTGTGCAGAATTTGCCTCAAAGTCGTGAAATCCAAGGTAATAGAGCATAATGGTTCATTGTCATGTCAGTGAAGGGAAGTTTCATGCGTCAACCACAAGGTAGGCATTTGGCGGCCGTCAGGCCTATGCGCCGGCATCGTGCCTGGCCGTGGGTCCTGCTGGTGATATTCGTGCTGCTTGTTGCCATGGCCGGGGTCGGAGCATATGCCGCCAAGACCATGTATGGGCAGGCCAAAGAGGTCAAGACGCACGAGCAGAACGCCGTAACCATGCTCAGCGGCTTCTCGAGCACCAACGATTTGGACTCGCTGGATCAGATTTCGCAGAAACTGCCGCAGGTGCAGAGCGAAACGCAACAGGCCAAGGAAATTGCACATGGCAGGCTTTGGAATCTGGCCGCCAAGGCTCCGTTCATCGGCAACGACATCAAGACGGTGCAGGGTATGACGTCGAGCGTTGACGGGATTACGCATGATTCTGTCCCGCAATTTCTTAACGTGGTGAACCAGCTGAAATCCGCGAACCTCAGCCAGGGTAACGGACAGATTAATCTTCAGCCGATTTTGCAGTCACAGCAACAGATAAAAATTGCCAACGATTCCATGCAGGCCCAAGTAAATGCATTTCACCAGTTGCCTGCGCAGAAAGCAAAGTTAGGTGTGGTTCGCAACGCTTATGACTCTTCAGATAAGAAGCTTGATGCTCTGGCCGAGAAGATTGACGAAATTTCGAAAGCTTTCCAAATCGTCCCTGATTTTCTTGGTGTGAATCAGCCGCATCATTACGCGGTGATGTCCATGACCACTTCCGAGGTTCGATCCGGCGGTGGTCTTGTTGGTTCTATAGGAGACCTTACAACCGATAATGGGAAAATAACCGTTGGAGATTTCCTTCCTAACCTCACTTACGAACGGTACGGTGCGGTCGGCCCCACTGCCAGTGAACGAGCGATTTTTTCTGACTGGGGTCCGGAAAATATGTCGCTCGATATTCGCGATTCTGCGGTAGTTCCCGACACTGCACGTACTGCACAGATGATGCAAGTGGTGTGGAATCAAACTCCCTGGGGCACGAATGCTCCTATTGATGGGGTGATTACCATTGACCCGGTTTTCTTGCAGCAATTGATTGCCATAAACGGTAGCGTGAAGTTGTCGAATGGGCAGGTACTCGACGGCCAGAATACAGCGGAGTTTCTACTCAATACTATTTATAAAGTGTATAGTCCGGGGCAGCAGGATGTTCTTTTTGGCGAAGTGGCAACACAATCAATGAACAACATGTTTTCGAATATGAATTTTGATAAAATCTCTAAAATCGCTGGGGTTATGGGCAGCATGGCACGTTGGCGTCATTTTACGATGTATTCTTTCGATTCTCAGCTTGAGCAGAAATATATGGCGAATGGCTATACAGGACAGACACCGAACAGCGAGGAGAATCCTGAGGTAGGTGTTTATGTCAACGAGCAAAATGTTTCTAAGATGAGTTGGTACATCAAGCGTACTTCCAAAATTACCAAGACCAGTACCAATCCTACGGGTGCTCGAACTTATCATGTCGATTATAGTATGACGAATACTTTGAGCCAGACAGAGGTTTCGTCTTTGCCTGACTACATCAAAGGCATGTATCCAATGAGCGTTCCGTTGGGATATGGCAGCGAGAAAACGCTGATTTATGCTCCCGCGGGAGGGAGCGTTACTAATCTTGTCATTCATGGGCAAGCAAGCGCGCCGAAACAGATGACTTTAAACGACAAGCCGTTGCGGGCAAGCGTGGCCACTTTGCCGCCAGGCGCGACGGTGACTTTTTCCTTCGACGTAACCACATCTGCGAAGACCGTTTCCGATTTGGAGCTGGACCAAAGCCCGATGGGTTGGGAAGATCCGGGTGTCACTAAGATAAACTACTGACATATTGATGGGAGAGTAGACTATTTAAGTCAGATTTTGATTACTGAGCTTAGAAAACTCAGAAGCTATAAAAATTAAAACGGTTGCGAAGAAAGGCATGGAGAGGAATGACCGTAATTGTATCTGTATTTCTCATTGCCTCGTTCGGGCTATGGATTGCTCAAAGAGTTAAATCGTATTCGGCTTCTCTTTCCTGTGGTATTCTTGTCCTGATTTGGTTGATGCTGACATGCATAGTAGGTTTAAGGTCTTGGAATGTTGGCCGAGATTCGCTTATGTATGCACGCCAATTTGAAGCATTGGGGACTCGATCTCTCGGTATTAGGGATTACCTCGCTCCGGGATATACTCTAGTTAGTCTGGCACTTCGTGTCATTGGACTGGATGAGTATCAGTATCTCTTTATTGTCATGGCCGGTTTGACCTTCGGTTTTCTCCTTTTTGCGGTTTGGCGTTTAAGCAAGATGCCGGCTGTAACATTGTTCATATTATTAAGTTTCGGCAATTTACTGGAGTCGGTGAATCAGTACCGTCAATTTCTGGCACTTTCAATTGTTCTTTTTTCATTTATTTTTTTTATTGAGAATAAAGTTATAATATATTATCTATTAATAATTTTGGCCTGTTGCTTCCACCCGTCAGCTTTAATTTGCTTGCTCATACCGATTGTGTTGCATTGGCATTTTTCTGACTTAACAATGATTGTTGTTTCGATATCATCTGTGATTCTCTTTAGTGTATTAACTCCCTTGATACACAAAGCGATGAATATTCTTCCTTATGTGCAAAATTACGTAGGATCGCAGTTTGATTCCAAAATTTCTCTCGAGAATGTTGCCGTTTTTACCTTCAGGCTTCTCGTCTTTATCGGTGTTCTTTATTGTTTCCATAAAACGAAAAGTGATAATAAAGATAAAAAAGAAGTTGGAATTTTCTTTTATGGTATTTTTTTCCAGGCTTTGGCGTTGGTTCTTCCAGTACTGGCAAGATTGCCTTTCTACGGTGTGCAGATTTCATCTGTTCTGATACCGAGTTGCATGGGTAACAAAGAAATTGACACAGAAAAAGAAACACGTTTTATTCCTTTGTGGTGTGACGTTCTGATTATTCTCGTTTTTGCTCTTTATCTTGTCGCGGATTGCTATTCCAAACGATTCATGTGGACAGATTATTCTTTTTTCTGGCAGCAAACTGATGTACTAAGCGCTATTCGGAGATGGACTCCTCAGTGATTTTATTAGTGTCATACGGAATTTGAAATGGAATTGAGATACTGGGACTCTATGAGCAGGAGACAAATGTGCAAAACCCTCTGATTAAAAAGGCATCTGCATCTTTTGTGGTTCTTACGTGGAACTCTCTTAAATACATTGAAACTTGTTTAACGTCGATTTTGCAGCTGCCGTTCAAAAAAATTAGAATTTTTGTTGTTGACAATGGTTCGGTTGATGGATCTCAGAATCTTGTTAAGGACATAGCCGCTTCAAACTCAGAGATAAAGCTTATTTCTTTAGATAGAAACATCGGTACTACAAGGTCTCGTAATTTGGCCCTGCGAATGGTTTCGGCTGATACCGATTATGTCTGCATCATTGATTCAGATACGCAAGTAGGCGCTGAGGCTTTCTCGTCAATGGTAGAACAGCTCAACAGAGATACTGGGCATGCCATAGGTCTTGTCGGTCCGCGTATGCATAATCAACGCGGTGAGTATCAGCTTAGTGGCAGGAATCTGCCTACGTTAGGTATTAAACTTCGTAAAGTTTTTCCTGCAAAATCTATAAAACGTCAGGGAGCTTTTATGGAGATCCCTCAGACCTCGGTCAATAATGGGCTGCAGGACGTGCCGTATTTGCTTTCGGCATGTTGGCTGATGCCATATTCCACGTTGAAAACAGTTGGTTTGTTGGACGAGAATATTTTCTATGCTCCTGAAGATGTCGATTATTGTGTTCGAGTGCATAGGGCTGGATTACGTGTCGTGTTTTGCCCTGAAGCTGACATTATGCACGATTATCAAAGAATCTCACAGCATAGGTTTTTCAGTAGAATGAATCTCAGACATATCAGTGGGCTCTCTTATTATTTCAGAAAATATCATTATCTTTTTAACGCTAGAAAAGCTTTGCTTTAAAGGTTTGATAATTGAAAATGATAAAAAGAAAGATACTTTTTTACACTGAAGCTTGGGGTGTCGGAGGCATTGAAAGCTTCGTGATGAACACTGCTGAAACCTTGGATCGTGATCGTTTCGGCTTCGACATCTTCTCCACACATGACTGGAGCGATGCATATGACGAGCGTATCAAGGAACTTGGTGGCCATCGCAGTGTCGTGTTCCATAATCAAAAACCGAATTTGGTCAGACGCCTTATTTCCAGTACTAAGGCGTGGAATGATCTTCTCGCGACTCATCATTATGATGCCGTTCATATCAATACGATGAATGGTGTTGGCTTTGTCTATTCTGAGATTGCAAAAAAGCACAAAGTTCCGGTTCGCGTCGTCCACTCTCATAACTCAGCTTTTTCGGGCGGACGTATTAAAGATGTCGCGCATAGGCTTGGGAGAGCGTTATTTGGCAATACAGCAACGGATCGTTTGGCGTGTTCACAGCAGGCTGGCGAATATCTATTTGCTGGTAAGCCTTTTACAGTCCTTCAGAATGGTATTGACACTCGACGTTTCCGTTTTAACCAAGAATCAAGGGTAGCGATACGGCGACAATTAGGTGTGCCTGATGGCGCTCTTTTATTTGGTTCTGTTGGGCGCTTGGCTGAGGCCAAAAATCCTCTATTTCAGGTCAACATCCTCAAATCGCTGCGTAATTCGGGTATATCTGCCTACTTGGTCTTAGTGGGGGAGGGGCCGCTGAAAGAACGCGTTAAAGATTACGCCGATACCTTGGGTTTGGGAAACTATGTTTTCTTACCGGGAAATTCAGTTCGTCCTGAAGCTTATCTCAGCGCGATGGATGTATTCACTATGCCCAGTTTTTTCGAGGGCGCCCCATTTGCGGTTGTCGAAGCTTGTGCAAACGGGCTACCGATGCTTCTCTCGAAAGAGATACCAGTGTTAGATAACAATGATCTGAAGGAAGTGCATCTTGTAATTCAAGATGTCAATTTATGGGTTAATGAAGCTATCAGACAGTGGCAGAATAATGATGTGACGGTACGTCGCGAAGGAGGTGCACATGTACGGAAGATGGGTATGGATCGGGTAGCTACCACAAAAAGACTAGAAGAGGTCTACCGTAGCTAGCTATAGTGATAATCAACGAAGAGAAGGATTGCGTTCTGATGCCCGTGGCACAACAGCGACAAAGAGTGGTCGGCTTTGATTTTGTCAAAGCCTTCGCGATGTTGTTTGTAATACTATTGCATATACCGTATTTAAGATGGTTCCCTGATTGGACATTTGTCGGTCGGGCTGTGTGGAGCTTTGTGATGATGGCAGTACCTTTATTCTTTATTGTCAACGGTGCTTTACTGCTCAACCGGCCGTATAAAAATTTAAAAAAACATACTAAACGTTTGGTGTCCACAATTATTTTTGTGGAAATTTGGAAATTAATCAACATTGCTTTCTATTTATGGATTGGGACGGAATCGATTACCATTAAACAAATGGTCCTATTTTTACTTGGCGGCACAAGTTTAGGCGATTATCCTGTCGGCTTTTTCTGGTTCCTGAATGCATTGATCGGTGTATACCTTGTATTCCCGATAATCCAGTATCTTTTTGATGCTGTGAGTCCGTTCTTTACTCGATGGCTGTTTTTAGTGCTTTTATTCTTTACTATTCTATTGCCAACTGCAAAGTTTCTTCTATTGTTGTTTGGGGGATTAACAAAACATAATATCTCTGATGTCTTAGATCCACTCGGATCTTTTTCGGTTTTTGGAGGATACGCTTATGTGCTGGTGTATTTTATGCTTGGTGGCTATATCGCTCGCTATGCCAATACATCCAAAGGTCGGTACTTTATAACTTCACGCAAAGGCAGGTTGAGTCTTCTATCCGGTGTCATAATCTGTTGGATACTACTCGATGGTATGCTTTATTTTCAGCAGAAGTTTGCCAATACGGAATATGCAAAATTCGATTTTAGCGTAATATTACCGATGTTGACGATTGTCGCTCTTTTACTGCTACTCTGCATACCGCTTCATTTGCCTAAGGCTTGCACTAAAATCGTAATTTTCTTTGGTTCTAATACATTTGGCGTATATATGTTGCACTTCCCCGTCTATTTCTTGTTATCAAAATTGGGCAGTGGCTCTGGTGTATTTGCTTTGCCTGTCGGGAGGGGTTCTTCTTGTCGTCTTATGGTTGAAGATGTCTTTTTAGCCTTGGCAATTTATTTCCTTTGTGCAGTCGTGACATGGGCATGCAGGAAAATTCCCATAATTGGTAGAATTTTCTCGTTTAAATAGACAATGGTCGGGGTGCAGACTCCAAGTTGGACGCTTCTGTGTCCAACTTGGAGTTCGTGTTGTCCGGCATGGAGGAGCGTTATCGGGTAGTTGTCTCGTATTTCTCACCGGGTATGATGATGCACAAAATGGTGGTCGGATCTGGGTCACTGCACTATCTGCCGCATGCTGTGCCTGGATGATGACGGTCCCTTGATGTTTCGTGCTGCATCTAATGGGCGAGGAGAGGCTCGTAGTCCGTATACGTCAAACAGTGCAGATGGTATAGCTCGTACGCCAGCGAGATTACTGAGGCACCTAACCTCGTGAACCGGGACTTCCAGGGCCAAGCTCCGAGCAGGCTGTTATTGACCGACGTGACCGAGTTCAGGCTTAACGGCCGAAGGCGTACCTGTCGCCGGTCATAGAGTGCTATGTGACAGGGGCGTCATTCGCTCAAAGTATTCTGACTAGGTGATGACGGACACCATGTTCGAATGACGATGGCCACGCTCAAGGACGGCGAGCGGCCGGTGGTTCACTCGGGGATCCGGTTTTCCACTGCCACAATCGTTGGTCAGTCTTGATTGCGATCTGCAGCGAGGGCAGACTAACGTGCTTGATGAGTACTAGGGGATGTTTGCAGGACAACAGCGCGATGGGGGCTTCTTCGGCGGAAGACCAAGAACGAGTTTCATTACTGCTGTGACAGGGGAAGGGGCCGCCTATGGGAAGTTCGAACGGCGGCTTGCCGCGCACGTGACGACTACAAAGAGACCCGTATCAAGAAATCAGCGAGTTGGCTAGCTCGGTACAATATAGAAAAACCAGGGAGTGGCCACACAGCCAGTCCAAGAAAACGTTCGCACTCCCAGATAATAATGCTTCTGTATGTGGCTTAATGTATACTTAATTAGTGAGTAAGAAGACAGTAGCACCATTACGTGGTTCAAATTTTGAAGCACTGCGTATCCTCTCTATGGTTATGATTATTGGTAGTCATTTCTGCTTATTTGGCCTTCAGCTAAGATTAAGGCCTATGAGTGCCAATAAAGTTTTATTAGAGACTTTATTTCTAACTCAGGGGCGAGTCGGGGCTATACTTTTTTTCATCATTACTGCATATTTCTTGTGTGTTTCTGATTTGCCTGTCCATAAATCGTTTAAGAAAGCTTGGATTCTAGAAAGAACCTTGTTGTTTTGGTCGCTTTTATTGACTTTGATTAGTTTCCTTGTTGGGCTATTGCCTAGCCAAGAATCTTTGAAGGACAGAATCAAATTTATCGTTTCTGCTTTTCTGCCAACGACCTCGAATTGCTGGTGGTTTGCAACTAGCTATATGGGTTTTTTGATTATTGCTCCATTTCTTATCGCTGGTTTGAAAGCCCTGTCACAAAGGTGGCATTTTGTTTTATGCGTAATAGCGCTTTTTGCTGGACTTTCTACGCAGCTTCCCATCTTTAAGAATTCGAATAGTGTTATCAGTTTTTCTCCGGGAATTATCAACCTTGATTTTATAGCTATTTTTACGATTGTGGCCTATATCCGCTGGTACGTACCTTGGCTGCTACAAAAAAGAACGTTGGGTATCATATGTTGCACAATTGGATACCTTTGGTCACTGGTACATGTATTTACCAAACGAGGTGAAGAGCCTACTACATTCAACCCATCGGTTTTATTTGAAGTAGTAGGGTGGTTTATTGTTTTCTACAATTTTCATTTTTCGAGTAAGGCCATTAATGGTTTGGCTTCGCATGTCTTTTCTATATACCTCATCACAGAGTTCTCCACATTGAGGGGGCCGATTTGGAATTACTTTACCTTGATATCCGATAAGATATATTCCACGGTATGGATGGTACCCTACACAATTGGTATCGTTATAGGTGTTTGTGTATTGTGCGTAATCTTAGATATCGTGAAAAGTTGCATTTTCTCTTTAACTGTGGATAGGAAGAAAGGACGTGTGTTCGAATTTCTATGGTCCAAGACCAACAATGTAATAACTCGAGTGTTTAGAATTTGATAACATCCAGTGAATTGCGTGCTTCCGGTTTTCGGCCATGGTCGCACCTTCGTACTGTCCAGTTTCCAGTGACTTCTGGCTCGTCACTGTTACGATCAGCATTAGATTGAGGGCTTATCGCAGGTGATTCTTAGTGCTCGTTGCAACACCGTTGTTGTTTGACAGTTCTTCCTAAAAGCTGTTGTACGGGTAGTGCCCTTCTCCTATGTACGTTTTTCAATCGCTAGATCAAACAATCGCTAATTGGAAAGTGAGTTGGGGACCATGACCGATAATGACATATTACAGTTCGACTGGGTGGTAGTGTCCAGTAGTTTGCGCACTTTGGGTTTTGGGATTTGATAGGGGGGGGGCACGGCCCTTGCCTGTGTACGATTTTCAAACGTTGACAAAGAAAACCGATTGGAAGCAGGCGTGATCATGCTCGATAACAGAATCATACAGGTCGACGAGTCCAAGTTCGAGACCGAGCTCGACAGGCTCGTCTCCTCGAAAGTCGAGGAGATCCTCAATGCGATGCTGGACGCCGAGGCCGACCAGGCCGCAGGCGCCGGACGCTACGAGCGCAAGGCGGGCCGGAAGGCGTATCGCGCCGACCATTACGAGCGGGGGCTTACGGTGAAGGCCGGCAGCATGACCGTCAGGGTGCCGAAGCTGAAGGGCGCGCTGTTCGAGTAGGCCATCATCCAGCGCTACCGGACGCGCGAGTCGAGCGTCGAGGAGGCGCTCATGGAGATGTACTTCAGCGGGGTGTCGACCCGTCAGGTCGATTCGATCGGCGAGCAGCTGTGGGGCGACCGCATGCCGCCCCCCAGACGCTTTCTGACGATCTCAAGAAGGTCTACAAGGACATCAACGCATGGCGCGGGCGTCCGCTCGAACGCGCGTTCCCCTACGTGTTCATGGACGGCATCTGACTGAAACGCTCCTGGGGATGCAGCATCGAGAACGTCAGCGTGCTGGTTTCCATCGGAGTCGGTGACGACGGGCGGCGCGAGATCATCGGCATCGACGAGGGCATGAAGGAGGACGCGGCCAGCTGGGAGTTGTTCATCCGCTCGATGACCGACCGCGGGCTCACCGGTGTCAGACTTGCCATAGGCGACCGCAACCCGGGGCTGGTGCGCGCCGTCGGGCTGCTGCCCGGGGCGCGCTACCAGCGGTGCATGGTCCACTTCGAACGCAACGTCCTCTCCAAGGTGCCCAGCCGGAAACGCAAGACGGCGGCCATGTGAAGGCCATATTCGCCATGGAGGACCGCGACAAGACCCTTGCCGAGGCCGAATCGTCGGCCGCCGAACTCGACTCGGGAAAGCTCGGGGAGGCCGCCTCCTGCCTGCGCGAGGGCATCGGCGAGGCCACGGCCTACCAGCTGCCCGAATACCCCATGGAACACTGGCGGCTCATCCGCACCAACAACATGATCGAACGCCTCAACCGCGAGATACGGCGCAGGACCAGGGTCGTCGGCCAGTTCCCCGACGACCGCAGCGCCCTCACGCTCGTCACCGCGAGGATCCGCCACGTCACCCAGGACTGGCCGGACCACCGCTACCTCGACATGTCACTGCTCGAACCGATAATAAAAGACACGGTTGAAACACCGCACAGAGGCGACCAAGGCTGAAAACCGAAAGTGCGCAACAAACCGGACGTTATCCAACATACTTTTAGGATGGTGGTATCGGGATACGGAAAACAAGCCAGAGATATTATCATTGTTTAATTGTGCGTTGAGACAGAAGTCTTGACAATATTCGTTTAGTATATAGGGCTTGTTAAAAGATTTTGTCTGTTTTGTCGTTTCTTTAAAGTTCCGCTCAATGACGATTTAGATGCTTGTACAGCAAAAAACTTGGCCTGAATAAGTGAAACGTGGTGAGTAGGACCTTTACAAGGTTTCTTTTTGAAAGCGATTTCAAGAGATAATTAGGGGCAATTTTATGTATTTCTTTGCGCATTTGTGCGTCTAATTTTTTATCGAAGTCATTTGAATTGAAAAGAAGTGTTTCAGTATAAAACAGTAGGTTTAGCAAATAATTTATATAGTCTGAATCATACGAGGCGCGGTTATGAGAGAGAGAAATAATGAGATTAAAAGCATTGGTGATGCTTTTAATGTCTTTTGTGTTTGTCAAAGAATCTGATCTATTGCACGCGTAACGGTAAAAACGCTTTTGAATATATGCTACCGTGTTGATTTTATCAAATTCGTGATTTACAAAGGCTACATCTTCTAGGAACCTGATTTCCTCGGGAAAAGTAAAGCCCTTCTCATAAAATAACGTACCTTTATAAAGAAATGTCTGAACAAGGTTTGGCAAATTTCCCGCATGAATAAATTTCAAACATTCTTTACCGGTACTTTTCTGACATATCGGGAAAGGATTCGGGGATACTCTTTCGGATCGTGACAGCTTGTTTCCGCTACTAATATCTATGGGCTGTACGTCGAAAGATATCAATTCGCTATTCGAAGAAGCTGCGAGGGCTGTTGTCGAAGCTATGGTTTCAGGATCCAACGTATCGTCTGCATCGAGGAAAAGAATATATTCCCCGATAGCTTTGGAAACCCCGTGATTCCTAGCGCCTGATAGACCTCTATTTTTTTCATGTACAACTGTTATTCGTGGATCACGAGTACTCCACTTATCACAGATAAGTCCAGTAGTGTCTGTTGACCCATCGTCGACAACGATAATTTGTAAATTGCTATAAGTTTGTTCCAGCACATTTGTTAGACAATTGCTTATATATTCTTCGACGTTGAAAGCCGGAATTATAACGGAGACGAGCGGTTCATCGCTGCTAGATTTAATGTCCATATTACTTGGTTGCTCCTCACGAAGTCTATGCAAAAGCTATTCTTTGCTGTATTAGATTTTCTCGCTCTAAGACAGTATATGCCTTCAAGGGATGTTAAGTAGTTTACTTGTTTCGTGTTGTTGAATTAGTTGAAGCACGATTTCGGTTCAATCAGTTTTTTAATCATAAAAGAGAAAAAAGAAACTCCGTTTGATTGTTGAATCATTAGGCTGAAGGACTAAAGCTTGTAAGTTAATGTAATATATTTTGATTCAAGTAGGTTTGAATTGGTAGTGTCCGGAGTCTTGTGCACTTGGGTTTGGAATTTGAATGAGGCGCGACTCCCTTTACTGTCTACGTTTTCAAACGCTGACAAGAAAACCGATTGAGAAAGATAGATGGGTGTGTCATGCCCAACATCTTCAGCCACGAGTTCGACGGCTATGCCATGCACGCCTATCCGGCGACCTGATTTACGCGTGCGTCTTGGTCATGGTTAGTGGTATACTTGGCTGCTCATGGCTTGGGTTGACCGGTCGATAGTCGGCTACGCCGTCGGGCCCGTTAAGGACACCGCCTTCGCCAAGAGCGTGTTCGCCATACTGAGATTCACACTCTACGATTCCATATCAACCACAACAGTGAGCTCAATCAACAGGAAGATCGACCTCAACGTTTACATCGACACCGAGCGGCCAGATCTCTATGTCAGCTTATACGTAAGAATCCAACGCCCGCGCACTTGGCTTTCGGCTAGCTGACACCGACAGAGAAGTTACAACACTCCTCCGAGGCATCCGACTAAACCAGTCAACTAAACAACAATGATGGTGCAGCCGCCTTTCGAAATCGACGTATTATTGTCAGGCGCTTAATGTAGCTTGAAAAAAATAGTATGGGCAGAGCAACAGATAGGGGAGTGGCGTCATCGTGCAGGACAAGACTCAACAAGTATTTGAGACCTGCCCCGCCGATGAAGTGCATCTAGTTTCAGTAGGCGTTTCATCTTGCACGACCCATCTGGCATATCGACTTTTTAAACGTAAATTCGATAATAAACCGAGCATGACAAGGAGCCTGGAACATGTCTAAAATGAAAAAAGTAATGCTCGTCTTTGGTACTCGTCCCGAGGCAATCAAAATGTGCCCACTTGTAAAAGAGCTTAAGGCCTATCCGGATAAGTTCGATGTAGCCGTGTGTGTTACTGGGCAACATCGTGAAATGCTTGATCAGGTCCTATCTGTATTTGGCGTAGTCCCCGAATATGATCTTTCTATTATGAAACCAGGCCAAACTCTATTTGATGTGACATGTAGTGTATTGAATAAGTTAAAGCCAGTTTTGGAATCTTGGGGTCCCGATGTCGTGCTTGTGCATGGAGATACAACGACCTCATTTGCAGCAGCATTATCCTGTTTTTATTTGCATATTCCTGTTGGTCACGTTGAAGCTGGTTTGAGGACCTATAACCTAGATAGCCCCTGGCCAGAAGAGTTCAATCGTCAAGCAGTTGATTTGGTTTGCAAGTGGTATTTTGCACCTACAGAGGTGAGTCGGCAGAATTTAATTTCGGAAGGAAAACCAAAAGAAAGAATATGGGTTACTGGGAATACGGGGATTGATGCCTTAAAGACAACAGTCACGTCGGATTATTCTAATCCTGTACTCGATTGGGCTGCGGGTAGTCGCCTTATTCTTATTACAGCACATCGCCGTGAAAATCTCGGAATGCCCATGCATCATATGTTCAGGGCTATTCGTCGTGTCATGGAGGAACACCCTGATACAAAAGCCGTGTATCCGATTCATATGAATCCTACCGTGCGTAAGGCAGCGCATGAAGAGTTGGATGGTTTTGATAGGTTGCGCATTATTGATCCATTAGGTGTTCTTGATTTTCATAATTTTATGGCAGCTTCGTATTTAATTTTGACAGATTCAGGTGGTATCCAAGAGGAAGCCCCTAGCCTCGGTAAGCCGGTTCTTGTGATGCGCGATACCACTGAACGGCCTGAAGGCATAAAGGCTGGCACACTTAAACTGGTGGGTACTAACGAGGAGACTATTTACAACGAGTTTTCTCGACTGTTGTCTGATAAATCTGAATATCTTGCCATGTCTCATGCGTCTAATCCCTATGGCGATGGTAAAGCAAGCAAGCGTATAGCATCTATTTTGTCGGCATAATTGAATGGGTTGTCAATGTGTCTGCCTTATCTATAAATAATAAGAATGTTCTGGCGATATAGAAGTTGGACTACAGATGCAGGGCGGTATGCGGCCGATATAATGTCAAAATTCTGTAAATGAGAATGGATATAAAATGATACCGAAAGTGATTCATTATATATGGTTTGGGGGTAAACCTCTTCCGGCATTGGCTGAAAAGTGCTTGGCTTCTTGGAAGAAATATTGCCCGGATTATGAGATTGTCCGTTGGGATGAATCGAATTTCGACTTTTCTCAAAGTCGATATTGTCGTGAAGCTTATGAAGCCAAAAAATGGGCATTTGTCAGCGACTATGCCCGGTTGTGGGTTCTTGTACATGAAGGCGGCATATATATGGATACAGATGTAGAAGTGCTTTCATCGTTGGACAAATTTCTCTCTGAAAAGGCTTTTTCTGGGTTTGAATCGAAAACAAAAATTCCTACAGGTCTTATGGCTAGCGAAAGGGGTTTTCCTCTTTTCGCTCGTTTGCTTGCTGATTATGATAACCGCACGTTTGTGAATCCAGATGGTTCCTTCAATTTGACAACGAATGTTACATATATTACGGATGCCTGCATAGAAAAAGGCCTGATACTGAATGGAGAGAAGCAAACAATTGATGGATTTACTCTATATCCGTCAGATTTTTTCTGTCCAAAGGATTTTGAAACTTCAGAGATAAATTTGACTAAAAATTCCTGTACGATTCATCACTTTAACGGTTCATGGATACCAAGTGAGACTGCTGTATTTCTTCGTTGGCGTCGAGACATCATACGAACATATCCATGGATACCTCATAAGATTGTTTCATTTTTTGCTCTGCTTTGTGCCTGCTGGTCGCAGCGAAATTTCAAACCTTTTGTTACGTGGTTTAACAATAAAAGGAGTAAATAGCTGTAAAGCTAAAAGTTGGGGTGTTTGAATTCTAAAAGGGTAGAGTAGTGAAAGAAAAATATAAGCTCCTTTCAAAGAATTTGGGTTTCTTTGCGTTAAGTGGTTTCATACCGAAAGCTCTATCCTTTTTTTTGGTGCCACTTTACACGAATATTCTTTCTACTGCTGATTATGGCATATCTGATCTTATTACAACAACGGTAATGTTTCTTATACCAATTGCAACATTAGACATACAAGATGCTGCAATGAGATATGCTTTAGACAAAAAATATGACAACAAAGAAGTATTCAATGTTGCGCTACAAATATTTATCATTGGAACTGTCGTTGTTGCATTTGGTTCCTTCTGTGTATCCTTATTCAACATTCCAGGGTTAAAAAATGAATACCTGTTTTTCTTGACGTTGACTTTTTTCTCGCAAGCTGGCTTTAGCACCTTCTCTTTATATTGTCGAGGAATTGATTGCGTCAAACAAGTAGCAGTTGCGAGCATTATTAATTCAGTAGCTACACTTACATTTAATATTCTATTTTTACTCGTGTTTAAATGGGGTTTAAATGGTTATCTTTTAGCAAATTCAATTGGTCCTCTAATAGGGCTGATATATCTTTTTGGGGCAGCACAACTTTTTAGATGCCTAAAACTTCATGTATCATCAAGAGTTCGTAGGGAAATGATTGGGTACAGTTTTCCTCTTATCTTCGGCGTCGTCTCTTGGTGGATAAATAGCGCGGCCGATCGTTATATTATTTCAGCGATGTATGGAGTTGCTATTAGTGGTGTATACGCTGTCGCTTATAAGATTCCGAGTATCCTATCAATGTTTGGAAATATTTTTTCCCAAGCATGGTCAATTTCGGCCGTTAACGAATATGATTTGCATGATAATGACGGTTTTTTTGGTAAAACTTATACCCTAATGAATTTTGCGATCATAACGGTCAGCTCAATATTGACTATTCTGGATATTCCGCTTGCTCGTATGCTTTATGCAAAAGAGTTTTTTGAAGCTTGGCATTACGTGCCATTTATCCTATTGGCTGTAGTCTTTGACACAATGAGCCAGTTTATTGGAGGGGTTTTTACTGCTGTAAAGGATACGAAAGTAATTTCTTATACAACAATTGCTGGTGCGGCTATTAATCTTATATTAAACTTCCTCCTTATCCCTTCTTTTGGAGCATTTGGTGCTGCTGTAGCCACTGCAGTTGGATATGGATGCGTCTATATTACTCGCCTCGTAGCCATGCGAAAATATATAAAAATGAAGTTTAGTCTGTTCCAGACAATTGTTACGAATATCCTTTTACTACTTCAAATCTGTATTGCCCAATTTGGTGTTAAATCTATTTTAGTGCAATGTATAATTCTGATTATCATTATCGCGATTCATAGGCAAGAGCTAAAGAAAATTACGGCTCTTATGAGAAGCTATCTCGATAAAGTAAAAATGCATTAAATTCGACGCTCGTTGAAGATGAATAGATCTGCGATGCATAAGATTGAATAAATAAAAGTGTACAACTAACTGGACGTTATCATGCGCTACGAGTATAGTTGAATAACTATATCTTAAAAAGGAGGCTAAAACAATGAAGTATGTTTGGCAGCATGCACAGGAGCAGGCACAAAATGTATTGGACGAAAATTGGGATCAGAGTCTTCCGGTTGATATTACACGGATATGCTTGATGGAGAATGTTTTGCCTCTGACTACTTCGAATTTGCCTGGGCGGTTATCAGGCGCAATTGTAAAAAGGGCGGATGATTCGCAGGCTCATGCATATACCAATGCTGAAGAGCCTAGAATAAGAAGGCGATTTACTCTTGCTCACGAACTTGGACATTATATAGAACAGTCAAAGTTGGCAAAAAATTCTGAATTCGGGTTCAATGACGATAAGCAGGATACTGAGTTTGCAAAAGGACGTCGCAAGGATCAGAGAAATGATTATTTTCCTCATGAGTTCTTTGCTGATGAATTTGCGGCGGCTTTATTGATGCCAGAATCAAAAATAGAAGAATTGCGTGAGGAAAAGAAAACACCAAGTGAGATGGCACGGCTGTTCGATGTTTCTGTCGCAGCAGTAAATAGGCGTCTGACCAACATAGATCGACGCGCCAAACTGTCTTCTCATGCAGAATGAGGGAAGTGAGTTTCTCATGGGCAAAAATGACACTGACGATTGTGATGTCGTGAATGATACTGGCCTATACCCGCAACCAGATGCAGCTCCACAAATTTCTTTGCCGTCTGTTCTTGATGAATTCGACAAAGAGGATCTTAAGGCATTGCAAAATGCTACTGAAGATCGCGAGAAATTTTTAAATTGGGGGTTATGGGCAACTTCCATTTGCATCGGAGTTTCTATACTGGTTGTTGTAGCTCTTTTCTGGTTTAAAACTTATACGCAGCTAGGTTCGGTTCTGATTGCTTTTATCAGCGGTCTGGCTGTCGAGGTTGTCGGCATCGCAGCTGTTATGGCTAAATATCTTTTTCCGGGAAATGGTCCCCAGCGTCATAATAAGGTATCGACTACCATTGATCAGGCTAGCAGTCTGTGAATCTTTATTACTTTTAATCGTAGTTCGTTACACTAAGCTCTATGGATAAATTTGAACAGACGACAATGGTCGCGAATTTCGACTCTATGGAGCAGCTGAAGCAGTGGATACGGATTGCCGATTCGTTGAAGATACCTGCCAACGGGGTATTGGGCGGCGAGGCGGGCAAGATATCCGATTCTGAAGCGTCGAAACAAGCTCAACTCGCTAACGGACTATGGTCACAATCGGCCGGTAAAAGCAATTGTGAGAGGTTTCTGAACAGTTATCCGCAGTTCGCCTCTTGCTTTGCCGGCATCATCCGTACGGCGTATCTGTATGCGCCTAGGATTGTCGTCACTGTTGCCGATCTTTTTGACGGAGTGTTCTTTGTTGCGCTTGGGCCGAAAGCGGTTAACGGCATACTCGGGACCTCTTATAAGGACGGCGCGAAGCTGGTGGTTTCCGGAATGGAACACACTCTTGAACAAAGTCTGGTTTCATTTATTGCCGGGCCTGAAAATCGCAAGAATACGGATAAGCAGGAAGGCGCCAGTAAAGCTGCAAAAATCCAAACCAAGGAGAAGACCTATTGTACGTTGGATGGCAGGTTGCTTGGGCTGTCACCTGAATTTAAGGGGGCTTCGCTGGGGTGGGGAACCCATCTTAGTGCCAGATCAGTGAATCCGGATGAATCTCAAGTGTGTGATTTAGTGCAAAAACAAAAGGTGTGTGGCGAAACGGGGATAGGCTCCGGGTCGGTTGCCCGCACATTGGTTGGTGCGCTCCTGAAGACTCTGAGTATACAGGATTCCATTCGATCAAAACAATCCGGGATATCCATAGAGGATGCGCAAGCCCTTTACGGTGGC
This sequence comes from Bifidobacterium sp. ESL0800, assembly GCF_029395355.1. NCBI lineage: Bacteria > Bacillati > Actinomycetota > Actinomycetes > Bifidobacteriales > Bifidobacteriaceae > Bifidobacterium > Bifidobacterium sp. ESL0800. The sequence continues at coordinate 2,247,423 of NZ_CP113913.1, forward strand.
AAAACCCGTGCCTTGCAATGGTTCGATTTTCTGGCAATGCGCTGGCAGGAATGGCTTGATGCCGAAAAACGTGGGGAAATTATTTATCAGGAGCAAAAGAACCATCAGTTTGCAGAAAGATTCAAGAACGTGGTTCAATCCGCTCCGGTTCAAGAGGCTGCTAAAGGCTTTGTCTATGACGCGGATTCCTACGATGACGTTGGTGTGAAGATACCTGTTCTACCCAAAGATATGAAAAAACGAAAGGCCGTTACCGATTGGATTTCTGAGTGCGATTCTGATAAAAGGCGAGCGGTGACGGCGCGAATAGTGGTCGAAAACAATATATGCGCTCGCAGTCAGGCGCTGGAGCTTTTCAAAGATATTTACGAAAACGGTGACGGCACCAAAAACGAGAAAAATAAAGACGAAAAGCATAAGGAACAGAAATGGTTTGAGGGTTGGTATGAATACATCTATCAGAAAGCCATGGCTGACCATATTGGCGAATGTCTGAAAGCCGATGTCCAAGAAGCGCCGCAACGTGAACTTAATAGAGCTCAAACCGTTACTGGTAATGGGAAGGCAAACAAAAGCGATGATTCAGCGACAACACAAGAGCGTGAAGAGAGCCAATTCGGAGACGGCTTTTGCAATCTGATTTACGTCAGCAACAAAGAAGAGCGACCTCGGGAACAAAATGTTTCCTTCGTCGGCAAGACTTGGAAAAATATCAAAAAAGGCGCTTGTGTTGCATGGTGCTGGTCAAAACGTCGTTTGGGATGGAAAACGGTTCCCGAAGACATCGATACCGACGATCTTGACGGGCAAATCTATGTGGATAACTGTTTCCTCGATCGTGTCAGGGAATTGGCTAGGAAGGCTTCTAAGAGTATGGACAATGCAGAAAAAGGCGCGAACGGCAAAAATACAGAGAACGGTGGAGAAACCCAGACGAATGGTATTCATACCCTGTTCGGACCGGTAACGGACACGCTTCGTCACATGCCACATAGCAAGTTCCAAACATTCTGTTACGAATCGCGTGGGGCGATTGAAAGGTGGCGATTGAACGGCGCCGACAGGGGGAATACCCGTGATGTCGGGTACTGTATTCTGCAAGCCGGCAGTCAGCATACGCTTTCCAGTCAGGATATTGGGTTGAAGGAGGACACGGCGCTTGCATTGGTGCTTGCTCTCGTGGCAGTGCTGATTGATCTGGTTTTGCCTGGCAACGCGTTGCCTCTGGTCTTGATGGTTTTCCTTTCGTGGATTATTTCTACGCTTCCCAGTTTTATTAATCTTCATCGGTGGAAGAAAGAAGTGCAATCCAGCGGGGAAACGGTTCTTATCGATGGGTGATTAAATATGGGATCCGTCAATTTTTACCCGCCATGTCGAAAATAGTATGGCAATGTGTATTCCGCTATTCTTGTGATAAACATTATTATCCATGCATAGGTTGTGTGTTCAGAGGTATCTAGGATATGGAGGCTTGAATATGTCAGGAAAATCTGAGGTAAACGATGACGTATTCAGGGTTGAGGACGGCGAGGCGCCCCTCAAACTGAGTAACGAACGTCAGGTTTTCCGCGAGCAGGGCGGTGCGGATTTCACTGTGACGGCGGTGGGCGCCGTGGCCAAGCGGACCGGCGAAAAGATGACCCTCCATTTCGCTTCGGTCAAGGACGACCGGCCGGGAGCCGTGTGCGTTGCGGTAATCAAAGCTGCAGAAGGCCCTGACTTCGAGGACCGTTACCTTGTTGCACGTCACTGGCGGGCTTCGGTGGGACAGTGGGAATGGGAGTTTCCGCGCGGTATGGGCGAGCCGGGCGAGACGATCGAGGAGACCTCGGTGCGCGAACTGCACGAAGAGACCGGGATTTCCTCCGATGTCGGGCAGATTCGGTTTTTGCAGATCATCCATGCTGATGCCGGCGTATTGCGAGACAATATCGCGGTCACTGCTGTTGAGTTTTCCAGTGACGAAGAGCGTCGGGAAGCCTTGGCCAAGGTGCCGGCAGAAAGCGGTGATGTGGAAAAAGTACCGGAGGAAAGCGGTGACGGCGGGCGTTCGCCGTCGTATGCTCGGCGAACGGAAACGGATTGCCGGCCTGGAATCGATTGGGAGCTTTCGCATATGCGCTGGGTCGCCGAGTCCGATCTCAAACGCTATATCGCGCAAGGCGGCATCGTGGACGGGATTACCTTGTCGTCGTTCTTCCTGTATTTATTGCGTCGGTGAATTCGTCGTGTGTTATCTGTTGCCGGCACGGAGCAGCTCGTTCCAATCCGAGGCTGCGAGGATGGTGCCGACGAGGATAAGCAGGCAGAGTATTATCGTCGCGACGTTTGGTTTGGCGTCTTGCAGGACGAATCCGAAGATGATGGCCCATGCGGAGTATGAGATGTTGAGGGCCATCGCGCGCGCGGCCCCGATGACCTCGATGCTTTTGTAGTAGCACAGGTACGACGCCGTTCCTGCGAGCGCGGCGAGGAGGATGACGGCGGTGGGGAGGTGTGGTATCGCGTGTGCGGTGAATTTCCACGCTCCGAACAGGGGCAGGGCGATCAGGGCGTAGGCGATTGCCGAGGTGGTTTCCCTGATCTGCAGGGCGGTGTCGTTGCTGACGGCGTTGTCGCGCATACCCCAGGCGCATAGCACGGCTTCGGACCCCCAGCCTACGACCGCAAGTATGGAGCCGATGAGGCCGGTTACAGGGTTCGCCAGTGTTGAATCTCCAGAGGAAAGGAAGCCGACGGCCATGACTCCGGCGAGGGCGACCAGCAGCGCGCAGATCTGCCCTTTGCTCATACGTTCTTTAAAGGTTACGTACGACAGTGCGGCTCCGAATGCGGGGTAGCACGCGGTGATGATGGCGGTGTAGCCTGCACCGATGTTGTTGATGGCGATGAGGTAGCCCGTCATGCCGATGGGGCCGCCGAGCAGGGCACCTGCCATGACCGCGAGCCCGCTGTGGGTTTTGAGGGCTTTTATCGTGGCACTCAGGCGCCCGCGTGCTCCCATATAGACGAGTAGCCATACGGCGCAGAGCGCGTCGTGGAGGAAGGCGCCGGCTATGGCGACTGCGGACGCGCTCTGGGACGGATCGGAGAACGGGAGCATGGTGAGTGCTATGCCGAGAACGACGGTGTCGAGGCCCCAGAGCAGGCCGCTGAATACGCCGAATCTCACGAGGCGTCCTTCTCGTAGAGGGCCAGCGTGCGGTCGAGGTATGCGGCGG